>NZ_JMQC01000008.1:1418000-1772500 GCF_000746925.1 Bacillus clarus
AGTACCTGTGAATTGGTAGTAAAGCTCAAGGTTCATACCTTGTTGGCTTAAACGTTGCTCGAATTCACGAACCATACGATCTAACTCAGTGTCGATCATAGCTTCTGGAATTTCGATTTCAGCGTTAGCAGCAGCTAATTCTACTACTTCGTCACGTACTTTGTGCTCAGCTTCGTGCTTTTTGCCTTCTTCTAAGTTTGTGCGAAGTTTTGTTTTTAATTCATCAAGAGTTGCAACTTCTTCGTCAGCATCTTTAGCAAACTCGTCGTTTAACTCAGGAAGTTCTTTTGATTTAATTTCATGAACTGTTACTTTGAATGTTGCTGGTTTGCCAGCTAATTCAGCAGCATGGTACTCTTCTGGGAATGATACTTCAACGTCTTTAGACTCACCAGCTTTAAGACCAATGATTTGCTCTTCGAAACCTGGGATGAATGTACCAGAACCGATTGCTAGAGAGTAGTTTTCGCCTTTTCCGCCTTCAAATGCTTCGCCATCAACGAAACCTTCGAAGTCGATTACAGCTGTATCGCCGTTTTCAGCAGTGCCTTCTTCTTTAACAACTAATTCAGCTTGACGCTCTTGTAAAGCTTTTAATTCGTTCTCTACATCTTCGTCAGTTACAGTTGTTTCAACTTTTTCTACTGCTAAGCCTTTGTATTCACCTAATTTTACTTCAGGTTTTACTGTAACTTTTGCAGTGAAGATAAGATTAGCATTTTTTTCAAATTTCTCGATGTCGATTTCAGGATGAGCAACTGGGAAGATACCAGTTGCATCAATTGCTTCACCGTATGCTTTTGGTAAAATGATATCTAAAGCATCTTGGTATAAAGATTCAACACCAAAGCGTTGTTCGAATAACGGACGAGGCATTTTTCCTTTACGGAAACCTGGTACGTTAATTGTTTTCACTACTTTTTTGAACGCAGCGTCAATAGAGTTGTTTACTTCTTTAGCATCAACTTCGATTGTTAAAACGCCAACGTTACCTTCTAATTTTTCCCATTTTGCAGCCATTTATTCTTTCCCTCCAACTATAATAATGTATGCACATACCTCTATAGATTAAGATTTCTATTATCTCTTTTTAGAAATAACAAAAGTGTAAAAGCTGATATAATCAAGCTTTCAAATACACAGTTTTAATCTATTAATTGCCTAAAAGACAATTACGGTATATTTTGTTCGAGACTAATATGAAACATATTAAGTAAGAGAATTATACTCCTCTTCTCTTACAAACAGGCAGTTTTCTGCCTTTTGCAACCCTTACATTATAACATAGAATATTCTCGTTTCAATAACTGAACGATTCTTTTTCACATTATACAGGTAAATACCCTTCCCTCTCAACACGCAAAAGCCATTGATAGGCAATATGAAATTCCTCAAACGTAATATTATATGCTGTCATAAGTTCATCTTCATCAATGATCAATCCGAAACGCTTTCTCCCTATTCTCTCTAAAACAGCTGCCCAAATTTCGGCTTTCTCCATAAATAGAGGGAATGGAAAAATACTAGCTTGCATTTCTCTCCAATATGTAATCATTGTATCAAATATATCTGGATGATTATGTTCTAATCGATTCGATAATATATGTATAATTTTATCGGATTTCTCCTCATTATGACCCGTAAATGCCGGAATAATTGTAATTTTATCCCCAAACTTCTCCACTTCTATTTCTTCTTCCATTTGATTTTCTACCATTTTATACAAAATAGAAGTTTTCAAATAAGGATGCTGCTCTTCATCTATTAAAAACTTCCTCAAAGCAGGCAACGCCTTATCAAGATCCTTTAATAAAAGATCCTGAATTGCTCGTAGTTTCTGACCGAAACTCTCTCCAAACAGCTCTTTAGTAAATTCATCCAAATCGAAATTCGAATCTATCTGAGGTGCATTTTCCCCATCTAACATCCCTTGCGCAAACAAGGCAAGTTGTGCTAATTTTTCCTTCTGCTCTGGGATCAACTCTTTCGTTTGTAACACTTCCTCAACAGTTTCAATTACACCTTCGTAATCATTTGTTTGTACTAAAATAGTTACATAAGTTTCCAGAATATCACCAAATAAGAGGGTTCCTGTTTCAAGCAACTGCTCACATTTTTCTTTCGACTCTTCTATCCGTTTTAACTCAAGCAAACAAATAACTGAAGCTAATTCTGTTTGTTCCGTTTCCGCATTATACTGACGTAATATTTCAAAGCAGCGCAATGCATCTTCGAACTTCCGCTCCTTCAGTGCCAAAAAACCTTCATCAATATAACGTTCCGACAACTGAGGAAACAATACGACCGTATTTTCTTTTTTATCCATACGTCCGCCTCTTTTTCTAGATTTTAAATATCTTCAAAGTAAATATATCAAATGCGTAATAAGAAAACAACATTTCGACTTTATTTATTTGAAATATAAAAATATTTAATTTTTACAATTAATCTTTAAAAATTCGAACTATAAAATTTCAATTTTATACAAATAAAAACCCTCAGCCATGAACACGGAGGATTTCATATTAGTGGAAAGCTTTTATAATGGTAGGATATACAACAAGGGTAATAATTTGGAGAACAATAATTGCCATAACAATCATGCTAAAAAAGAAGATCGGTTTACTTCGCTTCATTAAAAACATAATAATAAGCATCGAACAAGCAAACAAACTTAAGAAAAACAAACTTGTAGTCGAACTAAATATACCACTCGGGACAAAGAACAATAAAACTACACTACAAACACCTATAATTCCAAATAACCATTCCATTCATTTACTCATTCCCTTTCCCTCTCATGGCAGTTTTTTTCTATGCTACTAAATGTTTTACAACATCAATGACATATGTTAATTTCTCATATGCTACAAACCCAAAAGCTACTGTTAAACCCGTTATGATTAATCCTTTCATCATTTCTTCCTCCTCGTTTTATCGTTGTTACCTTAATTATAAAAGATTAACAATTTGTTACCATCGAACTTCCTTACACTTACCTTACAGAATTGTAAGATTTCCAAACACATAAAAAAACACCTCATTTAACTAGAGGCGACTTCATGGAATTTCTCTATAATCATTTGCAAAATTAACTTTTTTCTCTTGGTGATTTTTTGGAGAATCCACTCTCAAACTAATGGATTTACTAAATAATTTGGGGTTAAGCGATGTAGGTTCTGTCATTACACCGAAAGATTATGATAAGGTCGATGCTGATGCTGACGATTACGTTATGCATGAAGATGGGGAGAAAATTTACTTTCTTACTTAAATCAAAATCAGATGAATATTGTTTTACAAACAAAGGGTTACTCCATCTAGATGGTACAAGTGCAACAAGCAAAAAGCGTACGCTGCGCCGCTATAGCTATAGTAAGTACCAAATTAAAAATGTAGCACTCGAAACGGCAGGCACAATTGATTTAGATGTAGAAATTAAGTTTCATATGGGAGACGAGTATTATTCAATTGATGTTCATAAAAAACATATCGAGGAATTAAAAGACTTATATAAAGCACTTCTTAAAATCGAAGAAATTTCATACGACAACGATATTACATTGCAATACGCTCATAAAAGCTTAGATATGGCTTCTAACACTTTTAGCCGTATTACGAACACACAAGTAAATCTGGCAGAGCAATTTAAAGAGATGAATGAGATCGCCTTTAATTGGCTTATTGATACGAAAAAACAATATAATGTGAAAGATTATGGTTTTGTCTTTGAAAAATTTATTAATAATTAAACAAAAAACCTTGTTATCAAAAGATAACAAGGTTTTCTTAGCGTCCCAGGAGAGATTCGAACTCCCGACCGACGGCTTAGAAGGCCGTTGCTCTATCCTGCTGAGCTACTGGGACATGGAGCGGGTGAAGAGAATCGAACTCTCGACCAGAGCTTGGAAGGCTCTTGTTTTACCACTAAACTACACCCGCATATGTTATTTTCATTTTTCATTACCGCTGATGTCCTATCGACAATATTTAGTATATTCGCAGCTTCACATAAAGTCAACACTTTTTTTAAAAAGAGGATAATTTTTCTTATCCTCTTTTAAAAGTTGCTTGTTCTATCACTTGTCCGTCTATCGTTTCAAAACGAACTTCTATATGTTTTTCATCCATTTCTAATAAAGCGAACGTTTTCTCCACACGAGAACGCGGCAACAAAATGCTTCCTGGGTTAATAAATAATACCCCATCCATCAATTCTGTTCCTAACACGTGAGAATGCCCAAAGCACGCAACATGCGCCCCTACTTCTTCTGCATGGTATGCCAATGTTTGTAATGTCATTTTAACATTATGACGATGTCCATGCACGACTAAAAAGCGAATCCCCTCTACATCAGTAACAATTTCATCTTGAAAATTTGCGTAATCACAATTTCCTTTTACGACACGGAAGCCTTTCAACTCTTCATGATCTAATGTTAACTCAGAATCACCGCAATGAATCATAACATCTACTTTACCTTCATATTTTCCCTTTAATTGCTGTAATTCTTCCACCGAGCTATGACTATCGCTTACGATTAAAGCTTTCATCAATCTCTCTCCCTTATTCTCCTAAAAACCATTCTGGGATTTTTTCTTCTAATTTACGAAGAGCACGCCCACGGTGACTAATGGCATTCTTTTCATCTGAACTTAATTCAGCCATCGCCTTTTTATATTCTTCTACATAAAAGATTGGATCGTATCCGAAACCATTTTCACCACGACGCTGTTCTAAAATCTTTCCCTCGCACGTTCCGTTTACAATAACCGGCTCTTTATCAGCTTCAGGGAACGCAACTGCTAAAGCGCAGTAAAAGCGTGCAGTACGTTTTTCTAGAGCTACACCCTTTAATTCTGTTAAAACTTTATCAATATTCGCCTGATCATCTTTCGGTTCACCAGCAAAACGAGCTGAGCGAACACCAGGTCTTCCATTTAAAGCATCGACAATAAGGCCAGAGTCGTCCGCAATAACAATCGCATTTAATTGCTTACATAAACTATCCGCTTTTAAAATCGCATTCTCTTCAAATGTTTCACCAGTTTCTTCAACTTCTTCAATATGAGGGAAGTCATGAAGAGATTTCACTTCTAAATCAAATCTCTCAAATAACTCCGCAAACTCACGAACTTTCCCGATATTTTTCGTTGCCACAACAACTTGCTTCATATTTTCCACCTCTACTCTATATGAGATACGATGTCACCTAACGCTTCTTTTTGCTTTTCAACAAGTTGGAAAATCCCTTGTTCTGCTGCATCAAGTAGTTCGTTTAATTCAGCTCTACTAAACGTCGCTTCTTCGCCAGTCCCTTGCACTTCAACAAGTTGGCCTTTTCCAGTCATAATAACGTTCATATCAACGTCTGCTTTAGAATCTTCTGCATAGTTTAAATCTAAAACAACACCTTGTTCTTCAACAATACCAACTGACGTTGCTGCTAAATAATCTTTTACTGGAATTTTAGAGACTTTTTCTGCTTGCAATAATTTTCCAAACGCTAATACCATCGCTACATAAGCACCTGTAATAGAAGCTGTTCTCGTTCCACCATCCGCTTGAATTACATCACAGTCAATCCAAACTGTCCTTTCGCCAAGCGCTTCTAAATCAACAACAGCACGTAATGCTCGTCCAATTAAACGTTGAATTTCCATTGTACGTCCTGTTACTTTCCCTTTACTAGACTCACGAATCGTACGTTGCTCAGTCGCACGTGGAATCATTGCATATTCTGCTGTTACCCACCCTTTTCCTTCTCCACGCATAAACGGTGGTACACGCTCTTCGATTGTCGCTGAACAGATTACCTTTGTATCCCCAACTTCAATTAGTACTGACCCTTCCGGATGTTTTAAATAATTTGTATGAATATGTATATGGCGTAGTTCTGCTTTCCCTCTACCATCTACTCGCATAAAATAACCCCCTCATAACTGCTACTTGTTAGTATAGCCAATTTTAAATGTATGATATGTATAACAATAGAAGAAGGGGAACTCAAAAAGAAATTCCCCTTTCCTACATAAGTATATCAAATTATTTACGATTAAAAACTACCTGTATTTACGTTTTGTGGACGATTAACAGGTTTTATTAACTTTTCACCCTGCTCATTCGTAAGATTCGCTTTCCCATTTACTTCAACAGAGACATTTTTCACACCTTGTTTTTCCGTTAAAGATAAGACAAGTGATTTTAGTACATAATTCGAAATCATATTTTTGTCTTTATTCGCGTATATATTTTCATTAAAATTTAATGTAATCTGTCCATCTTGTAATTTCGGATCACTGACAAGCTTTACACCTGGGTTAAAATCATTCAATAACGATCCGTGAGATGGTCCCTTTACAAGCTCGTTCACAACTGTCGTAATATCATTTTCCTTACCATCTGCCACCCGGCGCGTCACCGGTACATAGTATTGCTGTTTATTACTCTGCGCCATGAAGTAAAGGGTAACCGGTTTTGTATTCGTGACATCTGTTACTTGTTCATCATCAAAGTTAATTCCATTCGCACGACTCACCCCTTCCCCAAGCGGCGTACCACCAACAGGCATCTTCGTTAATTTTTCACCATTTATTTGGAACTGCACTTGTTTTATATCTTTAAATTGAGTCAGCGTCCACGCTACCGATTCAACAATTTGACGTTCTTCTTCTTTTGCGTAACCTTTCATCTCTTTAGAGAAATCAATTATCGCTGTCCCGTCTTTTTTCAAATCTAGAGTCATCGTTGTATTCGCCGGAAGAACTGCACGGAATCCATTCGGTAATACATTTGTTACCGGACCGTCTTTCACAAGGTATTCCAACGTTTGTTTCACAACTTCATTTGCTTTTGGCGTAGGCATTGCAATTGTTTGTGGTACAACATAACCATTTTTATCAACAAGGTATAACTCTCGGTTTACCGTTTGCCCTTGTTTATCTTTTTTAGCAGTATCTTTCTTTTCACCTTCTGTATACGTAACCTTTTTCGGTGGATCAATTTGCTCCGTCGCTTTTTCCTGATTTAATAAACCGCACCCCGTTAATAAAACCGCACTCACAGTAGCACCAACAACCCATTTCAAAGTGGATTTAGGCATACTATTCCCCCCTAAAATCTAAGTTTGTACTATATATACGAGCTTTCCCATGTTTTAGAACAAGCTGTGACGACTCACAAAAAACTTTCTCCATAAAAAAACTCCTGATTTCTCAGGAGTTTTTTTACGAATCTACTATTATTTCGTTTCTAAACTAATATGCTTCACATTTTCGATTGGCTGTCCAAACCATTTCGATGCAATTTCTTTAAATAAATCTATTTTCCCTGTCGTTAAGAAGAGATGATCACTTTGCTCTTCTCCCTCATTTAGCATATTACTATGATATAAGATTGTACTTACTTCACGAGCTGTTTCATCACCAGAACTAATTAACTGAACTTTATCTCCCATCGCCTTCTTAATGACAGGACCTAAAATCGGATAATGTGTACAACCTAAAATAAGTGTATCGATTTCAGTATTTTTCAATGGTTGCAGCGTTTCTCTAACAACTTCATACGCCATTGCACTTTCGAAGTTCCCACTCTCTACAAGTTCAACAAAAGGCGGGCACGCTAAACTCTCTACCATAACTCGGTTATTAATAGACTTTAACGCATCTTCATACGCACCACTTTTCACTGTTCCGATTGTTCCAATAACCCCAACATGATACGTATTTGTCACTTTTAACGCTGTACGTGATCCTGGGTGAATAACACCTACTACCGGAATTGGTAATTGTTTCTGCATTTCTTCTAACACAACTGCAGTTGCTGTATTACAAGCAATAACTAGCATTTTAATATTCAGTTCTAATAAATGCTCCGTCATTTCCCATGTAAATTTACGTACTTCCTCACGAGAACGCGGACCGTAAGGGCAACGTGCTGTATCCCCTAAATATATAATACGTTCTTTAGGCAACTGACGAATTAACTCCTTCGCTACCGTTAAGCCGCCCACTCCTGAATCAATGACACCGATTGCTCTATTCAACATAATCACCCGTTCTCTCATTTATCATCTTATTTTAAGTTTATCAGTATATTTTATACACTTTAAGTTCGCTTACTTAAAATGTCCCCTGTATCAAAACTTTTCATTTGTACCTGTATAGACTAGGACCTTTTTTATTTTGCTCCTTTTTTTCATAATTTGCAAGACAGAAAATAGCCGATCTTCTGTATGAAAGTCGGCTTCTTCTATATAAAATTGAAACTTATTCTTTTCATTAGTTATAATATCTAAGTTTTCAGATATTATAACTAAACCAAATTCAAATAGAAATAGAAATATTTTATAAAAATGCTAAATTTCACAAAAAAACTTTTTTAAATATTTTTTCTATAATAATATATATATATAACGAATTTTATAAGATTAAGAGGCGATATTTAATGAAAAGATATATTAAAATACAAGGCATTGGTGTATATGTTCCAAAACGAAAAGTGGATTCTTTTGAAATAGATCGTATGTTATGTGTCCAAGAAGGCTGGACATTAAAAAAATCCGGGGTGAAAACACGATACTTTGTTGCTGACGAAACAGCTTCTTATATGGGAGCGGAAGCTGCAAAAAAAGCTATAGCAGATGCTAGGTTAACATGGGACGATATTGATTGTATCGTCTGTGGAAGCGGAACGATTCAGCAAGCAATTCCTTCTACTGCATCACTTATCCAAGAACAACTCGGCCTACAAAATTCCGGTATTCCATGTTTTGATATCAACTCAACATGCTTAAGTTTCGTAACAGCACTTGATACAATTTCTTACGCAATTGAATGCGGAAGATACAAAAATGTTGTCATCATTTCTTCTGAAATTTCTTCTGTAGGATTAAATTGGGGACAAAACGAAAGCAGCATTTTATTCGGTGATGGCGCAGCTGCTGTTGTGGTAACAAAAAGCGATCAAACTTCTTCTATTATAGCTTCCCATATGGAAACGTATAGTTCTGGTGCGCACCTATCGGAAATTCGCGGCGGAGGAACAATGATTCATCCTAGAGAATATAGCGAAGAACGAAAGGAAGACTTCTTATTTGATATGAATGGCAGAGCTATTTTCAAATTGTCCTCTAAATATATGTTAGGTTTTATCGAAAAACTACTTATGCATACTGGTTATTCCTTAGGTGATATTGATTTAATTGTTCCTCACCAAGCAAGCGGGCCAGCTATGAAGCTAATTCGTAAAAAATTAGGAGTCGATGAGGATCGCTTTATAACCATTTTTGAAGACTACGGGAATATGATTTCTGCATCTATTCCAGTCGCTCTTTTCGAAGCAATTAAGCAAAAGAAAGTACAACGCGGAAGTAAAATATTGTTACTGGGTACCTCTGCAGGACTTTCTATCGGAGGCATTCTTCTTGAGTACTAAAAAAACAGTATTAATAACAGGGGCACGCGCGCCAGCAGCATTACATTTATGCAGACTGTTCAAGAAAAGCGGACATACCGTCATTATGACAGATAGTATTCCTTATCCATTAAGTAAAGTTTCAACGAGTACTGATTATTTTTATGAAATTCCTTCTCCAAAATGGAAAACAAATGAAAGTATCTATGCACTACAATCAATTATTCAAAATCATAATGTAGATTTACTTGTCCCCACTTGCGAAGAGATATTTTATATATCTAGACATAAAAAGAAATTAAGTCAATTTTGTCATGTATTAGTAGACGAGTTTCAAAAACTTTCATTACTCCATAATAAATGGGAATTTATTCGGTTCGTAACGAAATTAGGTTGGCAAGTTCCTACAACGTATAGAACAAATAACGAGCAAGCCATACAGGCAATGATTCAGCGAACGTCGCCAACCACTCCTTTTGTACTAAAACCTATTTTTTCGCGTTTCTCTGATAAAGTATCATTTATTACAAAGGAAGATCTGGTAAAAGGAATCACGATGAACAAACAAAATTATATCATTCAAGAGTTTATAAAAGGAACACAGTATTGCTCCTACAGTATTGTACAATTCGGAAAGGTGTTAGCTCACTCTGTCTACAAAACGGAATTCACGGCGGGTTTAGGCGCTACTATCGCTTTCAAGCATATTAACCACCCAAAAATTGACCAATTTGTTGAACATATTGTAAAGGAGCTAAATTTCTCTGGGCAAATCGCCTTTGATTTTATCATTACAGAGGATGGAGATGCTATTCCGATTGAATGTAATCCACGTACCACAAGTGGATTACATTTATTTGATGAGGAAATATTATCCGCCCTTATTGATAAAAAAGTGAACAATACGCTAATTCCCAAACAAAATTCGCAATGTGCAATTCGATTAGCAATGTTTTTATATGCACCTCCTTACTTAAAGAGCAAACAAACACGTAAACGATGGTGGAAAATCCTATGTTCCTATCCAGATATCATTTATAGTCGCTCTGATAGGAAACCATTTTTTTATCAATTTTATAGCATGTATAAATTATGGCTTGAAAGTAATAAACATGGCCGAACTATTTTGGAACAAACAACATATGACATATCATGGGACGGTGAAAAATTATGAAAATGCTGGTGACTGGAGGAACGGGCTTTTTAGGGCAAAAACTTGCTTTTCGATTAGCTAGTATGGGCTATGAAGTAACAGCAACCGGGAGAAATAAAACAATCGGCAAATTATTAGAACAAAATGGAATTGAGTTTGTACATTGTCCTCTTGAGGACAGACATAGTGTTCTACAAGTTTGTAAAGATAAAGATTATATCTTTCATAGCGGTGCCCTCTCTTCTCCTTGGGGCAAATATAAAGATTTTTATAATGCGAATGTGTTAGGAACAAAGCATATTATCGAAGGGAGTCAAAAGTCTGGTATAAAACGCCTTATCCATGTATCAACACCGAGTATTTATTTCTATTATGACGCACGACAAGATGTAGTAGAAAATGCGAAACTTCCTGATACATTTGTAAACTATTATGCAAAAACAAAGTACATGGCCGAACAAGCTGTTGATCAAGCGTTCAATCATGGTTTGCCCGTTATCACGATACGCCCACGAGCTTTATTCGGTCCAGGAGATAATGCCATTCTACCACGCCTTATTAAAGTATGTGAGAAAGGTGCTCTACCGAGAATTGGTACAGAAGATGTACTTGTCGATATTACATATATCGAGAATGTTGTAGACGCCTTACTCCTTTGTATGCATTCACCTAAACATACATTAGGACAAAAATACAATATAACAAATGGCGAACGTCTAAATTTATATGAAGTAATTGAGAATGTAATGCAACGTCTTGGTAAGGAGGTACTATATAAAAAAATTTCCTACAAAGCCGCTTTTACAATTGCTGCTATACTAGAAGGCATTTCAAAAACTATTTTACTTGGAAAGGAGCCTATTCTCACAAAATATACAGTGAGCGTACTTTCCAAAAGCCAGACTTTAAGCATTGATAAGGCCCAAAAAGAATTAGGCTATACCCCGAAGATTAGTATAGAAGAAGGAATCACTAAATTTGTAGAATGGTGGAAAACACAATGAAAATAAAATCTTTAAAGCTATACGATACGGGATATTGCACACACCCTGAAAAAATTGCATATTCCAAGGGCAGTTGGAAACAAATTTGCTTTCCTGCTACAGTGGGTTTACTTCAACATCCAAGCTTAGGTTATATTTTGTTTGATACCGGGTATGCCCGGCACTTTATAGAAGCGACAAGAAAATTCCCTTACTCTGTATACGCTAAGCTTACCCCTGTTCACTTTACAGAAGAGCAATCTATTAAACAGCAACTACTTCTTGATGGTATTCAACCAGAAGAAATTAAGTATATTATTCTTTCTCATTTTCATGGCGACCATACAGCAGGATTACCCGACTTTCCAAAAGCAAAAATAGTAACCTTCGCGAAAGCTTATGAAGATATTAAAAAGAGAAGTAAATTTGGTGCTCTATTAAAAGGTTGCTTAAAGGATACGTTACCAATTGATTTAGAAGAACGGATGACATTCATTGATCAAACTCCATCACTTAGTTTACCTCCTACATATGGAAAGTTTGAAGAGGGCTATGATGTATTTGATGATGGATCATTACTCGCTGTTGATTTAACGGGACATTCTATTGGACAATTTGGTCTATTCGTCCATTTACATAGTAATAAAATCGTTTTTCTTTGTGCAGACGCAGTATGGCTAAGTAAAACTTATAAAAACCTTGTTTTTCCTAGTAAGATTGCCAATCTTTTAACTGGTGACGCAAAATCTTACCGCCAGAATATTGAGAAGTTACACCATTTATCACAAATGTCACCTGAGATTGAAATTCTCCCAACTCATTGTGAACACACATGGGATAAAATTAAAGCAGGGGTGTACTATGAATAAATTACGGATTCTCCAGCAATACTTGAAAACAAAATATCGCTTACGTTTTTCAAACCACGAGCAATTAGAAAAATTTCATAAGCAAAAAATAACAAAACAACTTTTATTTACTTTAGAGGCGTCTCCTTTCTATCGTCAGTTATATACACCTTTTTTAAAAGAAATCCAAGAGGGGAACTTAGCTGCACTTCCGATCATTGACAAAGAAATAATGATGGAGCACTTTAATACATTAAATACTGTTAATATTTCAAAGGAAGAGGCCTTTCATGTGGCATTTGAAGCTGAAAAGACCCGAAATTTCTCTCCAACAATCCATAATATAACTGTTGGGCTATCATCAGGCACTAGTGGAAATCGCGGAATTTTTCTCGTTTCTGAGGAAGAACAAACGATGTGGGCTGGTTCTATTATCGGCAAAGTGCTTCCTTCTAGCATTCTACATAAACATTCAATTGCTTTTTTCTTACGAGCGAACAGTAATTTATATGAAACGACAAAAAATAAGCGAATCTCGTTTCATTTTTTTGATTTACTAGATTCGTTTCATCAACATATCACTCGATTAAATGAAGTAAATCCATCTATTTTAGTTGCACCCCCTTCTATGTTGCGAAAAATTTCCCATTGGCAACAAGAAGGCCTTATTACGATTTGTCCCAAAAAAATTATCTCTGTAGCAGAAGTACTGGAAGATATCGATAAAGATTTTATTAGCACCACTTTCCAACAGACGGTACACCAAATTTACCAATGTACAGAAGGGTTTCTTGCTACAACATGTAAACATGGTACATTACATATCAATGAAGATCTCGTTCATATTGAAAAAGAATACTTAGATCAAAAAAGGGGGATATTCGTTCCCATTATTACTGATTTCACGAGAAAAACACAACCTATAATTCGCTACCGCCTCAATGACATATTAATTGAGAAAAGAGGAGCGTGTGCCTGCAATTCCCCCTTCTTAGCCTTAGAACGAATTGATGGTCGATGTGATGATATATTTATTGGTATAAATGAATTGGATAAGAGTGAAGTATCTATTTTTCCTGACTTCATTCGAAGAGCAATGATGTTTGCATCCAATAAAATTCAAGAATTTAAAGTTATTCAGCACAGTACAAAAAAAATTGAAATTCAACTTAAAGTACCACCTGAACATTTCAAATCATGTAAATCAAATGTGATGCGCGAGTTAAACACACTATGGTCCACTAAAAAATGTGTTGTACCACATTTTCTCTTTTCACATTATGACATTCAATTATATGATAAAAAATTAAAAAGAATAGAAAGCCTTATAAAGTATGGTGAGAATATATGATTAAGCTACATGATATTCATTCCCTACAGAGCATCGACTGGACCACAAAACAAGATGGAGCATATGTAAGAGACAGCTTCCTTCCACTCTTACAACATGGAATTACAGCATTTATTAAAAATGTTGACACTAAGCTATTTCTATTAGAAATTGATGACTTGGTCTTACCAGTTACAGTTAATAATGAGGAGTTTGAAAATTCATATGTATGTTCGCCTTATACACATTACATATCCTATGCAATAGAAGAGTTATGGGAATTAAAAAAACCATGGCTAGAAAAGCTACTAACTTATCCAATTCATCTCATTGGAAGCTGGTTACGACGGACGAATATGAATAAAGTAATTGTAGTAAATAATTGGATGCTATCAACAAACCTTTATCATTCTATAAATAAACAACAAATCGAGCGGATTACAAATTTACTTGTTGAGAAATTTCCAGAGCATACAATTCTATTCCGTTCTTTAAATAACAAATTATATCCTACAATTACACAAGCATTATCTACGGTAGGTTACAATAAAATTATGTCTCGTTCCATATATTTATTTGATCCAGAATACTATAAAAAAATGAACCGGAAAGAACGAAAAGACTTATTAAATGATAAAAGGTTATTAAAGAAAAGTAATTATGAAGTAATTACTAATGAGAGATTAACAAAAGAGGACATTTTACAGATTTCTAAGTTATACAACCAACTATATATTGAGAAATATTCCGCTCATAATCCAATGTTTACACCAGCTTATTTTTGGAATGCACTTCAACATCATTTATTTGAAATAAAAGTCATTAAAAAAGACGATACAATTGCTGGTGTCATTGCTTATTTTATTAGAGATGGAGTTATGACAACTCCTATACTTGGCTATGATACAAACTCCGATCAACAACAAGGCTTATATCGTATTCTTTCCCTCCTTATTACAATGGATTCTATCGAAAAAAATTTAATTTGTCATTGTAGTGCTGGAGCTGGAGAATTCAAACGAAATCGCGGTGCAAAACAACAGATTGAATACAGCTATATATATAATGCACATTTACCACATAATCAACAAAAAGTATGGAAAGTATTACGTTGGATATTAAATACATGTATAGAACCAATGGCAAAAAAACATCAGTTTTAAACACAAAAAAGAGATAAGATTTACTCCTTATCTCTTTTTTCACAATCTATATAAATCCATTTTGATTTTTCAACATATAAGTCGCTGCTTTGAAGAACAAAAGATGACCACTACTTGTTTTCTCTCTTTGTTTTTACTTGGCATGGGGCAGGAAAAGGACCTGACCGGCTTCTATGCATAGCCGGCTTCCCATTCTTTATAAGCTGTTTTTTCATGAAAAAACCTCTACATGTAGGATGTAAGGAGATTATCTCATGGACTATTTACAACTTGTAGGGGGGAATATTTGACGCTTATAAAAAAAATAGCCGACCTTTTTTACGAAAGTCGGCTTCTTTTATTATAGTTCGAGCTCTCCCATACGAAGAAGCTCAACAACCGCTTGTGAACGTCCTTTAACCCCTAGCTTTTGCATTGCGTTTGAGATGTGGTTGCGTACGGTTTTTTCACTTATAAAAAGTTCACCTGCAATTTCCTTCGTCGTTTTATCTTGAACCAGTAATTCAAATACTTCTCTCTCTCTCTTTGTGAGTAAAGGTTTAGATTGATACGCTTTTTCCTTCAACTGGTATAACCCTCCTTGCTTAAGCCAGAGCTGTATATGTGTAAGTTGGGTGTTTATTTAGTCAAGATATTGTATGAACGAAATGTGCAGGTGGTGAATGAAAATAGACTTCATTTCTTATGTTATTTTAGACTTTTATACAATTTATAAATTTGTCTTATACATTCATTCTACCGTACGCCATATGTGTTCTAGTAATATACTTACAACCGTACCGACGAACAAGCCATTTCCGCATATGTATTGCACGACAGAAGGTAGTGACTGGAGCGCTACGGACGGTAAAAACATGACACCGCATCCAAATAAGACTGCTACCCCTAAAATAGTTACATTTCGTTCGGTAAGCGGAACTTGTTTTATATTATGAAACCCAATTCCAATTAATTGTACAAATGAAGCCATTAAAACCGCGGATGCGACCGCAGATGGAAGAGACGCCAAATAACGAATGATACTTGGAAAAAGAGACATAAGAATTAACAATACACATGCAAATAAGAAAGAGCGTACATGCTTTTGTTTTGTTAAACGGATAAAACCTGCTGTTGCTGGTAACGGGACGACACCTACTGTTGAAAATAAAGAAGATATGATATGCGAAATCCCCCCGACCCATGTACCATTTCTCAATTGTTTTTGCTCAATAGTCGCTTTATGAATTGTAGCTTGATTGATCGCTATAATAGCTGCTACTGTATTTGAAACTAAAATACATACCATAACAAAGCTCGATACAGCCATCCCTGTATTCCATCTTGGTATTCCCCAAGCAAATATATGTGGAAGTTGAACAAAATGGGTTACATGTGGCGGAATCGTCACTTTTCCTGCGATAAGGAAAATAATCCACCCGCTGATGATTCCAATTAAAACCGCATAACTTTTAACAAAACCTCTTCCGAAATTAGAGAGTATAATGACGAATAAAAATATGCCAAATGCTATTAATGCCGTAAATCCATCAATTCGAGAAACCGTTGTCGTAATTCCTAACATTCCTTTTAAAAATACACCGCTTAATTGCAAATATAATAGAAGTAAAAAAGTACCTGTAACAAGCGGCGTAAATAAAAATAATATACGCTGAATAAAGCCTGTTACGCCTAGTACAATTAGAACAATTCCTGCTATCGTCATTCCTAATTCTAAAACTTGCAGCGTACTATGCAATTGTTCTTGCCCGACAGTTGCATAAGCTAATACCGTAAATACACCAACCCAAGATCCAGCAGGACCATCTGCAATCGGCAACTTATGCCCAATCCATCCTTGTAATAAAGAAGATACACCTACCACAAAAAAAGTACGCTGCATTAAATAAAATATTTCTTCTGTCGTGAGATGAAATAATCCACCAACGACAATTGGTAGTGCGATTGAATTTGCTAATAAAAAAATAAACCACTGTAAAGTTCCTATAATATAATTTTGAGTTTGATTATGTTCATTGTCCAATCTTTTCATCCCCTCTACCTTTCCTATAAGAGAGTATAACGTTAAACCCTTTCCATTGCATAAAAAAAAGAGTTCCAATTTCACAATTAGAACCCTCCATAAACGATTTAAATGATTCTTCTACACATGATTATTCGATTTTACTTTCTCCAGATTTCCTGCAACAACATTCCCTCTATACATAACTGCATGTTTTTCTGTTTGGCGTGCTACTGCTTCCGCAGCACATGTCGCATTTGTAAAGACAAAACTTGCTTCATCTCCTACATTTGGCCATATTCGTTTCCCTTCATCATTTAGCGTTTCTTTTCCTCCTGTAATAAAGCGAAGGGCCTTCCCTAAAGAATTTTCATCATTCCAACCAAAGCGTTCTGCCAAACGATTTGCTTTTTGAAGCATATCTCCCGTACCGAACGGGGACCAATGATCTGTAATACTATCATTTCCTAAAGAAATCTTTACGCCTTTTCGATCTAGTAGCGGGATTGGAATTACTTGCTTACCAATCGGAACGGTTGAAGTGATATCAATCTGTGACGCCGCAAGCCTTTCTGCTACTTCTTCCGCTTCTTTATCAGTAACACCTCCAAGCCCGAGGGCATGACTAATTGTTACACGCCCTTGCCATCCCGCTTCTTCTGTTAAGGCCACCAATCTCTTCATCGTAAACGTCCCTAGGTTATTTGCATCATGTAGATGAATATCAACATCAGCGTTAAATTCTACTGCAATATCTATAATTGTATGTAATGATTTTTCTATATCATGATCCACCGTAGCAGGGTCAACTCCACCAACTAATTGCGCCCCCATACGCATCGCATCTTTTACAAGTTGCACAGAATTACTTCGCAGTAATCCATGTTGAGGAAAAGCAACAATTCTTCCTGATAGCCGGTCTCGATATGTTTCTAAAGCTGCTAATGTCGCCTCTAAATTTCCAAGACCAATAATAGGATCAATATTACAATGTGTCCGAATATTGGTCGCGCCATTTCGAAGTAGTAATTCCAACATATTTTCAGCTCGTTTTTGAGCAGTTGCTAGTTGTATCGGTAAAATCGTTTTCTCTTCATTTAAACGGGTAAAAATATTTTCAGCTGGAATACAAGCTTTCCATGGCCCACTATAATACGTTTTATCAATATGAATATGCATCTCTTCAAAAGCTGGTAAAGTTAATAAACCACCAGCATCAAAAGTTAAAATCCCTTCCTCCTGAATGATTCCCGATACAACTTTTTTAATTTTCCCCTCTTCAATAAGAAGACTACATATCTCTGTTTCCGTATGTGAAATTCTTGATTGTTCATATGTATATCCTGATTCAAGTTTTACATTAGTCAACCAATACATTGACATCACCATTCCCCCATCTCTTATTAAAAAACACACTATCCCTTCATTACAATTTTAATACCAACTGAAAATTAAGACAATTTTCAAGCTTTTCATTCCATTTTCAGTACTCCATTTATTACCTCCCCTTTCCCAGCAACTTTCACCATAAATCCGCTCATACTATGAAATAGAAACTAATCCGTTTTGTATACAAATTCATATATCGGTGGTGTTATTATGTTTTCAGTTTTTAAACGTTTTTTAATCGGTAGACCCCTTAAATCCAATGCGGCTGGAGAACAAAAATTAAATAAACTAAAAGCACTTGCGATTCTATCTTCCGACGCTCTTTCTTCTGTCGCTTACGGGACAGAGCAAATTTTAATCGTACTCGCTGCTTTTGGTGCAATTGCTTTTTGGTATTCCATTCCGATTGCTATCGGTGTATTAATCTTACTAACAGCGCTCATTTTATCGTATAGACAAATCATTTATTCTTATCCACACGGCGGTGGCGCTTATGTTGTTTCAAAAACAAACTTAGGAACAAATGCTGGCCTTGTCGCCGGAGGTTCCTTACTTGTAGATTATATTCTTACAGTAGCTGTTAGTGTGTCTGCTGGAACGGACGCTATTACATCCGCATTTCCATCACTACATTCTTATACAGTTCCAATCGCAGTCGTACTCGTCATGTTTATTACTATTTTAAACTTACGAGGCGTAACAGAATCTGCTTCAATTTTAGCTTATCCTGTCTATCTATTCGCCTTTGCACTTGTTGTATTAATTATAGCTGGTATTTTTAAAATCACTTCCGGACAAGCACCAGCTAATTTACATACACCAATCGGAACTGTTGTACCTGGGATTACACTATTTTTCTTACTAAAGGCATTTTCATCTGGTTGCTCAGCTTTAACAGGAGTAGAAGCTATTTCAAATGCAATTCCAAATTTCAAGGAGCCTGCTGCAAAAAACGCTGCGAAAACATTAGTCATTATGGGGACCATTCTTGCAATTTTATTTACAGGGATTACATTTTTAGCATATTGGTACGGTATTGCCCCTAAACATAACGACACTGTCGTATCTCAAATTGCTTCAAACATATTCGGAAGAAATTTCATCTATTACTTTATCCAAGGAACAACGGCGCTTATTTTAGTATTAGCTGCCAATACGGGTTTTTCAGCATTCCCGCTTTTGGCTTTTAATTTAGCATCCGATAAATATATGCCACGTATGTATTTAATGCGCGGAGATCGCTTAGGGTACTCAAACGGAATTATTACGTTAGGAATTGGTTCTATTCTTTTAATCATTGCCTTTCACGGAAAAACCGAACAGCTTATTCCGTTATATGCCGTAGGTGTTTTCATTCCATTTACTCTGTCACAAACAGGTATGATTGTGAAATGGTTACGCGAAAAGCCAAAAGGCTGGCTCCCAAAGTTGTTAATAAATTTATTAGGAGCCCTCATTTCATTAACGGTACTGCTTATTTTTTTCATTACAAAGTTTACACAAGTATGGGCCATTCTCATTTTCTTACCTATTATCGTTTTGATTTTCCATCGCATCCATAGTCATTACGTTGCAGTAGGAGAACAATTACGGATTAACTTTGATGAAATCTCAGAAAAGGCAACTGGCAATATTGTCATCGTTCCTATCGCTGGCATTACAAAAGTTGTTGAACAATCAATAAACTATGCAGAAACAATTGGTGGGCAAGTTATCGCTGTATATGTAGCTTTTGATCGTGAAAGTGAATTACGTATGCAAGAAAAGTGGAAAGAGTGGCAGCCAAACATCCGGCTCGTTACCTTCATTTCATCTTATCGAAGTTTAATGAGACCTATAGCCAAATTGATTACAATCATTCAACATAAGGCCCAAGAAAAACAACGCTTTGTTACTGTTTTGATTCCGCAGTTCATCACGAAAAAAAGCTGGCATAATATCCTGCACAATCAATCGAGCGTATTACTTCGCGTCTATCTTCTATACAAGAAAAATGTAATTGTTACAACCGTACCATATCGTTTTCGAAAATAAAGTAGCACTTTATTTAGTGGGGATTCTTCCCCACTAAATTTAATTACAAAACTGTAATCTTCTTTCAGAAAAATGTAATATAATTCGATAGTTTCCTCATAATTTTCCATATAGAATAAAAATATAAAGTATCACTCATACATAAAAAGTTACATGGTGATATTTAAAGGAGAGGATTTTATAATGGAGAAAAAATTACGTAGATCTGAAACTGATAAAGTGTTATTTGGTGTATGCGGTGGTTTAGGGGATTATTTTGATATAAGCGCCAGCATGATTCGTATTCTGTGGGTCATTGCAATTTTATGTTTCGGAACAGGATTCTTAGCTTATCTTGTTTGTTTACTACTTATGCCACGTTCTTACTAAAAACACCAGTGCCCTATCGGTGCTTTTTTTGTATGTTCTATTTCCATCACACCTTTAAAAGAGAATACATCAAAAAAGAGTACTTCATAGTAAGCACTCTTTTTATTTACGACGAGTATTTCATTGTTAAATGTAATACCGCTACTTCATCTTCTTCATTTTGATAACTATGTTTCTTATTCGCTTCAAACTGAATAGAATCAAATTCATTTAGTCCATACACATCATTTTCAACTCGAATTGAGACCTTCCCTTTCATTACCGTTACAAGTTCGATTGCCCCCTCATGGTGCGCCTCAGGTTCATATATACTATTCGGTCTTAAACAAGCACGATGCATTTCCATACCTGTTTCTTTCGTATATCGGAATATTGTCTCTAAACGCCACGCTTGTCCAACATCTACTGCAAATCCTTCTCCACAGCGCGCAACAGCTACTGGCTCCCCAACAACCATTAGTCTAGATAAAGGAATAGATAATCCCTTTGTAATTTTCCAAATGACAGCTAGTGTCGGGTTCGTCTCACCTCTTTCAATTTTTCCCAATGTTAATTTACTAACGCCTGTTTTTTGTGCTAGTTCTTCTAAACTTAGTTTTTGTTCATTTCGAATTTGTCGTAACAACTGACCTACTTGCTGGATTACTTCTTTCGTTTGCCTATCTTCATTTTCTTTCATACACAAAAACCACCTTAAAGTATAAAATAGTTTACTTTATTTACTTTTAAGTATAATATACTATACATCGATACTCAAATTTGAAAGGAGTGCTATACTTCATGCGTGCAATATTATTAGGCCTTTTATCATCAGCCTTCTTTTCTGCAACCTTTATTATTAACAGAGCGATGAATGTATCAGGTACAAGCTGGGCTTGGACTGCTTCCTTCCGTTTTTTATTTGCTCTTCCTATTTTATTCCTTATCGTTTTATTTCGCAAAAACCTAGAACCTCTATGGAAAGAGATGAAAGAGCATCCCTTCGCTTGGATCAGCTTTGGTTCTATAGCCGGCATTGGATTTTATTCTTTATTAAGTTTCGCAGCTGTTTTTTCTCCTGCTTGGCTTGTGGCTGGAACTTGGCAAGTTACTATATTAGCGGGTTTGCTATTATCACCATTATTTTTCATTAAGATCGATACAAAAACAGGCACAAAACTTATGCGCGGAAAAATTCCACTTCGCAGTTTATATGTATCACTATTTATTTTACTTGGTGTAATTTGCATGCAAGCAACAGAAGCCAGTCATATTACGATTAATCAATTTATTTCTGGTTTTCTTCCTGTCGTGTTAGCTGCTTTCTTGTATCCATTTGGCAATCGAAAAATGATGGAGCTTGTTGACGGACGACTTGATACGTTCCAGCGTGTATTAGGAATGGCAATCGGTAGCCTTCCTATCACAATCCTTCTTGGTATATACGGATTTACAACTACTGGAATTCCAACATCCAGCCAAATGCTTCAAGGATTTTTATTAGCTTTATGTTCTGGTGTTATTGCGACAATGACATTTTTCTTTGCCACAGATTTAGCGAAAGATAACCTTCCTTTACTAGGTGCTGTAGAAGCGACACAAGCTGGAACGATGGTATTTACTGTTCTTGGTGAGATAATCTTCTTAAACGGTTCATTCCCTACCGGACTCTCACTTATCGGTATGATTATTATAATGGCTGGAATGGTCGCAAACAGTATTTTAAATCGTTCTGTTCCCGTTGCTAAACAAAAAAAACTAGCATAATAACAGTTAAAAGCATCCCATTCATAAAATCCCTCCTTATCAGAATAATATTTCATTTCTTGTTTATACATAAAACGACTTGAACCTATGTTATAATACGTTTCATGTGCATTATGAGGAGGTAAATTATGCTAAAAAAAGCAATTGCTGAATTTATTGGTACATTTGTACTTGTATTATTCGGAACTGGAGTAGCTGTATTAGGTGGCGGAATTGAAGGAATTGGGATTCTAGGAATCGCAATGGCTTTCGGCTTATCTATTGTCGCTATGGCATATAGTATTGGAACAATTTCTGGATGTCATATTAACCCGGCAGTATCTATTGCCATGTTCATCAATAAACGAATGAACGCTATGGAGCTTAGCTATTATTTATTAGCTCAAATTTTAGGTGGTTTATTAGGAACTGCAACGTTAGTAACTATTTTACAATCTTCTAAAATGTCTTTAGATAATTTAGGACAAAATAGTTTTGGAGCTCTTGGTTTATCTGGAGCATTTTTAGTAGAATTCATTCTAACTTTCGTCTTCATTCTAGTCATTGTTGCTGTAACAGGTAAAAAAGGAAGTTCGTCTTTAGCTGGACTAGTAATTGGTTTCACATTAGTACTAGTTCACTTATTAGGTATTCCATTAACAGGAACATCTGTTAACCCTGCCCGTAGCCTTGCACCAGCTTTATTCGCTGGCGGAGAAGCAGTATCTCAACTATGGGTATTCATCGTTGCTCCAATTCTAGGTGGTATTGTAGCTGCTCTTGTAGGAAAATTCATTTTAAATACTGAAAAATAGAATTTTCAATATTTCTAAACAAAAAAAAGCGAGCTCTCATCATGAAGAGGCTCGCTTTTTTTATTCTTTAATTTTTGACTGTAAATTTGTAACGAGCTGCTGCACTGTTACATTCGCAAGTACATTTTCCATCGCTTCTTGTGCTTGCATTAAAATAATCTCTAATACCGATTGAATATTAGCTCCTACTGGACATTCAATGTTGGGATTTTCATGGAAGGAAAATAGCTGTCCTTCTTCTACTACTTCCACAGCTTTATATACATCAAGTAATGTAATTTCATCTAAATCACGAGTAAGTGACGTACCACCTTTTCCGGCTTGAACATCAACAAGTCCTGCTCTCTTCAACATTCCTGTAATGCGACGAATCACGACTGGATTTGTATTCACACTACCGGCAATCCATTCAGAGGTACAGCGAGAGTTTCGATCTATTGCAAGTAATGTTAGCATATGAACACCTACTGTAAAACGGCTACTAATTCCCATCTGCACACCCTCCTTTTCGTTCATTCTATTAAAAGACGATACTTACTATTATATACTATTTTCTATTTATACATAAAGAAAAAGCATGATTCCACTAGAAAATCATGCTTTCTTTCTTATTGACGCTTTATAAATTTCGCTAAATCTTTAAATTTCACTTTATCAGAGTAATTCATAACACCATTTACATAGATGCGACTCGTAACCGCATTTAATATACCTATTGTCACTAAGAGAACTGCGAGTGTTATTGTCATTTCTAGTATACTAGCTTCGCCAGCTACAATACGTGAGAAGGTGACCATCGGAGTAAAGAATGGAACGTAAGAGCTCACAACAACAATAGTGCTATTCGGATCACTTAACGATTTAATACTAATAAAAAATGCAGCCATTATTAAAATCATTACAGGGAAGGATACAGCTTGTAAATCCTCCGTCTTAGACACGACTGCTCCAGCAGCTGCATACATCATCGCATATAGTAAATATCCGGTAACAAAATAAATAAGAAACATACTGATAACTTTTGCATCTAATTTTGTAAAGTCAATTGGAATCCCAAGTAATGAAGCATTTTCTAAGTCTACCCATCCTAGTACGTAAGGGAGAAGGTAACCACATGCCAATATAACAAGCTGTAATAACGCCGTTGAAACAACCGCTAAAATTTTCGCATACATCATTGTAAGCGGTTTTACTTTCGGAAGCATTACTTCCATAACACGAGAAGCTTTTTCAGATGCGATATTCATCGCAATCGTATTTCCGAATGCTACGATAAACATATATAAAGCAAACGTAAAGAAATATGCAATTCCGAAAGAAGACGTACGATCTTTTATCGCTTCTTGCTTCACTGAAATTTCTGTTTGTAACTGCTGTGCTACTTCTGGTGAAACATTATTTTTAGCAATCGTCACCGTTGTGTATTGTTGTTTTAAATAACCTGACATAATTGCAGAAGTTGCTTGACTTGGGAAACCATTATACATATACGTAACTTCTGGAACACCATTCTTTTCCGTCACATGAAATAAACCGTCTAAATCCCCGTCCTCGACTTGTTTATGTAGTTTATCAAAATCCTCTTTTGAACCGACGGTTATTTTAGCTGATGGTAGTAACTTGTTCAATTCCTCTTTTTGTACTTTATATGTGGAACTTTCTGTTACAACTGCAATCTTGTCTTTATCCTTATTTTTATCTCCACCTGACGTAAAATGGTTAAATGCAAAGATCCCAAACACTACTAAAAATAAAATTGCACTCGTAATCAACGACTTTTTAGATAAAAATGATTCTCTAAAATAAAATGAAAATACATGAGAAAATTTACGCATTTTTATTTCGCCCTCTCTACAAAGATTTCATTTAGCGTTGGCTCTAACATTTTAAATTGTCGTAAGCTGACACCATGTTCCTGTAACTTTTGCAAAATCTTTAGAGCTTCTGTATCGTCTTGCACTTTTACATAAAGAAGGCCTTGTTGTTTTTCATACGAAACATGTAAAGCTTCTAACGTCTGTTCATTCTCCGATGTGTCTTCAATCGTTAAATTACGAAAACCGTATTCTTTCTTTATGTCACTTAATTGTCCCTCTACAACCGCTTCACCTTTTTTCAAAATACATACATGTTGGCAAAATGCTTCTACTTGTTCCATACGATGACTTGATAAAATAATTGTTTTCCCTCTCTGTACTTGTTCCCCAATAATATTGGCTAGCATTCCAGCATTAACTGGATCTAATCCACTAAACGGTTCATCTAAAATAAGAAGTTCTGGATCATGGAGGAGCGCAGCGATTAACTGTATTTTTTGCTGATTTCCTTTAGAAAGCTCTCCGGCTGTTTTAAATTTGTATTCCGGGATTGCCAATCGCTCTAACCAATGATCAATTGCACGATCCACTTCTTTCTTCGTCATTCCTTCTAATCTGCCAAAATAGCGCAGTTGATCTATTACTCTACTTTTTGTATATAATCCTCTTTCTTCAGGAAGATATCCAATCGTTACACCACTATCGCCGATTTCTTTTCCATTCCACGTAATAGAACCTTCATTTGGCGTTAGTAAACCGAGAAGCATTTTAATTGTTGTTGTTTTCCCGGCACCATTTCGGCCGAGTAATCCGAGCACTTCACCTTTTGGTAATGAAATTTGCAACTTGTTTACTGCTTTTGATTCCCCAAATATTTTCGTTAAGTTTTGAATTTGTAAACTCAAAGTATGAATCCTCCCCTTCAATATCATTTCCATTCTCTTTTAAATAGTATGATTATTCGAAATGAAATATAGTAATATATTTCATTCCCCTATATGTACCCCTTCTCTCTAAACCACCATTTGTTTTATTTAGTAAAATTGTAAATAAAAACCCTCTTATTGTCAATTATAATTGTCATTTTGACAATAAATCATGTCAAAATGAAGTATTATTATTTATTTATCTTATTAATATAGGACACACTACTACATATACAAAAGACAATATGCAAAAGTTCATAAAAAAAAATATGAAAAATATTATATCTTAATATATAATGTTAAATGATTTCGTAACATCAAGGAGGGTACATATGAATATGAAGAGAAGTATTACCACTTTATTATCTGTAGCAGTTCTTTCTACATCACTTGTAGCATGTTCTGGCACAACAGAAAAAACAGTGGCGAAAGAAGAAAAAGTAAAATTAACAGACCAGCAGCTGATGGCCGATTTATGGTATCAAACGGCTGGCGAAACAAAAGCGTTATACTACCAAGGGTACAATATTGGTCAATTGAAGCTTGATGCAGCTCTTGCAAAAGGGACAAGCAAAAAACCTGCTATTGTACTTGATCTAGACGAGACCGTTTTAGATAATAGCCCTCATCAAGCAATGAGTGTGAAAACGGGAAAAGGCTACCCTTATAAATGGGACGATTGGATTAATAAAGCTGAGGCAGAAGCTCTTCCAGGGGCAATTGATTTCTTAAAATATACAGAATCTAAAGGTGTAGACATTTACTACATTTCAAATCGTAAAACGAATCAATTAGATGCAACTATTAAAAACCTTGAGCGCGTTGGTGCTCCACAAGCAACGAAAGAACACATCTTATTACAAGATCCGAAAGAAAAAGGTAAAGAAAAACGTCGTGAGCTTGTTTCGCAAACACACGATATCGTCTTATTCTTCGGTGATAATTTATCTGACTTCACTGGCTTTGACGGAAAATCTGTGAAAGATCGCAATCAAACAGTAGAAGAAACAAAAGCACAGTTTGGTGAGAAGTTCATCATTTTCCCTAATCCAATGTACGGTGATTGGGAAGGCGCTTTATACGATTATAATTTCAAAAAATCAGATGCAGAAAAAGATAAAGTCCGTCGCGACAACTTAAAATCATTTGACGATAAATAAAAAAGGATGGCTTTCGCCATCTTTTTTATTTATTTCATATTTTTTATTAATGGCAATATTAACACTTCTACACGTCTATTCTTCGCTTTTCCTTCTTGCATATCGTTTGAAGCAACTGGGCGATATTCTCCATATCCAATCGCACTAAACTTATCAGGAGCCAACTCTTTCTTTTGCAGTAAAACTTGCATAAAGTTTACAGCACGTTGTGTACTTAATTCCCAGTTTGATGCAAATTGTGCATTTACTATTGGAACATTATCTGTATGACCAGATACAGTAATTTCACGTGGAGATGCTGAAACGAGTAAACTTGCCATCTCTTTTGCAATGTGTAACGATTCCAACTTCACATGTGCTTTTCCTGAATCAAACAATATATTTTCTACTATTGTTATCATCAATCCTCGCTCAGTTAGCTCAGTTTTAAAAGAGGAGGATAATTGCCTTTCATTAATGTACTGATCAATACTGTTTTGTAGCACTTTTAATTCATTCATTTCTTGTTGCCTTATCTCTTCAGATTCAGGACTACTTGCTGATAATTCTTTTTCTTGATTTGGTTTTTGATCACTTAAAAACTCTTTGTTTCCAGATCCACCTACTAATTCACTGCGAAAAGCCACTGCCATTTGTTTGAACTTTGCAGCATCTATACTACTCATTGCAAATAAAACGATAAAAAGTGCAAATAGCAAAGTTAACATATCAGCATATGGAATTAACCACGATTCATCAATATGCTCCTCATGTCTTTTAGATCTCCTTTTCCTACTCCGCATTTTTTTCCGCTCCTTTTTCTAGCTTTGTACGATCAGTCGCAGAAAGTGCACCTAAAATGCGTTTTTTCATAATAAACGGATATGCACCCTCTTGTAACATTAATAAACAATCAATGACTAAACGTTTCTTTTCTAATTCAGCAGCAGACTTTTGCTTTAATTTATTTGCAAATGGATGCCACAATATGTAACCTGAAAAAACACCAAAAATCGTTGCAATAAATGCACCTGAAATAGCATGTCCTAACTTTTCAATATCGGTTAAATTTCCAAGTGCGGCTACAAGACCAATTACAGCGCCTAAAACTCCTAGTGTTGGTGCGTACATACCAGCTTGCGTAAAAATCGCCGCTCCTTTTGCATGACGCTCTTCCATCGCTTCTAATTCAGATTCTAAAATCTGCTCTAAATCTCCTGCCGATACACCATCAATAACAAATTTCATACCTCGTAAAAGAAATTCATCTTCAATTTTTTCTAGTTGTTGCTCTAAAGACAAAATACCGTATTTTCTACTTTCTGATGTCCAATAAACAAATGACTCTAGCAATTGTTCATAGCTTATATCTTTTTTATTTGAACCGAAAAGAACTTTAAATAACTTTGGGACTCTTTTTAATTGATTCATTGGAAACGCAATACATACTGCTGCAAATGTTCCAACGAAAATAATAAGTGCTGCGGCAGGGTTTAATAAAGCAGCTACATCAGCCCCCTTAACAAACATACCTACTACTACCGCAACACACCCCAAAATAATTCCAATAACTGTTGCAAAATCCATTCACATTCACTCCTAATCTATACGAGAAATTATCCAACTTTATAAATCGTTAAATCTTTATATACATATTACATAAAAAACGAATTTCATGAAAGATTAGAAGTGTATTATTCTTAAAAAAACTACATATTTACACATTTTTTGACATTTTCTTTGCAATTCTATTACGTTAAGACTCTTATATTTCTTTTTCTATAAACTAGACTTATAATGAAAACAATACTTATTTTATTATGAAAGGACTGAGATTACAGGGCATTATGAAAAAGATTGTTATTATTTCTGCCGCGACTATTGTAATCGGTATTACATCCTTCGCTTATTTTGGCTCTCAATCATCACTTCGAAATGAAGCGAAAGCTGTCGAAACACAAAAACATACTGAACATAAAAAAGAAGAGATTCCTGCTTTTCCAAAAGCTAATCATACTGCGAAAAAGATAGATGAAAATTTTTCTCTTGTGACAAATCCAGATTCACCTCTTGTACTAGTAAATAAACATCGTAAATTACCTGATGGTTATGCACCAGAGGATTTAACGAGACCAAACGTACCGTTTACTAGTCCAAAAGATAAAGAAAAAACATTACTTCGTAAAGATGCTGCAGACGCACTCGAAAAAATGTTCCAAGCAGCGAAAAACGAAGGCTTAGAACTTACAGCTGTATCAGGGTATCGTTCTTATAAACGCCAACAGTCATTACATAATACATATATTAGACGTCAAGGAAAGGAAGAAGCTGATTCAGTTAGTGCAATTCCCGGAACAAGTGAACACCAAACTGGTCTTGCAATGGATATTAGCTCTAAATCTGCTAAGTTCCAATTAGAGCCTATTTTTGGAGAAACAAAAGAAGGAAAATGGGTGGCGGAACACGCTCATGAATTCGGATTTGTTATTCGTTATTTAGAGGATAAAACAGAAACGACAGAATATGCATTTGAACCGTGGCATCTTCGCTACGTTGGTAATCCATACGCTACATACATATATAAGCATCACCTAACATTAGAAGAGGCGATGGAAGACAAAAAATAAGAGAGCTATTTAGCTCTCTTCAGGCTGTGGAGAAAGTCTTCTCCACAGCCTTGTTTTGTGTCTGAACCTCTTTTTATGTGTCAACACTGATAAAAAAGAGGAAAAGGAGAGGTTTTTTATGATGGGTGCATTAAAAAATCATCGTGATGAACGTGTATCAGTTTCTGTAGAAGAATTAGTTCCACAAGACCATTTTCTTCGTGCGATTGAAGCTACAATCAGCTTTGATTTTATTGAAGAGAAGTTACGCCCCTATTACTGTGAAAATAATGGACGTCCTTCTATTCATCCAATCGTTTTATTTAAGATGATGTTTATTGGATATTTTTACGGTATTCGCTCAGAACGTCAACTAGAAAAAGAGATTAAAACCAATATTGCTTACCGTTGGTTTTTAGGATTTTCCCTATCAGATCCAATTCCAAATCATTCTACCATCAGCTGGAATCGCCGTACGCGCTTTATTCATACAAATATATTTGAAGAAATCTTTGATGAAATTGTACGTCAAGCGACGGAACACCGTATGGTGGGAGGACGTGCCTTGATGACAGATTCTACGCACATTAAAGCGAATGCCAATAAAAATAAATTTGTACATAAATTTAAAAAGAAAAGCCAAAGTTTTATATAGAGGAACTAGAGGCTGCGGTTATGGAAGATCGTGAAGCTCATGAAAAAAAGAATTAAAACCTAGAAAGGAAAGTGATACCCCTACTAAAAAAATTCGTATAAGTACAACTGATCCAGATAGTGGCTTTTTAATGAGGGATGGAAAACCGAACGGTTTTCATTTCTTAGATCATTGTACGACTGATGCGAAGTACAATGTGATTACAGATACCTATATAACGGCTGGAAATGTAGCGGATTCCGAGCCGTATTTAGCACGCCTCCAAGCTCAAATTGATAAATTTGGATTCGAAGTTGAAGCTGTAGCACTTGATGCCGGTTATTTTACAGGTTATATCTGTAAGAAATTATCAGAACAGAATATATTTATGGTGATGGGGTATCGCCGATTTGGAAAACGGAATAAAGAAGTACCAAAAAGTCAATTTAAATATGAAGAAGAAACAGACGTATTTGCCTGTCCAATGGGATGTATTTTAGAATATGCGACAACGGATCGAGAAGGATACCGTCAATATAAATCTAATCCAACAGATTGTGCCGTTTGTCCATTGCGTGATAAATGTTTCTCAGAGAAACAAAAACAAAAAGTCATTACGCATCATATTTGGGAAGAATATAAAGATATCGCAAGAAAAAACAAATTAACAAGTACGGGTAAAAAGCTATATAAAGTACGCTGTTCTACAATTGAGCGGAGTTTTGCGGATGCCAAAGAACTACATGGTTATCGGTATGCCCGGTTTCGAGGGGTGAAGTATGTCCAAATGCAGGCCTATCTCACTGCAGCCTGCCAAAACATGAAAAAAATAGCCCTTCACCTGACCAAAAAGGGTCAGGTGAAGGGCTATTTTTTGTGTTTTTATCATGTATTACTATTTTGTACGAATTTCAGAATTCATACATTCCAGAGTGTAGGAAACCCTAAAGGGTTTCCAAACACTCTGAAGAGAGCTATTTAGCTCTCTTATTTTTCTTTCATTCTACTATTGCAGTAATTTTTTCTTCCATTCTTCAGGCCACGGTTCGCCTCTTCCAGTCTTTTTGGATGCTTGCACCATTATCCCGCGTCCAACTAAACAAACTTCTCCAGCCTCATTTTTGACCATATAGTGCAAATCTAAAGAAGAGTTTCCAACCGTATCTGCCTTTACATATACTTTTAGCTGTTCATCAAAGTAAATTTGCTTAATGAAATTACATTGAAGATCAGCAACTACTATCATCGTTTCTGATGATTCATGCGTCCACTCTTGCATAAATCCAAGTTCTTTAAAAAATTCAATACGTGCTTCTTCAAAGTATGTAAAAGCAATGACGTTATTTACGTGTCCAAACATATCAACTTCACCAAAACGAACTTTGACAGGATTATAAAAAGAAAAATCACTCTCCCATTTTTCAAAGTCTTCAATATAAGAAATTCTCTTCACTTTTCTCTCTCCTTTTCCTCGTCTATAATTCAGAATAAACAAAAAATTAAAGTTGTAAATATCGCCCCTTCGAAATGAAGAGGCGATATTTATTAATAGTTATTATCGCTACCAAAGAAGTCTTTGAACGATTGAATTGTTGTATCACGGTTTAATGCTGCAATTGATGTTGTTAATGGAATACCTTTCGGACATGATTGCACACAGTTTTGAGAGTTACCACAGTTTGCAAGTCCTCCATCACCCATAATTGCACGTAAGCGATCTGCTTTATGCATTTCACCAGTTGGATGCGAGTTAAATAAACGAGCTTGTGAAAGCGGTGCTGGTCCAATAAAATCAGATTTACTGTTTACGTTTGGACATGACTCTAAGCAAACACCACATGTCATGCATTTTGAAAGTTCATATGCCCATTGTCGCTTTTTCTCTGGCATTCTTGGTCCTGGTCCTAGGTCATACGTACCATCAATTGGAATCCAAGCTTTTACACGTTTTAATGCATTGAACATACGGCTACGGTCAACTTGTAAGTCACGTACGACTGGGAACGTCTTCATTGGCTTTAAGCGAATCGGTTGTTCTAACTTATCAACAAGCGCTGTACATGATTGACGTGGTTTACCGTTAATTACCATAGAACAAGCACCACATACTTCCTCTAGGCAGTTCATATCCCATGCTACAGGAGTCGTCTGGTTCCCTTTTGAATCAACAGGATTACGACGAATTTCCATAAGCGCCGAAATAATATTCATATTTGGACGATATGGAATTTCAAACTCCTGGTCAAACTCTTGTGCATCTGGTCCATCTTGTCTCGTAATGATGAGGCGGATTGTTTTCTCAGACATGCTGTTTATCCCCCTTCTCTTCATTCTTAGCAGCTACATCATGCTTTGAAGAATAGTCACGTTTACGTGGTTTAATTAATGAAATATCAACGTCTTCGTAATGGAATGCTGGTGCATTTCCTTCTCCCTCAAATTTCGCCATTGTAGTTTTTAAGAAGTTTGCATCATCACGATTTGGGAATTCAGGTTTGTAATGCGCTCCGCGGCTTTCATTACGGTTATACGCTCCAATTGTAATAACACGCGCTAGCTCAAACATATTTGCAAGTTGACGTGTAAATGAAGCACCTTGGTTACTCCATTTTGCTGTATCATTAATGTTAATACGTTTGTAACGAGCTATTAACTCTTCAATTTTTGCATCTGTTTCTAATAGTTTTTTATTTTCACGAACAACTGTAACGTTATCTGTCATCCATTCTCCAAGCTCTTTATGAAGAACATACGCGTTTTCGTTACCATCTAACATTAAAATATTGTTAAATTTCTCTGTTTCGATTAATTCATTTTGCTCATATACAGTAGATGAAACAGCATCAGCTGATTTAGAAAGACCTTTCATATATTCAATCGCATTTGGTCCCGCTACCATACCACCGTAAATTGCTGATAATAGTGAGTTCGCACCTAATCGGTTACCACCGTGCATAGAGTAATCACACTCACCTGCTGCAAATAAACCTGGAATACTTGTCATTTGCTTATAATCAACCCATAATCCGCCCATTGAATAGTGAACAGCTGGGAAGATTTTCATCGGTAGTTTACGAGGATCATCACCTGTAAACTTCTCATAGATTTCAATGATTCCACCAAGTTTAATATCTAGTTCTTTCGGATCTTTATGAGAAAGATCTAGATATACCATGTTCTCCCCGTTAACACCTAATTTTTGCTCTACGCAAACATCAAAGATTTCACGCGTTGCAATATCACGAGGTACAAGGTTTCCGTAAGCCGGATATTTTTCTTCTAAGAAGTACCATGGCTTACCATCTTTATATGTCCAAACACGTCCACCTTCACCACGTGCAGATTCACTCATAAGACGTAATTTATCGTCTCCAGGAATTGCCGTTGGATGGATTTGAATGAACTCACCGTTCGCATAATATGCACCTTGTTGATATACAGCAGACGCTGCTGTACCTGTATTGATAATAGAGTTTGTTGATTTTCCAAAGATGATACCAGGGCCCCCTGTTGCCATAATCACGGCATCAGCTCGGAAACTTTTAATTTCCATAGATTGCAAGTCTTGTGCGACGATTCCTCGGCATACACCTTCATCATCCACAACAGCTCGTAAGAAATCCCAGCCTTCATATTTCGTTACAAGTCCCGCTACTTCATGACGACGTACTTGCTCATCTAATGCGTATAATAATTGTTGACCAGTTGTTGCGCCAGCAAATGCCGTACGGTGATGTTGTGTTCCACCGAAACGACGGAAGTCAAGAAGCCCTTCTTCCGTACGGTTGAACATAACGCCCATGCGATCCATTAAATGAATAATACCAGGCGCCGCTTCACACATCGCTTTAACTGGCGGTTGGTTCGCTAAGAAGTCCCCACCATAAATTGTATCGTCAAAGTGGATCCATGGAGAATCCCCTTCACCTTTCGTATTTACGGCACCGTTAATTCCACCTTGGGCACATACAGAATGTGAACGTTTTACTGGTACTAAAGAAAACAGTTCAACATTTACTCCTGCTTCTGCCGCTTTAATCGTTGCCATTAAGCCGGCCAAGCCACCGCCGACTACTATAAGTTTCCCTTTCATGCTCTCCCACTCCTTACTGATTTGCTAGCTGTGGATCGATGAACGCTAATAATGCACTCACACCTACATAAGATAAACCTAAGAAAATAGCTAATGTTACATAAGTAGAGATTTTTTGTGAACGTGGAGATACTGTAATTCCCCAGCTAATGCAGAATGTCCATAGACCATTTGCAAAGTGGAAAATTGTTGAAACAACCCCAACTAAGTAAAATGCAAACATAGCTGGATTGCCTAAAATATCTGCCATCATATCATAGTTTACCTCTTTACCTAACGCTGCTTGAATACGTGTTTCCCAAACGTGCCAAGAAATAAAGATCAGCGTAACGATACCTGAGATTCGTTGGAAAACGAACATCCAGTTACGGAAATAACTGTAAGATACCGCATTGTTCTTAGCTGTAAATGCAATATATAAGCCATATATAGCATGGTACAGTATAGGTAAAAAGATGATGAAAATTTCTAGCGCATACCGGAATGGAAGGAGCTCCATAAAGCCTGCAGCTTTGTTAAAAGCCTCTGCTCCTCGTGTTGCAAAGTTGTTTACAATTAAGTGTTGCGTCAAAAAGACACCAACCGGGATGACCCCCATTAATGAGTGCCACTTACGAAACGTATACTCGCGGCCTTTCATGTCCCCATTACCCCCCTTGAATGTTTGACTGCTGTTTTCAGATTAGTTTACGGCAATAATGTTTTTTCACTATTGGCATAAGAAAAACTGAAAAAATTATTCGAAATATTTCAGCATAATTTGATACCAAGTTCATTTTACTCCTATTTTTGTCGAAGCGTCAAGAAAACGTATACATAATTTGCATATAATTTGCCAATTCTTTTTTTCTTCTTATATATTCAGATTTTCCTAAAGAAAAATCTGTTTTTATAAATGAGAAATGTTATATAATAATCCCTATAGAAAGAGGGGAATATTGTGAGCAAAAATATAGTCGATACAGCATCTTTACAAGATGTTTCATTGAACGCCTTCGCTTATGAATTGCTACGTGAAGAAGTACTGCCTGACTTAATCGGTAAAGATTTGGATGATATTTTATACTGGGCCGGCAGAAACCTTGCAAGAAAATATCAACTAGAAACAATTGAAGAAGTCATTCAGTTTTTTGAAAAAGCTGGCTGGGGCAGTTTAAGCATTATCGAGCATAAACGCCGTGAGATGTATTTCCAACTAAGAAGCCCGCTTATTACAGAGCGCGAAAAACAGAAAAGACACTCTTCTTACCAATTAGAAGCTGGATTTATTGCTGAGCAAATTCAAAAACAACGAAATGTTGTTGCAGAGTCCTATGAGGAACAAAAAAAGCGTTCAGATTCTATTACATTTCTTGTTAAATGGGACATAAAAGATCTCATCGAAGTGTAATGCCCACAGTCAACTAGACATATCTGTTTAGTTGACTTTTTTTATATTCATTCACATGAAATCATTTGAAATATTCAGAAATTATATCAAAAAATAGAAGACGTTGTAAACTACAACGTCTTCTTATCTGCTAAATACGTATAAATCGTCTCCGCGACATTTTTCGGCATTCCCGCTTCGACAAATTCCACCACAGAAGCTTCTTTCATCTTTTTTAGCGATCCAAAATGTTTCAACAATACCTTTTTTCGCTTGTCACCAATTCCTGGAATTTCATCTAACGCTGATTGAATGACAGATTTCCCATGAAGCTGACGATGAAATATAATTGCAAATCGATGCACTTCGTCTTGAATACGCTGTAATAAATAAAACTCTTGGCTATTTCTTGCAAGCATGACAGGCTCAGGTGGATCACCTATTATTAAATGTGATGTCCTATGTTTCTCATCTTTCACAAGTCCTGCCATCGGAATATATAAGCCAAGCTCATTTTCAAGAACATCACTTGCTGCTGCAAGATGGCCTTTCCCTCCGTCAATTACAATTAAATCTGGGAGTGGTAAATTTTCTTTTAACGCCCTTGTATAGCGACGCCTTACTACTTCTCGCATTGACTCATAATCATCCGGCCCTTGAACCGTTTTAATTTTATATTTTCGGTATTCTTTTTTTGCTGGTTTTCCATCAATAAAAACAATCATTGCGGAAACAGGATTCGTCCCTTGAATATTCGAGTTATCAAACGCCTCAATACGATAAGGCGTTTCAATCCCTAACTGTTCACCTAAATTTTCAACAGCCTTAATCGTTCGCTCTTCATCACGTTCAATTAAATAAAACTTCTCTTGTAATGCAATCTTCGCATTCTTATTTGCTAGTTCCACGAGATCTTTCTTCTTCCCACGTTTCGGCTGCGTTGCCTCCACTTCTAAAAAGCGCTCTACTAATTCAGAATCTATACTTCCTGGCACGATAACCTCTTTCGGCTTAAAGTGGCTACTCTTCTCATAAAATTGCCCGATAAATGTTAAAAAGCCTTCTTCCGGTTCATCATAAATTGGAAACATAGAAACATCACGCTCAATTAACTTCCCTTTTCGAACAAAGAAAACTTGCACACACATCCACCCTTTATCAACCGCATAACCGAATACATCACGATCAACTAAGTCACTCATAATCATCTTTTGTTTTTCCATAATTGCATCTATATGGGCAATTTGGTCACGCAACTCTTTCGCCCGCTCAAATTCTAACTTCTCTGACGCCTCATACATTTTTGCTTCTAACTCTGAACGCACCTCTTTATGTCCACCGTTTAAGAACTTAATAATCTCATCAACAATTTCTTTATTTTGTTCTTCTGTTACTTCTTGTACACAAGGTGCTAAACACTGTCCCATATGGTAATACAAACAAACCTTGTCAGGCATATTTGTACATTTACGAAGAGGATACATACGATCAAGTAGCTTTTTCGTTTCATGAGCTGATTGTGCATTTGGATAAGGACCAAAATACTTTCCTTTGTCCTTTTTTACATTTCTCGTAATGAGTAAACGTGGCTGTTTTTCAGCTGTAATTTTAATAAATGGATATGTTTTATCATCTTTTAATTGAATATTATATTTTGGATCATACTTTTTTATTAAATTTAATTCTAAAATAAGTGCCTCCAAATTCGAAGAGGTCACAATATATTCAAAATCAACAATTTCACCTACGAGTCTAAGCGTTTTCCCGTCATGCGAGCCAGTAAAGTACGAGCGCACCCGATTTTTGAGTACCTTTGCCTTCCCGACGTATATAACAGTTCCCTGCTTATCCTTCATCAAGTAACAACCAGGTTGATCTGGCAAAATCGCTAACTTCTCTTTTAAATGTTCGTGCACCCGTCTCCCTCCATTTCTACATGCTTATCATTTTTATTTTCACACGAAAACATACTATGCTAAAACACCCAACATACGTTCTTTCATTGTAACGGAAAGCGAAAGAAAAAGAAAATATTATAAAGTGAAACTTTAATCAGTGGTTTTTTCCATCCCCCACACCAATCGGGCTTTTACGGGCAGTTAATCTCCCACCTAACTTCTTTGCTTTCGCCGAATTTTGAAATGGGGGTCTTACTGCCCTCAAATAGCGGGATAAAACAAAAAAAGCTACCAAATGGTAGCTTTCTTATATTAGAAGTGTTTAGATACTAATTCTACTAACGCTTCTTTTGGTTTATAACCTAATGCTTGGTCAACCACTTTACCATCTTTTAATACGAAAAGAGATGGAATGCTCATTACTTCGAATTGACGAGCAGTTTCTTGGTTTTCATCAACGTCTACTTTTACTACTTTTACTTTTTCGCCTAGTTCTGCATCAATTTCCTCTAATACAGGAGCGATCATTTTACAAGGTCCACACCAAGGTGCCCAAAAATCTAATAATACAACACCTTCGCTAGTCTCAGCTGCGAAGCTTTGGTCATTTGCGTTTACAATTGCCATTTTATTTCCTCCTTCAAGTATATTCTACCAAGAGTATATCATTAACTTATATACGTGGCGAATAATATGTATCGTTATGTATTGTAACAAAAAAATGTTCCTTTATACTATATAAAAATACGGATTAAATACTAAAAAGATGAGAGACAGGGGATCTCTCACCTTTTTCTATATATAGGGGTACTTCACTTGGAACTCAAGGGTACTCAAATCATGAATGTACTTTTAACTTTTTAAACTCTTCTGTTAAAAGAGGTACGACTTCAAATAAGTCACCGACAATACCATAGTCAGCTACTTTGAAGATACTTGCTTCTGGATCTTTATTAATCGCAACGATTATTTTTGAGTTAGACATACCAGCTAAATGCTGAATCGCACCAGAAATACCACATGCAATGTATAAGTCTGGCGTAACAACTTTTCCAGTTTGACCAATTTGTAATGAGTAGTCGCAATACTCAGCGTCACAAGCACCACGAGATGCCCCAACAGCGCCGCCTAGTACGTCAGCTAATTCTTTTAATGGTTTAAATCCTTCTTCACTCTTCACACCGCGTCCGCCAGCGATAATAACTTTCGCTTCAGAAAGATCAACACCTTCTGCAGTTTTGCGGACAACATCTTGAATGATTGTACGTAAATCTTTCACATCAACTGTAATAGAAGACACATCACCGCTGCGAGACTCATCTTTTTCAAGAGTTGCAATGTTATTTGGACGCACTGTCGCAAATAATATACCGTCTGTTACAATCTTCTTCTCGAACGCTTTACCAGAGTAAATTGGACGAGTGAAGACAACATTACCACCTGCAACTTCTAAAGCAGTTACGTCAGAAACTAAACCAGCTTCAAGTTTCGCTGCTAATTTTGGTGATAAATCTTTACCAAGTGCTGTATGTCCAAATACAATACCTTCTGGCTTTTCTTCAGCATATACAGCTAGAAATGCTTGTGCATATCCATCAGATGTATATGATTTTAATTTATCATTTTCAACTGTCACAACGCGATCTGCACCGTAATGAATCAATTCATTTGCAAAAGAGGCAACGCTTTCTCCAACTAGAAGACCTACCACTTCACCGCCTTCTGCAATTGTTTTTGCTGCTGCTACCGCTTCAAACGAAACGTTACGTAGCGATCCGTCACGAACTTCACCCATTACTAATACTTTACGAGCCATAGATTTTCCCTCCTGCATATATAATTTCGTATTTTATTAGATTACTTTCGCTTCTGTATGGAGCAACGATACAAGTTCTTTTACTTGATCTTGCAGCTCGCCTTGTAACACTTTTCCTGCATCTTTTTTAGGAGGCAAATAGATTTCAATTGTTTTTGTTTTTGCTTCCACATCATCTTCTTCTAAATCTAAATCATCTAATTCTAATTCTTCAAGTGGCTTTTTCTTCGCTTTCATAATACCTGGAAGCGATGGATAGCGCGGTTCATTTAAACCTTGTTGAGCTGTTACTAAAAGTGGTAATGATGTTTCAATTACTTCTGTATCCCCTTCAACATCACGCTCAATTTTCGCGTTTGTACCGTCAATTTCAAGCTTTGTAATTGTTGTTACGTATGGGATGTTTAACGCTTCAGCTACACGTGGTCCAACTTGTCCAGATGCACCATCAATCGCAACGTTTCCACCTAAAATTAAATCTACATCTTTATCTTTTAAATACTCAGCAAGTACTTTTGCTGTCGTAAATTGGTCACCGTTCTCCACATCATCTTCAATATTAATTAATACCGCTTTATCGCAGCCCATCGCTAATGCAGTACGAAGTTCTTTTTCACTATCTTCGCCACCAACTGTTACAACTGTAACTTCTCCACCTTGTGCATCTCTTACTTGAATTGCTTCTTCAATCGCATATTCATCGTAAGGGTTGATGATGAATTCCGCTTCGCCATCATAAATTGCACCGTTTTTAATTACGATTTTTTCTTCTGTATCAAATGTTCGTTTCATGAGTACGTAGATGTTCATTCCATTTACCCCCTTGTTTTTCAGAAAGATTCTATCAATTATAATATTCTGTTAATTTATGATAAAAAAATAATTGGACTACCTACCACTAAATGAAGGCTTACGCTTTTCTAAAAACGCTGCTACACCTTCTCTTCCATCTTCACTCGTAAATACTTCACCAAAGATCTGTGCTTCACGCTGTACACCTTCATAATAATGAGATGACTTCGTCGTTTGTAATAGTTCTAACACAGCACGCGTTGTTGCTGGACTTTTACTAGCAATATTTTTTGCGATTTGAAGTGTATCTTCTAAAAGTGATTCTTCAGAGAATACTCCGTTAACCAGTCCCCACTCTAGTGCCTCAGCACCAGTAATCGGTGTACTTGTTAACATCATCTCACAAGCTTTCGCTTTACCGACATAACGTGGCAGGCGCTGTGTACCTGCAAAGCCAGGAATTAATCCAAGCGTTAATTCAGGTAAACCAAGCTTTGCACTTTCAGTGACAAATCGCATATGGCAAGACATAGCAAACTCAAGGCCGCCACCAAGTGCCGCTCCATGAATTGCCGCAATAACTGGTTTTGAACATTTTTCTACACGTTCAAACGTAACTTGTCCAAGCTGTGCTAGCTCTGTCGCTTGCTTCGCTTCAGTAACAGATGTGAATTCTTTAATATCTGCTCCTGCTGAGAAGAAGCGCCCTTCACCATGCAGAACAACAACGCGAATGTTATCATCCTTTTCGACTTGATCAATTAATTCAGTAACGTCATGCATAACTTGCGAAGACATTGCATTAGCTGGCGGATGATTTAACGTCGCCACCGCAATATGATCTTCTACTGTTACAGATAGGAATTTCAACATGATCCCTCCCATTATTGACGATAACCACAAGCTGAAATAAGTAGCCCATGTACCGTTTTTGAAAGTGCGACCAATTCATACTTATGATCGCTCATTACCCAATTGGTCACGACTTCATCTACTGTTCCAAAGATCATTTGTCTTGCCACGCGAACATTTAAATCCGCCTGAAATTCTCCTTGCTTTATGCCTGTTTCTAAAATCTCATCGATGACTTGTAAGTATCCTTTTAATACTTCATTTATTTTGAGGCGTAGTTCTTGGTTGGACTGCCTTAGCTCTAGTTGTGTAACGATGGCAAGTGGATCATTTTGTGACAACAGCAAGAAGTGTGTTTCTACCAACATAAATAACTTCGCTACAGCGCTTTCAATTCCTGCTGTTTTTTGACGAATTGTTTCAATAAATTCTCCCATCTTCTCTTGGAATAAGGATATTAATATATCTTCTTTATTTTTAAAATATAAATAAATAGTTCCGTCAGCGACCCCAGCTTGCTTCGCAATTTTAGAAACTTGAGCTTGATGGTATCCATTTTCTGCAATTACAATAACTGCAGCATCAATAATTTGAGCATATTTCGGTCTATTTTTCTTCACTTTACTGTCCCCTTCAAGAAGATGACTGAATGAATAGTCATTCATATTCTCATAATACTGACTATTTTAAAAATTGTCAATCCTATTTTCCAAAAAGAAAGGGCCTTAGCCCGTTTGCTCATCCTCATTCTTTTTCTTCTCTTCATCTATAAGGACACGACGTAAAATTTTCCCGACTGTCGTCTTCGGCAACTCATTTCTAAACTCATATATTTTTGGAACTTTGTAAGCTGCTAAATATTTTCGCGCAAACTGATCTAATTCTTCTTCCGAGCACTCTGTGCCTTCTTTCAATACAACAAATGCCTTTACAGTCTCTCCTCTATACGGATCAGGAACACCAATTGTAACCACTTCTTGCACTTTTTCATGTTCATATAATACTTCTTCTACTTCACGCGGATACACGTTAAAGCCACTAGCGACAATCATATCTTTCTTACGATCCTTCACATAAAAAAAGCCGTCTTCATCCATATAGCCAACATCACCTGTATGGAGCCATCCATCCTGCAATACAGCTGCTGTTTCCTCTGGCTTATTCCAATATCCCTTCATAATTTGTGGCCCTTTCACAACAATTTCACCAATTTCACCTGGAGGTAATGCTTCTCCTGTTTCAAGTGACATAATGCATGCATCTGTATTCGGCCATGGTACTCCAATACTTCCTGGCACACGTCTTTCCCATAAAAAATTCCCATGTGTAACTGGAGATGATTCAGTCAATCCATATCCTTCTACTAACTTACCACCCGTAACTCTTTCAAATTTTTCTTGTACTTCTACCGGAAGCGGCGCAGAACCACTAATACAAGCACTAATTGAAGAAATATCATATTCCTTTAAAAGCGGACTATTCAAAAGAGCAATATACATTGTTGGCGCTCCTGGAAATAGCGTAACTTTATGATTTTTAATTGCTTCAAAAATCATTTTCATATCAAATTTTGGGATGAGCACCATTTTATAACCTTGCATAATACTCAAATTCATTACCGCCGTCATCCCATATACGTGGAAAAACGGAAGGACCCCAAGGATAACTTCCTCTCCTTCTTTACAATTATATAGCCAATGAGCGCCCATTAAAGTGTTAGAAACGAGATTTTTATGCGTTAACATAACTCCTTTCGGAAACCCAGTCGTCCCTCCCGTATACTGTAAAAGTGCTAAATCATTTTCAGGATCGCAAGGTACTTCGACATCAGCACCGCTTTCTCTTTCTACTGATTTCCAAAGGTGAATCGTCTCACTTTCTGAAACTTTTACAACGAGGTTCATTTGCTTTTTTTGTACAAATGGATAAAGTAAATTTTTAGGGAATGGTAAGAAATCTGCAATACGCGTTACGATAATATGCTCAAGCTTTGTAGCAGACTGAACGTTAGTAACTCTCGGAAAAACTAAATCTAGGCAAAGAATCACTTTCGCTCCAGAATCGTGAAGTTGATATTCTAATTCTCTTTCCGTATACAGTGGATTTGTCTGCACGACAATACCACCGGCAAGCAAAGTACCGTAATAGCCAATTACGGATTGTGGACAATTCGGTAACATAATTGCAACCCTATCACCTTTTTTCACACCAAGCCTTTGAAGGAAATTTGCAAATTTCCTCACCTTATCATGGAAATCAGAAAATGTAATATCCTTACCTAAAAAATGAAGCGCTTTCTTTCCTGGATAACGAGATGCCATCTGTTTTACATATGTGTGGAGCGGCTGAATATCATAAGAAATTGTTCCTGGAATTTCCGCTGGATAACTTTGGAGCCAAGGTTTCTCCACTCTCATTCCCCCTTCCAATTCTTATAAAAATAAATGAATGTTCATTCATGATGATTGTTTTCATTATATTATAGTCATAACAACGTTACAATCATAATATTCTGACTCTTATATAACTATTCATGACTCGACTAACTTCTATATTGCTCGATTGCTGCATGTAATACCGACATGTCCTTCTCTCGCAGTCCTTCTACTATATCCATTTCTTCCATCCCTATCACCATTCTTTGCTTCATTCTCTATTCTCTTAATATACGAATGAAAATGTCAATCTCCTGACACTTCTACAAATTTTTTCTAAATCTTTTTATATTGTACCAATATCCCACTAAATTTCGCTTTGCTAAAAAGGGAATACACCATCTCTCACGAATTTAACTTATGAACATAACTAGGGGGGATAACAATGTATCAAACAATTGAAGGCTTTTTACAATCATGGAAATATGAGGCTGAGTCTACTCAAAAAATGCTCGATGCATTAACAGATGAATCTTTATCACAGGAAATTACAAAGGATCACTGGACATTAGGACGCGTTGCTTGGCATATCGTTACTGCAATTCCTGTTATTCTATCTGGTACAGGGCTAAAGTTTGAAGGTGAAACAAAGGATTACCCTGTTCCAACTTCTGCAAAAACGATTGCGGATCATTATCGTAAAGTAAATGCATCGTTTATTGAAGCACTTCAAACAGATTGGACCGATCAAGATTTAACAACAATCAACGATTTTTTTGGACGCCCCATGCCAAATTCTATATTTTTGATGACGGTTATCAATCATCAAAATCACCACCGCGGACAAATGACTGTTTTAATGCGTCAAGCTGGATTAAAAGTTCCCGGCATATACGGTCCTGCAAAAGAAGAATGGGCTGCCGCTGGAATGGAAGCTCCTAAAATGTAATGACAGAAAAAGACAAGGTGCGCAAACACCTTGTCTTTTTCTGTCACTTGTTTCATGTGAAACTATTTTCTATGTGAATCGAATTTTTTGTCCCACCTAAAATCAAATGTATCTTCAGGAACATGTAAAGTATGTCCGTTAATAATAACTGTGTCTCTACCTTTCCATTCGATATTAGCTTGATTTTCTCTATAGTTCCAATAAATATTCTTTTTAGTAAACACATATCGTTTATTAAAAATAAGTTCTCCTCTAATCGCAAACGCTGTTGTAGCTCCGCCATTTGCAAGATAAGCATTTATAGTATATGTTCCATCGGGTGATTCTACCGTCTGAATTAGGTCCCCACCTGAAACACCTGACAAACTAAAAAACTTCCAAAAAAACAAGCCAATAGCTATTAACAATATAGCTAACCATATAAGTAATAAGCGTATTATTTTTCGCTTCGTTTTCTTCACTTTATGTCCTATATATGCGTCATCCATATATGTATCTCCATTCTATATAATCTAACCTTACTTTTCTCTTTTATTCGACAGCTTTCACTTTAGCCCTTTATCACACTCATGAAATTTTATGAATATAAAAAAGAATTGCAAACTATGCAATCCTTTCTTACAACGCATCTTCCCTCTCAATATTCTTAATTCCATAATAAGCAACTGCCATTCCAATAGCAGCAAATGCTAGTTGAAGAGGAAGAAAAGTCGCTATCGAAAACATTGGTTGGTTATTAATCGCGATAACCACAACGATGATAGAAGACACGATTGTCGTTGGTACAGAATATTTACGCATTCCGAAGTATAGTGGGATTAAGCTTGTTCCTGCAGTTGCAATCGCTAAAGGAACAAGTTTTATACCCTCTTGAATCAATTGATCTACTGTTAATGAATTAGGAAGAATTGATAAATAACTGTCTACTGTAAAGAAAATCCCTACTACAAAAATATTAGATAAGATAACTGTTATAAAAGTTAATATCACTGTAATGAATAACTTACTTACCATCATCTTCTTTCGATTAATTGGATAAGAAAACATAAGTAATATTGTTTTATTTTTATATTCTTCAATGACTAATTTTGCAATTAATACTCCAGCAAATACAATAAATGTTCCTCTTACCATTGCACTAGCCATTAGCAAAATCGTTTGTGGATCTCTTAATTCTGGATCTCCTTCTATTTGAGCAACATAACTAGCAAAGATTAATAGTGCCAGTATAACGATATTTGCAATAATTGCCCCCTTCACATACCACCCTAGCTTAAACTTTTTTATTTCTAGCTTCATAAGCCATAGCATTATAATCCTCCTTTCTCCTAAGACTTAATCAATATAAATTGCCCCTGTTTCACTTAAAATCTTCACTTTATTTTCTGCATCACCAATGGTTCCTTCTTTTACCTTTTCTGTATTTTTATCTTTCTTCAATCCGTTTAAATTCACCAGTATGTCAGTCGACTTACTGCTAGCCGTAAGTTTCAATGAAGCCGGAACACCTTTATACCTTACGCCAATATCTCCTGATTTTGTTTCTATAAATAATGATTTTCCTTCTTTCATATCTTTCAGTAATACTTCCCCGGATGTTGAAGTAATGTTCATATTTGTACTATTTACATTTCTTATATAGTTATCACCTGTAGTAGAGATTATATTTAATTCTTGTACTGAACTATCTTTTACACTTAATTCTCCACTTTTTGATTTGAACTCACCTTTCTCTGCCGATAATCCTACAATCCGTCCATCTCCAGATTTGCTTTCTGTCACAATACTTTTCACTACTATATCGCTTATTTTCACATCACCCGATTTATTATTTAATACAATTTTATCTATTTCTTTCTTCGGAATAGCTATAGATATACTATTTTTCTCCCTAAACGTAAAACCATTAAAAAATTTGTTCATCTTTTGCTTTTGCTTAATCACAACTTTATTTCCGTCCTGTTCTATTTCGACGGGATCTATCTCTTTGTTTACTCGTTTACCTTGAGCCGAAATTACTAGTTTATTAGCGTCTGTACTTTTAAATTCAATATCCCAGTTTTCATTGTCCACTTCTATTTCTTTTATATTATTTATCTCAAAAGAATTTTCTTTCTTAAAATCTTTTCCATGAAATGTCTTAAAGCCAAAAACTACACTAGCAATTGTAATCAATAATATTGCAATTACTATTATTTTTTTCACTATTCATACCCCAGTTCGTTGTTGTTTTAAGCTTGCTTCACGCCACATCAATCTTGTCGATTTTACGATATGAAAAATAACTAATTAAAATTCCTAATAAACAGAGCACAATTGGGATAACTATAAAATCAAACATACTTACTTGACCGTTTCCAGGACCATAGTTACCACTAATTGTCATCCCGATTATTACTGCCGAAGTAATCGTTGTCGGTGTCGATTTCTTTCTCATCCCAAAAAATAAAGGAATTAAACTTATACCAGACATCATAAATGCACTTATAATAGTATTTGGAACGGTAGCTATTATTTCGCCTATTGTAGCAGGCGCTTCAATCAGTCCCATCATTGGACTCACAAAGAATACGAGCAAACTAATAACGAAAGTAGCGATAATCATGCTCACAAAACAAAAACAAAAAACAATTGTTAATTTCGCTCTCATTAGCATTTTTCGTTGCAATGGGTACATAAATAGTAGTTGCATTGTTTTGTTCTTATACTCATCTATTACTAAACGTGATAAAATGACCGAACTAAAAATAATGAATGTTATCCTAATAAAAATATTTGCTGCAGCCATTTGCTGTGTGAAGTCAGAGAGGAGCACTTCTCCCTCGTCTTTAACTCCCAATGCCATAAGGCTTACTACAGCAAAAATTGCTATAATACAAATAGCTACCCCTTTAAAATAACTAGATAATTGATGTTTTTTCCATTCTAGCTTCATTAATCTAAACATATAAATTCCGCCTCCATTACCGTCTCTACGCTACTAATATTCTAATTCCAGCTGTAATTACACTTAATATCCCTATCACTAGTAAAATTAAAACCCATTTTCGTTCTGGTTTCCTATAATATAGAATCCCACTTATCACCATTACGATAAATCCACCTATTAGATTCAGTACCAATAAATTCATCCTCATAACTCCCTATTGAAAAGTTTTTTACATTCACAATGACAGTTTTATTCCATTAAGCATGAATCCCTTCTCCATTCATTACATTTAAGAAGTACTCTTCTAGCGAACTATGCTTCTTATTAATACTTTCAATTTCTATATCATTCATAATGAGTGCTTTTGAAATGGCTTGCTGCGTCACTGCCATTTCATAAACACGAATCATGTTTCCGGTCATTATTTTGTAATTTTGTATGCCAAGTTTATTTTCTAAAATGTAAGCCGCACGTTTCACATCTGGAATCGTAATTTCAATGTACTCTGTTTGTTTTCCATTAATACTCTTCATTGAAACCTCTTTTATTAGTTTTCCATTTTGAATAACACCAATTGTATCTGCCATTTGCTCCATTTCACCTAAAATATGACTAGAGACTAATAGAGTAATTCCATATTCTTTGCAAAGCATTTTAAATAACTCACGCAATTCTTTAATACCAATCGGATCTAAACCGTTAATTGGTTCATCTAAAATTAAAAGCTCTGGCTTCGTCATAATCGCTCTTGCAATACCTAATCTTTGTTTCATCCCTAATGAAAAATCTTTTACTTTTTTATTATCAATGCCATGCAGTTTAACAAGATTTAAAGCATGGTCTATCGCTTTTTTGTCATAATACCCCATATATTCACAATGTAAATGTAAGTTTTCCCTTGCCGTTAGTTTTTCGTAAAAAATTGGATATTCAATAATTGTCCCCATTCGCTTTAACACTTCATAAGATGTATCCGTTAATTTCTCACCGAAAATTTCAATATCTCCGCTCGTCGGTTTAATTAAATTCGTAATCATTTTCATGATTGTTGTTTTACCAGCGCCGTTCGGTCCTAAAAACCCATAAATTTCTCCCTGTTTCACGTGCATGTTAACGCCAGAGATGACTTCTTTTCCTTGAAAAACTTTCGTTAACTGGTTCGTTTTTAAAATATACGTCATATCATATTCCCCTTTCGCACCGCTTTCTATTTATATCATAGACAATAGAAATCTCTTTTTTCTTACTCATTCCTTACAAATTCCTTACGTTCAAAAAAGCTTGTAGAATAACCTTTTCTACAAGCTAAAACTCCATTTTTTCAATACAATTGTGAAGATTGTTTTTTCATATGGCTTACTAAAAAGATGAATTTCTCCATCCATCGCTTCTACAAGCCTTTTCGTAATCGTTAAACCTAGACCACTTCCTTGGTACAATCTATTTCTTGAATCTTCAAGTGTGTACATGCGCTCAAATACTTTATCAATATGAGATTCATCAATTCCTTTTCCTCTATCCCATACATCTATATACACACTCTTTTCATCATCTCTTAATGCCATACCGAGCGTTTTCCCATCATATCCATACGCAATTGCATTTGATATTAAATTGTTTAACACCCTTCTAAGTACTTCCGCATTTCCAAATGCATATATATTTCTCTCTGGTATATCAATATGGACCTCGAATCCTTTCGATGTTACTAAATCATAAAACGATAAAATCTTTTCCCTACATACTTCATTCATGTTTACCTTCGCTATTTCAATTACTTTATCGCCAGATTCCAGTTTCGCCAAATCGAAAAACTTATGAATAAGCTCCATTACTTCTAATGTTTTCACATGTACTTTTTGTAATAATAATTGCCGTTCTTCTTCACTTATCGTTTTATCTGCATTTAACATTTCTGCATACCCAAGAATGACGGTGAGTGGCGTTTTTAAATCATGCGAGATGTTTGAAAGCATCTTTCTCATTGAAATCTCAACCTTTGCATGATCTGCATTTGTTTTCTGCTTAGCATCTAATAGATGATTAATTGTGACTAATAGTTTTTGCAACTCTTTATCATCGGTCATAATTAATAGCTTCTCACCGGTTTGTTCTTTTACAATTCCCTCTAATTTTTCATACGTGTAGCGTAAATTCCTACTATTACTTTTTCGAATTTTATATTGCACGTAAATAACGATCAGCAATATAAAATTCATCACTGTTAAAAATATAACCATACTACATCACTTCCAATTTATAGCCAATACCCCACAGTGTTTTTATATATTCTGGGTTAGATGGGTCAGTTTCTATCTTCTCACGCAACCTTCTCATATGAACGTTAATAACATTATCGTCACCATAATATTCTTCATTCCAAACTAACGTATATATTTGTGCTTTTGTAAATACACGATTTTGATTCTTCACGAATAGTTTTAAAATCTCAAATTCTTTTAAAGTAAGTTTAAGCTGGCTTCCCTTTTTCTCCACAGTAAAATTAATTGGGTCAATTGTTAAATCACCAATCTGAATGGTCTCATCTTTTGATTCCACAGCCGAATACTTTGTAGATCTTCGAATAGCAGCTTTTACACGTGCTGCTAATTCAATCATAGAAAATGGTTTACAAATGTAATCATCCGCTCCAAGCCCTAAACCAACCGCCTTATCAACATCCGTATCTTTCGCTGACATCATTAAAATTGGAACAGCACTTTTTTCTCGAATGATTCGCACAACCTCTAATCCATCTAACTTCGGCATCATAATATCGAGGATGATCAAATCAAATGAACCTTTTAAAAATGCGATAACTCCTTCTTCTCCGTCAGAGGCGATTGTAACTTGAAAGCCTTCTTTTACTAAATATGTTTCAACCATCTCTTGAATTGAGACGTCATCTTCAACTAATAAAATATGATGTGACATATTTCTATCCCCTTTTTTACAAACATTAACATTTTAATTGTATCGTAACGAATGAATGCTGGAAAGAATTATATGAATTTTCAAACCAACTTCCCTTCCTTCCCTAACAATGATATGATGAAATTCACTACTATTGTTCATAATTAACTTTATATAAAGGAGACTTATCATGTCAGAAAATAAAAAAGTAAGCTTAGCTGATTTAATGCGCGAACAACTTGCAAAGAAAAAGCAAGGAAATGGAAATAGTTCAAATAACGGAAATCAAAGTCAAGCAACGAAAAAATTACAAAACCAACAAACGAAAAAAACAAACAACCAACGTAGACGTACAGGTGTATAAATGAACGGGCAAAAACGATCTAACATTTCACCAGGTCTTGAAGTTGATATTGTATTAAAACAAGATCAACGCACTGGCAAGCTAACAAGAGGCATTGTAAAAGATATTTTAACGAACTCACCGTCTCATCCGCACGGCATTAAAGTGCGATTACAAGACGGTCAAGTTGGCAGAGTACAAAATATTGTTCAATAAGAAAAGGAGCTCATTATAAATTGAGCTCCTTTTCTTATTAACCTTTAATTTTTTCAATGAAGACTACTTTTAAATAATTACCTTCTTTAAATTGATCAATTGTACGGAAATCTTCTGGTAAAGAATGTTCTTCTAATATTTTATATTTGCCGTTCATTTCTTTAAATGCTGTATCGATAAAGCATTTAAACTTTTTCATATCGAATGTACTGCAATTTGTAGAAGCAACTATAATACCGTTATTTTCTGTAATGGCAATTGTTTCTTTTAATAAATTTTTATAATCTTTCGCTGCACTGAATGTATATTTTTTTGAGCGTGCAAAGCTTGGGGGATCTAGTACGACCATATCAAACTTCATCTTTTTCTTAGCTGCATATTTGAAATAAAGAAATACATCTTCTACGATAATATCTTGTGCCTCGTAATCAATTTCATTTACACTAAACTGCTCAATTGTTTTACTTAAACTACGATTTGCAAGGTCAACACTCGTTGTTTTACTCGCCCCGCCAATTGCTGCAAATACAGAGAAAGCCCCCGTATAAGAGAACATATTTAAAACAGTTCGTCCCTTTGCATACTTATCACGAATTTGTTTTCGAACGTTACGCTGATCTAAAAATACACCAACCATCGCTCCGTCATTTAAATATACAGCAAAGTTTACACCGTTCTCTTTTACGATAAGTGGGAACTCACCGCGCTCTCCTGCTACGAAATCATCATCTTCAATGTATTTTCCTTTCGTATCAAAACGCTTTTTCTCATAAATCCCTTTAAAGTTTGCTACTTTTTGAAGTGCTGCTACGATTTCGTCTCGGAAAGTATAAATCCCTTCACTATACCAACTTATTACGTAATAGCCGTCATAATAATCGATGATTAAACCACCAAGGCCATCACCCTCACCATTTACAACACGGAATGCCGTTGTATCATTTGATTTATAAAAATGTTTGCGTTTATGTAAAGCAGATTTGATTTTACTTTCAAAGAAAGGTTGATTAATTTGCTCCTTCTCTTTTCTCGTTAAAATCCAGCCATATCCTTTATTTTGTTTTCCATAATAGCCTTTTCCGATAAATTGGTTCTTCTCATCTACTACTTTGATGATTGCCCCTTCTTCACGTACATCATCCAAATTTTGAATTGCATCTTTTAAAATAAGTGGATATCCACTTTTAATTTCTTTTATAAACTTCGGTTTTATTTTTATAGTTACTTCAGATCGCATGTAATGTCTTCCTTTCCATTTGAATGCTTTCTAACTATAGGAAGCATTTAAAAAACGAGGCTAAAAACAGCCTCGTTTCACTATACCATATTATTGCTTTGCTAGTACAACTAGCTCAGCTCCTGGCATAACTGTTATATATTTATACAATGTTGAAAACAGGACCAATTAACAATCCAGCAACCACCATTACGACGATAGCAGGGAGTTGAAAACGCCAAGCAGTCCACTGTGAGGCGATTCCTAACGTAATAATAATAACAATACTAAGTAACAATGATTCAACCATACCTCTTTGTTCATAGTATTGCGAAAGCATAGTACAAACCATACTTTGCATATGTACATTTTCCACTTCGTTTTATTTTGATAATATATAAGCTTATTAACTATTCGATCAAATCATATTCAATATCATTTGTGGTGACTATATTTCTGACAGATTCATACTTCACTTTATATTCTCATGAAAAATCATATCTATATTCGATAATTACACTTTAAATGATAATGATTTTCATTATCATTTAAAGTGTATGAAACGATGAAAATAATGGTAGACTTACAGGAGGAATAAAGAAATGATTATTGTTACAAATACATCTAAAATTACGAAGGGTAACGCACATAAATTAATTGAGCGCTTTGATAAAGTGGGTAAAGTGGAAACAATGCCAGGTTTTTTAGGCTTAGAAGTTCTTTTAACTGAAAATACAGTTGATTACGATGAAGTGACAATTAGCACCCGTTGGAATTCTAAAGAAGATTTCCAAAGTTGGACGAAGAGCACTGCCTTTAAAGATGCTCACTCACATCGTGGTGGATTACCAGAGTATATTATTGATAATAAAATATCTTTCTATGATGTTAAAATCGTCCGCATGCCAATCGCTGCAGCTCAATAAAGTTTATTTTAATAATCGGTATAGAAGCATGAGAAGTAATACATCTTCTCTCCTTCTATACCTTTTCTTTTTTCAACTTCTTTTCACCAACTTCGCATGTACGACTAATCTCCCAGCCTCTGAATCCAGTGCATAATCACACGTAGAAAGTGTTAAAATTTGATCATTCGCTGTTACTTTTGTATCTGTTTTATAAAGTGATTTCTCTTTAATTTTTTCTAGGAATGATGTGTAGTCCTCATCGTTTTTAAAATCCGTTTCAATATAATAAAAATCTGTCGTTGTTGTATACACTGAAAATACTTCGATATCGTATCCTTCGAATAAAGTATCATAATATAATTTGCGATGGGACATGAAAAAGTCTTCTTCTAACATCTTTTTAAGACTCCCAAACATCGAACCGTCTTTCATACGATGTCCGTATAAAATCGTATTTCGATTTTGAGATTCCACATCATTACGATGATCCATGAAGATACTTCCTGCTCTCATATCTTCACCTCTATAATTACGATATAAATAGTAATCGTTATCTTTCGCTTGAACGATTGGATAATTTATTTGTGTATCATCCATCGTAATCCATCCGACTATCTCTGGATTAATTTTTTGTAAAGCTTGGAACTGTGCGCGGATCGATCCATCTGATGACTTTTCTTCCATCGGACTCCTTTGATAAATATCTTGTGCTTCAGCCATTACTTTGCGATTTTCATAGTAATCCATGAAAATCCCACCTAATTCATACATAGAGTAGAAAAAGATGCCTAAAAAGGCAACTGTAAGTAGTCTTTGAAAATAGGAATTTTTTTTCTTTTCTTTCTTGCTACTCAAACTATCACCTCAAAACGGATTTCCTGAGAGATTTAGCCGCCTCTCAAATCCCAATTGGTACCATATACAATCCTGTATCTTCGTCGTGTTTCACAACGACATCTACGCCATATATGCTCTTAATCATATCTCCTGTCACAACATCATTTGGCGTACCGTTCATAACTATTTCTCCATCCTTCATCACGATAATATGGTCGCTATAACGAATTGCTTGGTTAATATCATGCAATACCATTACAATCGTCAAACCATACACCTCATTTAACTCTTTAATCAACTCTAATATTTCAAGCTGATAGTAAATATCCAAATATGTCGTCGGCTCGTCCAGAAACAGCATCGGTGTATTTTGTGCTAAAGTCATCGCAATCCATACTCGCTGCCTTTCACCGCCAGACAAAGCATGAATCGCCTTGTCTCGCTTCTCTTGCAAATTTGTACACGTTAATGCTCTTTCGATCACTTCTCGATCTTCTTCATTATGTGAAGAAAACAAATTTTTATATGGCATACGGCCAAAGCTCGTCAATTTTTCAACTGTAATATCTGCCGGTGCCTCATTTTGCTGATGGACGACTGCTAGTTTTCTAGCAAATTCTTTCGGCTTATACTGACTAATTGCTTTTCCATCTAGTATAACCTCCCCGCTTTGAGGAGCGTAATTTCTCGACATAACACCAAGCAAAGTAGATTTCCCACAGCCATTCGGTCCAATAATCGTTGTAATTTTACCAAGCTCTATTTCACTGCTTACAGACTTTAAACGATCTGTTACATTATCATAAGAAAAGGTTACATTTTTAATTTCCATGGATTCTATCACTCTTTCTAAGCAAGAATATTAAGAACGGACCACCGATAACTGCCATAATCGTTGCCGCTGGAATTTCATTAGGCGGCACGATAAGTCTCCCAATTGTATCTGCCGTCAAAATTAATAACGCACCTGCAAGAGCTGAAAATGGAATCAGTACTTTATGATCTGAGCCGACCAATTGCCTCGAAATATGCGGAATAAGTAATCCTACGAAAGCAATAACTCCTGCAATCGCAGTGGATACCGCTGCTAAAAGTACTGCAATCGCTGAAATAATAAGGCGAACTCTCGTCACATGAAGACCTAAATTTTTTGCTGTTTTATCTTGTAACGATAATAAGTTACACCATGCCCCAACAAATAGTGCAAGAATAAGACCGATTGACCCATATGTAACAATTACTTCAACATCGCCCCATGTCTTCATCGTTATATTCGATGTTGTCGTCTGCTTAATGCCTTTTATGAAATATCCACAAATCGTAATGAACGATTCATTTAATCCAGTAAACATCGCATTAATAGCAATACCAATTAAAATGATACGCAGCGGGCTTAAACCTGATTTCCAAGAAAACGAATAAACGAGATAACAAGCAAATGCTCCGCCTAAAAAAGCGAATAGTGGCGTCCAGAAAAAGAACTGAGGAAATAATGTAATAATGACAAGCGTCATAAAACTTGCCCCTGAAGATATCCCAATAACCCCAGCATCTGCAAGTGGGTTTTTCATAACAGCTTGGAAGAGAACACCAGAAACCGCAAGAGCAGATCCAGTGAAAAGTGCAATAATAATGCGTGGAAAACGTAAATCTTTAATGACTTCAACATCTTCATTTGTCCCAGTAAATATACCTTGCAAAAGATCAATTACGCCTACTTCTAAACTCCCTTTCACTGCCGATACAGTAGTCATAACAACTAGTAATACAATGACGATGAAGAAACTCCAAAATTTTTTATTCATCTTAATCTTCCTTTATCTATGAAATGCATCATGGATACATCATTTTCTTTAATTCATCTAGAGCCTCGATAGCTTCTAAATTCCCCGTTGTTCCAAATAAACGCTCTTCTAAATCGTAAACTCTATTATTTTTAACTGCGGCAAAATGTTTCCAAATGTCATTTGTTTTAAATTCTTTATCAAACATTTTCACAACTTCATCTGGCATACCGTGTGCTGCTCGTAAAATAATATCTGGATCAGCCTTTTTTAAGTACTCCGTATTAGAGGCTAAATATTCTACCTTTTCACCCTGGACAATATTTTTACCACCTAATTGTTTTACTAAATCCCCAATATACGAGTGTTCCGTCGCTACTAAATAACTACCTGGCACCCCAAGTAAAATAAGAACTGTCGGTTCTTTTTTCCCTTTTACTTGCTTTTGAATGTCTGCAACTTTTTTATCAAACTTTGCTACAACTGCTTCAGCCTGTTTTTCCCGTCCGTATTTCTTCCCTAAATCTGTAATTGAGTTTTGCATATTTTTCAAACTCGTTAAGCTTAAAAAGTTTGTTTTTATACCAGCTTCCTTAAAAACCGGTTTCAACTCATACTCAAGCGTTGTAACTGATAATACCTCTGATGGCTTCATTGATTTAACCTTTTCCATATCAGGACTCATCGGATTTCCAACATCAGGTAACCCTTTATAACGCTTCGGCAATGTTTTATAACTAGTTGGAACACCAATTAAATCTACTTCTAACGCATCCATAATTTCAGTCACGGCGACTGTCGTTGCAATAACACGTTCCTCACTACTACTCTTAACCTTTTTCGCCGTTTCTTTTTTTGGTGATGAGCACCCAGCTATACTAAATAAAAGAATGATAGCCATTAATACACTCGTGATTTTCTTCACTCTCAATCACCACTCCTTTCAATACAATATGAAACAAGTCTTGATGCATGAAGCCATGCATCAAGACTTAAAAATTACAATCTACCTGCTCTATATTTACGAACTAGTAAAGCAAGTGAGCCGAGTAATAGCAACATATACAATCCAATTTGTGCTGTATCTGCTGTTTTTGAGTTCTGCTCTTTTTTCACATTACCCTTCGTATTTTCACTCTGTTTCTTTCCATCTGCATTTCGATTAAATTCAGGAGTTCCAATTTTGTTTATATTTTCTACATTCGGTGGATTCACTGGATTTTTCGGATCATTTTTTGATTCCTCTTTAATTGTTCCTACAGCACCGATGCTAGTTGTATCAAATTGAATTTGTACATCGTAGAAATGATGGTAATTCATTGAATCGATATCTACTTTCACTTTCGCATTTAATTTTGCAAATAAATCATCTGCTTCAAACTCTACTACTCTCGCATCTGCATTTTTATCTTCACTTACTACTTTCGCATCAACCAACGCACCCGCGTTTTCTGTTTGGAACTTCGTAATCCATGCGCTATTTTTCAGTGTCATCGCAACATATTTCTTTCCATCTTTCACTTTTAATCTCGCTGGACTTACCACATATTGATTCATCATTGAAATCTCATCTGTTTTATCTTTTAATACTTTAAACGCAATGTCATATTGGCCATCTTTTAAATTTTTAGGATCAACTGTTGTGTGGCCATTTTTATTATTTCCGCCCTGGTTGTCGTCGACACCTTGATTATTGGTTCCGCCTTGGTTATTGTTACTATCTTGGTTACCATTTCCATCCTGGTTATCGTTTCCGCCTTGGCTACCTAAAGGTTTAATGCTACCTTTATCAAACGCAAATTGAATATCATAGAAATGATGGTAGTTCATTGCGTCGATATCTACTTTCACTTTTGCTTGTAATTTTTCCGATAAATCGTCTACTTCTACTTCCACTACTCTTGTATCTTGCTCTTTATTTTCACCTAACACTTTGGCATCAACAAACGTACCGTTCTTTTCAAACTCAAACTTTGTAATCCATGAGCTATTTGTTAATGTGAAGGATACATATTTCTTACCATCTTTCACTTTCAGTACGCCTGGACTCTTCGTATATGTGTTCATCATTGAAATTTCTTCTGTTTTATCTTTTAACACTTTAAAACTGATGCTATATTGCCCATCTTTCGCTATGCCAGCATCTGGTTGTCTGTCCCCTTCTGGCTGTTTATCTCCTTCCGGTTGTCTGTCCCCTTCTGGCTGTTTATCTCCTTCCGGTTGTTTGTCCCCTTCTGGCTGTTTATCTCCTTCCGGTTGTTTGTCCCCTTCTGGCTGTTTATCTCCTTCCGGTTGTTTGTCCCCTTCTGGCTGTTTATCTTCGTTTGTTACTGGTTTCAAATTATTTTGATTAAATACAAGTTGTACGTCATGTGTTTGCTTGTAATTTCTTGATGCCATCTCGATGAATACTTTTGCATTCAATTTCTTCGATAGATCATTGAGTTCAAATTCTACAACTCTTGTATCTTTTTCTTTATCTTCACTCACTACTTTTGCATCAACAAATGCGCCATCTTTTTCCGTTTGGAAATTTTTAATTAGTGAGCTACTTTTTAACGTTACAATCGCTTTTCTCTTACCATTTTCTACTTTTAATACTCCTGGATTTTCCATGTAAGTATTCATTTTAGATTCTTCATCTGTTTTATCTTTTAATACTTTAAATGGAATGCTGTACGCACCATCTTTAATTGTGTTAGAATTTGGTTGTTGATCTGAGTCAGGCTTTTGGTCGGGCTTCTGACTTAGATCCGGATTTTCATTTGGATCTGGCTTATTAGCTGGGTCCTCTTTTTCATTTGGTTTTTCTACATGAATTGGTATAACGCTATTTGGATCGAATGAAATACGAATATCATAATAATGATGGTAATTGAAAGCATCATTATCTACTTTTACTTTCGCATTTAAAATCTTCACTACATCTTCCACATCAAATTCTACAACTCTTGTATCTTTTTCTTTATCTTCACTAATTACATTTGTCTCAACAAACTGACCTGCTTTTTCTGTTTCAAACTTCGTAATCCATGAACTCTGTGTTAACGTAAAGGATACTTTCTTTTTGCCGTCCTTCACTTTCAAAGTCCCTGGGCTTACAGAATATTGATTCATCATTGATTCATCATCTGATGTATCTTTCAAAACTTTAAAACCAATTGAATATTCGCCGTCAGCTAAAGTTATAGCTGCTTGAACTGCAAGTGGTTGTAACGTTGATACGAATGTGAATATCGTTAAAAACATTGCAACAACAATCTTAAGATACCCGCTCAATGGAATGACGCTCCTTTTTTAAAATTTCTAATTATTTAACACTGTTCCCGTCAAATACAAAGCGAATATCATATGAAGCGTTGTATTTAATAATAGGGATATTAATTTTCACCTTGCCATTTAATTTCTTTGATAAATCCTCTACTTCAAATTCTACGACTCTAGTATTCTCTTTTTTATTTTCACTTAACACTGTTGTTTCTACGAATTGACCATTCTTTTCTACTTGAAAACTTTTAATAGAAGCGCTATCTTTCACTTTAAATGAAACGTATTGTTTTCCATTTTTAACTGTTAATGTTGCTGGGCTCTCAAAATAACTATTCATTCTAGATGATTCATCTTTATCGCCTTTCCATACAGTAAAAGTAGCATTATATTTTCCATTATCTGGTTTCTTAGCTGCTTTTGCATCTTGTAAACCTAGCGTTGCCATAAATGTAAATAAAACAACACACACGGCAATAATCGTTTTAAATTGTTTAAACATATATTCATCGCCCTTCCAAATATTTATTTGCTTAACTTCACTTTACGAATTAAGAAAACACCTGAAATAAAAATTAACGCTGCAAATAATCCAATACGTGCATTATCCCCTGTTTTCGGGTTATCTATCTTTTCAGCTGTCTCTTTTTCATTTGTTCCTTTGTTCGTTTCTTTATTCACATCTTTACTTACTTCTTTGTTTGTTTCTTTATTTTTTTCTTCTTTTACTTGTCCATCTTTTTTATTTTGATCATCATTTTTTGTTACACCAGCTGCATTGTTGTCGCCGCCTGTAGCTTTTACATTCGCATCAAAAGCGAAACGAATTGTATAATGATGGTCGTAGTTTGCACTTGGTACGACAACGTGAATTTTTACTCCTGACGGTTTAGATAAATCATCAACTTTAAATTCAACCGTTCTTTTATCAGCTGCTTCATCTTTACTAATTACTTTTGAATCAACAAATTTACCGTTATCTTCTACTTTAAATTCTGTAATCCAAGCACTGTGATTCATTGGAACTTGTACTCTCATCTCACCATTTTTTACAATTAACTTAGCTGGTTTTTCAAAATAATCATTTGCCATTGAAGCAGAATCATCTTCCGCTTTTTTAATGACATAGTTAATATCGTAAGTACCATCAGCTAATTTTGCTGAAGCTTGTCCAAATGGCATTACGAGAAAAGCTAGCATACATACAAGTGTTATAATAAAAGCGGGTAATACAGAAACCTTTCTCATTTTGCTTATATCCTCCTCGTTTATCTTTTACTCTCAATCTAACTTTTTGAAAATGATAATTATTCTCAATTTATACGAAAAAAAATAATCTTTTCTACTTTTTATTAACAAGAATTTTCTCCTTATGTAACATAAAGCGAAATAATGATTATCATTCTCACTGGAGTACAAAAAAATAATCTCCTCTCATTACCCTTTAAAGATAGGTTTCCTGAAAAAAGATGTTTCAAGTCCCCTTAATGATTATCATTCTCAATTATACTTAAAAAAAATAACTTCAACTAGTCTAATATTTTATCACCTCTTCCTACACTAATAACATATAGTTATAGAAAACCTCTTCCCTTTCATCCATCACTTCCCTTCCAGAATTTCCATAACTAAGTCAATCTTAGCTTAATCATAAAAATTTTGTCAACCATGTTACGTATAAAACTTTAATATCTAAATATCTTTATATATAATTTTATCCACGAAAAAGAGACTTTCTTTCAAAGAAAGTCTCTTTTTCTTATTTTTCTACAGCAACTTCCTGCTTTTGAAACACAGAAACCACATATCCAATTACCATACCGATCATACATGGAATTAACCACCCGATTCCTACACTGTATAACGGAATCTTTTCTAAAATAGGTGCCAATGTTGCAATTTGAATGTTAGCATTATGCAATCCATCAAAGAAGCTAACCACGAATGCTCCTATAATCCCCCCTACATACATCGCTAGCGGCAGACGGATATAGTTTTCAATTAGTGATAACACAATGAGCACGATTCCAATTGGATAAATTGAGATTAAGATTGGTAATGCTAATGCATTCAACTGTGTTAAACCAAGGTTTGCTACCATGAAAGCTAATACACAGAAAATGAAAACAACTTTTTGATAAGAAAGCTTTGGTAATAGGGAAGAGAAATATTCACCACAAGCTGCAATAATACCAACAGAAGTTGTTAAGCATGCTGCTGCAATTGCAATACCCAGTAATAAAGTTCCGTAGCTACCAAATAAATGATGTACAACGTTCGTTAAAATAACACCGCCGTTTTCTCCCATTCCAAGTGACACACTAGATGCTCCAAGGTAAGCAAGTGCTAAGTAAACAAGAAGTAAACCAAGTGCTGCGATAAATCCTGCAAAAATTGTTACTTTCGCGATACTTTTCTTATTTGTAATCCCTTTTACTTTCAAAGCGTTAATTACGACATTTCCGAAAACAAGTGCTGCTAATCCGTCTAATGTTAAATATCCATCAATGAACCCTTTAAAGAGCGGATCACTATATGCTTCTGTCGGTGCACCAAACTCTCCCATCGGTGTAATGAGTGCTTTAATTACGATAATTGCAATTACCGCTAATAAAATAGGTGTTAACACTTTTCCGATACGCCCTACTAATTTCGAAGGGTTTAATGCTAAATAGAAAGTTACTGCAAAGAAAATAAATGTAAAGATGACAAGTGGGTACGCCTGACCGGCTACCGCGTTTGGTAAAAGTGGTGCAATACTCATTTCATAAGCAACAGTTCCTGTACGTGGCACGCTGACAAATACGCCTAAGCATAAATAAATTACAACTATGAAAATCAGTGCAAATAAAGGATGCACACGTCCAGCTAATTCATTAATATCTCCTTTTAAAGCTATTACAATTACCCCTAATAGAGGAAGACCTACTCCTGTAACAATAAATCCGAACAATGCAATCCATACATCCGTTCCAGCACCTTGCCCTAACGCTGGTGGAAAAATCATATTACCTGCACCGAAAAATAGTGCAAATAACATTAAACTTATTGCAAACATCTCTGAAAACTTTAAAGATGATTTCATTTCTACCTACCTCCTAAATAATTATAAAATAAACAAAATATTCTGAACTAAAATCCGTCACATATCCTCTTTCGCGCATACTTCCCCTTAAAAGAACGCAAAAAACACCCATCCCTAACAAAGGGACGAGTGTTGAAATCGTGGTTCCACCCTTATTCTAATAAAATGAATTTATAACGAAATAAACTCATTTTATAGCTCGTGTAAATTGATAACGGTTTTATCCGCCAAGAATTACAATGCATCACGCAGTTCACTCTTGAAGTTTAGAGGTGGTAAGTATATCTTTTCGTATTAGGAAGCTCACAGCCTAAGGCTTCCCTCTCTGAGAATCGTAAAAAACAACTCATGTCCTCATCATTACTTTTATAAAATATCTTGTCGAAACTTGTTGTTTTTTATTATATGGGCTACTTTTTAAAAAATCAATAGTTTTATTTTTTCTGACAAAAAATAAAAAGGAGAGAAGAATTCCTCTCCCTATAGCTGTCCGACTAATTCTTGTAACTCCGAAATTGTAATATGCCTCCATTTTCCAACTTCAAGCTGATTCAGCTCTATATTCATAATACGAACTCGCTTCAACTTTATTACTGTATATCCGAAAGCGCGACTCATTCTACGAATTTGTCTGTTCATACCTTGCGTTAAAACGATGCGAAATGTTGAATTATCTACTCTCGTTACTTTGCATGGCTTCGTCATTCCATCTTTAATCTTTACACCGCTGGACATCTCATCAATAAACCAATCTGTAAAAGGCTTATCGACCATCACAACATATTCTTTCTCGTGCTCATGATCTCCGTGTAAAATTTGATTCGCAATCGCACCATCGTTCGTTAATAAAATAAGACCTTCCGATGCTTTATCTAATCGTCCAACAGGAAAGATTCGCTCTGGATAATTGATATAATCAATAATATTATCTTCAATATGATCGGCTGCTGTACAAGTAATTCCGACTGGTTTATGGAAAGCAATATACACCTTTTCTTTCTCTTCTTTTGCAATAACCTGTCCATCAATCGTTACAACATCACCTTCGTTAACGATTGTACCGTGCGTACATATTTCACCGTTAATCGCGACACGTCCTGCTTTGATGAGACGATCTGTTTCACGCCTTGAGCAGGATTTTGCTTCGCTTATGTATTGGTTGATTTTCATGTTTTATTCCTTTTCTTATAGATTATTCGGAAATGAAAAGCGTCAATCTCTGGCGGTATTATCATGCCGAGATTGACGCTCCTTTATTTCGCAAAAACCACTAAATAAATAACCCCAATCACCAAAAATATTCCGCAACAAGCTAACAATACTTTTGCAAGTTTGTCCATAAACATATAATGGTTTCCCCTTTTGTTTGGTTGTTTGCTATTTTAATTCGACAACTGTTACACCTAGGCCTCCCTCGCCCATGTCACCGTAACGGAAGTTTTTCACACCGCGATGTTTCTTTAAGTAATCTTGTACGCCTTGGCGCAGTGCTCCTGTTCCTTTACCATGAATAATAGATACACGCGGATAACTTGCAAGCTGTGCATCATCTAAATATTTTTCAACGCGCATCATCGCGTTTTCATAACGTTCACCACGAAGATCAAGTTCTAATGAAACGTGATAGTCTCTACCTTTTACCGTTGCGACTGCTTTTTTCTCAGTTTGCTTCGGTGTATTAATGTATTCCATATTGGATTCTTTCACTTTCATCTTCAGAATACCAATTTGTACGCTCCACTCTGTATCACTTACTTTTTCAAGCAGTTGACCTTTTTGACCGAACGTTAATACTTTTACTTCATCGCCTGCGCGTAATTGTTGTTTTGGTGCTGTGTTTTTCACGTTTACTTTTTGTTTCTTCACAAGCTCTGGCGCTGCCCCTTCTAAGCGGCTCTTCGCCTCAATTAACTCGTGATCTTTCACATTTGCAAGCTGTGCTTTACGCAATTGACGAAGTTCTTGAATAATGCCTTCTGCTTCTTTCTTCGCAGCTTCGACTTTTTCTTCGCCTTCTTTTTGTGCTTTTAATAATCGTTCATCACGCTCTTCGTTAAATTCAACAATTTGACGTTGTAATTCGCGATGCAGTTTTTCAGATTGTTTGCGAAGTGCTTCTGCTTCGTTCCAATCACGCTCTGCATTTTTTTGACTTTCTTCTAACTTCGCAATCATATTTTCAATTTTATTTGTATCTGTACTAATATGGTTACGTGCTCGATCAATAACTCGATCAGATAATCCAAGGCGCTTCGAAATTTCAAAGGCATTACTACGTCCTGGTACACCGATTAACAATTTATATGTTGGGCTTAACGTGTTCACGTCGAACTCAACACTCGCATTAATAACTTGCTCACGGTTGTATCCGTATGCTTTTAATTCTGGATAATGCGTCGTTGCAACAACGCGTGCACCGCGGTTATATACTTCATCTAAAATCGAAATTGCTAATGCAGCCCCTTCTTGTGGGTCTGTTCCAGCACCTAATTCATCAAATAAAACTAAACTTTCAAAATCAGCTTTTTCTAAAATGTCTACAATGTTCACCATATGCGAGGAGAATGTACTTAAACTTTGTTCAATCGATTGCTCATCACCGATATCAGCAAAGATGTTTTTAAACACACAAATCTCTGATTCGTCCATTACCGGAATATGAAGACCAGATTGTGCCATTAATACACAAATTCCAACGGTTTTCAGTGTAACTGTTTTACCACCTGTATTCGGCCCTGTAATAACGATTGTTGTGAAATCTTTACCGAGCATAATGTTATTTGGCACAATAATTTCCGGATCAATAAGCGGATGACGTGCTTGTTTTAAATCCATGTAACGTTCGTTATTTACGATTGGCTTCGTGGCTTTAATTCGTTTCGCATAAAAAGCTTTTGCAAAAATGAAATCAAGGTTCGCAATAACTTCTACATTGGATAAGACAATATCAGCTTCCACTGCCACTTCCTCTGTTAACATCATTAAGATGCGTTCTACTTCTTGTTTCTCTTTCACTCGTGCTTCTTGCAAGGCATTATTTAGTTCCACAATGACTTGCGGCTCGATAAATAACGTTTGTCCAGAAGCCGATTGGTCATGAACAATACCACCATATACGCCACGGTATTCTTGCTTTACAGGAATTACATAGCGTTCGTTACGAATTGTTACAATCGCATCTGATAACATCTTTTGTGCGTTTGAAGAACGCGTCATGTTCTCTAACTTTTCACGAATACGGCTTTCCGCAGTACGAATTTGGTTACGAATACCACGCAATTTATCGCTTGCACTATCGACTACTTCACCACCATCACCGATGCAATTTGTAATTTTCTTTTCTAAGTCATATAAAGATACAATTTGAGCGACATGTCTTTCTAAAATTGGAAGTTCAACACCGTTATCAACCATATCTTCGATGAAACGTTTCATATTGCGACTACCATACATCGTATTTGCGATATCAAGTAGTTCATTTGGGCTTAACATACTTCCAATTTTCGCACGTTTTACATTTGAGCGAACATCCGAAATACCACCTAATGGTGCACTACCTTTTAGACGAATGACTTTCGCAGCTTCATCCGTTGTATCTTGCATTTCTACAATTTCTTCAAAATCAGTGCTTGGCACTAAATTCTTCACTTTATCGCGACCAAGTGAAGATGCTGTATGTTCAAGTAATTGTTCTTTTACTTTATTGTATTCTAATACACGCAACGTTCTTTCTAACATGTTGCAGGTCCCCCTTGTGTTACTTATTACGTTTAATATAGTCTAATAAACGTTCAATATCCCATGTGTTAATCACGTTATCTTTTTGAATCCACCCTTTACGTGCTGCTGCTACACCTGTTTCCATATCTTCTAGCATTTCAAGTGTATGAGCATCCGTATTAATCGCTACTTTTACACCAGCATCTTGTGCTTGCTTTAATAGTTTCGCGCTTAAATCTAGACGGTTTGGATTCGCATTTAATTCTAAAACGGTATTTGTTTCTTTTGCGAGTTCAATTAATAAATCTGTATCTACATCGTAACCTTCACGGCGTCCAAGAAGACGTCCTGTCGGATGGGCAATCATTGTGACATGCTTATTCTCAAGTGCTGTACGAAGGCGTTTCATAATCGTTTCACGGTCTTGTGAGAAGCTAGAGTGAATCGCTCCAATTACGTAATCAAGTTCAGCTAGTACTTCATCATCAAAATCAAGTGTCGCATCTGGTAAAATATCCATTTCAATTCCACGTAAAATTGTGATATCTGGGTATTTTTCGTTCATGCGCTCAATTTCTTTTCCTTGTTCACGAAGGCGTTCTTTCGTCAAACCGTTCGCTACTTTCAAGTATTGTGAATGGTCGGTAATTGCCATAAATTTATAACCACGAGCACGACATGCCTGTACCATTTCCTCAATTGAAAAGGCACCGTCACTCCATGTTGTATGCATATGTAAATCACCTTGTATATCAGAGAACTGAATTAAGTTTGGGTACTCTTGAATTAATTCAATTTCTTTTCCATCCTCACGTACTTCTGGTGGAATGAAAGGAAGGCCAAAATGGGCGAAGAACGCTTCTTCTGTTTCGAATGTTTTCACTTCACCTGTCTCTAAGTTTTCCACGCCGTACTCACTGATTTTCTCACCGTTATCTTTCGCAATTTGGCGCATTCTTACGTTATGGTCTTTTGATCCTGTGAAATGGTGAAGAGTTGTAATAAATTCTTCTGGTTTTACAAGACGGAAATCAATCGAAATATCATATTCATATTGAAGGCGAACAGACACTTTCGTATCTCCACTTGCAATCACTTCAATCATATTATCGAATTGTAGTAAACGTTCACGTACTGCCGCTGGTTCTGTCGTCGCAATGATGAAATCTAAATCTTTCACTGTTTCACGAACGCGTCGTAAACTCCCTGCACGTGAGAAGCGAATTACTTCAGCAATATTCGACAATTTCTCTTCTATTTCCCCGGCAATAGGCAAGACCATTGCAATTGGCAAACGCTCTGGACGAGATCCAACTTGAGCGATTGCCTCTAATATTTTCTCTTCTGTTTTCTTACCGAATCCAGCTAAAGCTTGTACTTTATTTTCTTCACAAGCCGTTTTTAATGTTTCCATATCGATAACGCCAAGCTCTTTATACAACTTCGCTACTTTTTTACCACCAAGCCCTGGCAATTTTAATAACGGTAATAAGCTGCTCGGTACTTCTTTTTCAAGTTCCTCTAATACTTCAGATGTCCCCGACTCAATATATTCTTGAATAACAGCCGCTGTTCCTTTTCCGATACCTGGAATCTTTGTAAAATCTTCAATTTCAGAAAGACTGCGATCGTCGCTTTCTAGCGCTGCTGCCGCTTTACGAAATGCTGATATTTTGAATGGATTTTCGCCCTTTAACTCCATAAAAAGGCCGATTGTCTCTAATAATTTAATAACTTGTTTTTTATTTACTTTCATAATGCCCCGCCTTTCTTTCATAGAAAAAAACTCCTCTTTCCGAAAAAAGAGAAGTTATACTCTGCTACCTGTCTGCCATAGTTCCTTCACCTTTTCAGAAAGAATCGGTGTATCGTCTACCATTATTTTGCTAATTGATGATTTTTGTAATGGTGTTTGTATTTGTTCAATTGGAAGAATCGTTCCAACAATAATTAAAACAAACAAAATGATATATACTTCTAAAAATCCAAGTATTGCCCCAGCAAATGCATTTACTTGCTTTAAAACTGGTATTTCCGCAAACATGTTTAGCAAATTACCAAGTAATGAAAGTGCGATTTTTGTAATAATAAATAATACAATAAACGCAATCGCTTGATAAAATACTGTTTCAATATTATTTGCATCAATCCATTCTGGAACTGATACATTTTTATCAAATGGATACGGGATAATTTTCGCAAGTGCTGGCGCTAAATCTTTACAATACCAGTATGCAACAAGGTATGCGATAATAAAGCTTGTTAACTTTACAAGTTGCAAAATAAATCCTCTGCGTAAACCGAGGAAAAATCCCATAACAAGCAGTAAAATGATAATGATATCAATCATGTTATTCCATTCCTTTTTTTGTCATACTTTCTTTCAATTTCTCATGTTCTTCTTTTAATTTTATGTAATCGTGTATGACGTTTACCGCCGTCAATACCGCTAGTCTACTCGTATCAAGCGAAGGATTCTTGGCATTGAGTTCGCGCATTTTATCATCCACAATCGCTGCTACCATGCGGATATGACTTGTACTTTCATCGCCAACAACTGAATATTGTTGACCATAGATTTCTACATTAATTCGACTTTTCTTTCCCTTTTGTTGTGACAACTCACCGGCCTCCAATCACGTACAGAATCCTAAAGTTTATCATACCATGAACCATCATAATATGGAAACAGAAAGAACAATCCGATATGATAAAAACAACAATATAAAAAAAGGAGCGACCATTTTGTCAAATTCTATCGTAATACAAACAAGTTCTAGTGCAATTGAAGACATGAAACAACAATATAAACAAGCGCTTAGCCCGAAAGTTCCGCAAGGTGGTATCTTTATGGCAAAGGTACCATCTTGCACGATTACAGCATATAAATCAGGAAAAGTAATGTTCCAAGGAGGCCGTGCCGAAGCAGAAGCTGCGCGCTGGCAAACCGTTTCTCAAACGCCTAAATCTGCCGTTAAAAAGACGGCCAATTCACATCGCTACGCTCCGCCTTCTTCTATTGGCACAATGTCGATTGTAGGCTCTGATGAAGTAGGTACTGGAGATTTCTTTGGACCAATGACAGTTGTTGCTGTATATGTGGATGCAAAGCAAATTCCACTTTTAAAAGAACTTGGTGTAAAAGATTCCAAAAACTTAAATGATGCTCAAATTGCTGAGATTGCAAAACAACTCCTTAGCGTTGTTCCTTACAGCTCTCTCGTTTTGCATAACGAAAAATATAACGAGCTCTTTGACAAAGGAAACAACCAAGGTAAACTAAAAGCTTTACTGCATAATAAAGCCATTACAAACTTGTTAGCAAAAATCGCGCCTACAAAACCAGAAGGTGTCCTAATCGATCAATTCACGCAGCCGGATACATATTATAAATATTTAGCAAAACAAAAAGCAGTACAGCGTGAAAATGTTTACTTCGCTACAAAAGGCGAAAGTGTCCATTTAGCAGTAGCCGCAGCTTCCATCTTAGCTCGTTACTCATTCGTAAAACAGTTTGATGAACTAAGCAAAAAAGCCGGCATGCCACTTCCGAAAGGTGCGGGTAAACAAGTTGATATTGCCGCAGCTAAATTAATTCAAAAGCTCGGAAAAGAAAGACTCCCTGAGTTTGTGAAACTACATTTTGCTAATACAGAAAAAGCGTTTCGCTTATTGAAAAAATAACTACTTTTTAGTATCGACAGGATATAGATGAACTAAACAAGGCGAAAAGAATTGAGTTCTTTTCGCCTTTTATGAATGAAGAATGGGTAAATAGAATCTCGCACGCTCCTATTTTTGTCGCATATCGTCGGAAGATCGATATATTTCAATTTCTGCCGATATACGTTCATTTACTATTCACCTAAAAAAGAGAGTCTCCATGACTCCCTTTTTATGTTCAACTTCGTTTCTGCTTCTTATTTGATGAAGGTACTTTATGAGAACCCGTTTCATGCGTAGTCGTTCCTTGTCCTTCCACTTCTGGAGAACCTAGGCCTGATCTAGAATGATCTGTTTTCACTTTTTTACTCATTGCACTCACCCCCAAGATTACTTTTTACTTAAGGGTAAAAAACTATGCAACATAACCATCTAAACATACACTGGCTACTCTTTTATTTTCGTGTCTGTTTTTCACTAATGTCCCATAAACGTTTTGCGACATCCTTATCCAAGGCAGCTTCAGACGGCTTTTCTATTTGCTTATCGACATAGTAAAAACCACTATGATCAGTAAATCCAGTTGATTCTGCTAGCCATATTAAAGTTTCAGCGCCTTCCTCAGGCGTACGAGAGAAAGGTTTCATTGCTGCCATAGTTAAGCGAGCAACCAGACCATTGTCCTGGTTGAAATTCGTAGCCACTAGCCCCGGGTCGAAACTGTAAGCGATAACACCTGTTCCCTCCAACCGCTGTGCCAATTCAGAGGTAAATAAAATATTAGCTAATTTTGTTTGGGCATAACGCATCGTAGGACCGCCCATGAATCTCTTAACACCACGATAAAGTTGTTCTGCATCTAAATCATCGAAATCAATTCCCTTTTTAGCCATTTTGTGACCATGAGATGCGGTGGTAATGACACGAGCAGGAGCACTTTCCTTTAAACGCTCCAACAGCAAATTAGTAAGTAGGAATGGACCTAAATGGTTAACCGCCCAAGTCATCTCCAAACCGTCCTCCGTAATTTTCCTTGTTTGAAATAAAGCGCCAGCATTATTCACTAATATATCTATTCTAGGACACTTTTCTAAAATATCAGTAGCTACCCGGCGTATAGATTGTTGGGAAGCCATATCAGCCAGAAATAGATCTACCACCGCATTCCCATTCGTTAGATCCTGAATTTGAGTCATAGCATCATTCGCTTTTGCTTCGTTGCGTGCAATGATTCCTAGCTTGGCGCCGCGTTCTGCAAATACCTTAGCTGCCGCTAGTCCAATACCACTTGTTGCACCAGTGATTACTACATACTTGTCACGCAATGTCCACTTTGTATGACTTGGAATTTCCCCCATCGCACCAAAACTCCTTTCCCTTTCCCGTAAATGTTTCATTCGTTTTACTATATATGAAATGAGAAGGGAACTATGAACAACATTTTTTCCAATCTTGAAATACTTAATAAAACTTGAGTTCTAGTCACACCCTCTTCCAATAAAAAAAGCGAGAGCAGTTGCTCTCGCTTTTTTATCATTTTAAAACTCCGAAGAACCTGGAGTTCTTGGGAATGGAATTACGTCACGGATGTTAGCCATGCCAGTGATATACATTAGGAAGCGCTCGAAGCCTAGACCGAATCCAGCGTGTTTTGTACCGCCGTATTTTCTAAGTTCTAAGTACCACCAGTAGTCTTCTTCATTCATGCCTAATTCTTTAATTCTGTCTACTAAAACGTCCATTCTTTCTTCACGTTGGCTTCCGCCGATTAATTCGCCGATGCCAGGAACTAGAAGGTCAGTAGCAGCTACTGTTTTTCCATCTTCATTAAGGCGCATGTAAAATGCTTTAATGTCTTTCGGATAGTCAGTTACGAATACAGGGCGTTTGAAGATTTCTTCTGATAAGTATCTTTCGTGCTCTGTTTGTAAGTCAATACCCCATTCTACTGGATATTTGAAGTCAGCGCCTGATTCTTGAAGCACTTTAATTGCTTCTGTATAAGTGATGCGACCAAAGTCAGAGTTGATTACGTTGTTCATGCGCTCTAGCACTGTTTTATCAACGAAGCTGTTGAAGAATTCCATTTCTTCTGGTGCATGTTCTAATACATATTTCATTGCATATTTCAGCATATCTTCTGTAAGGTTCATTACGTCGCCTAATTCAGCAAATGCAATCTCAGGCTCAACCATCCAGAACTCAGCTGCGTGGCGAGTTGTGTTAGAGTTTTCTGCACGGAATGTAGGTCCGAATGTGTATACATCACGGAATGCTAATGCGTAAGCTTCAGCATTAAGTTGTCCACTTACTGTTAAGTTTGTTTCTTTACCGAAGAAGTCTTTTGATTCATCAACTTGTCCGTCTTCACCTTTTGGCACGTTGTTTAAATCTTGCGTTGTTACGCGGAACATTTCGCCTGCACCTTCTGTATCGCTACCAGTGATAATTGGTGTGTGAACATGTACGAAACCACGCTCTTGGAAGAATTGGTGAATCGCAAACGCTGCGATAGAACGCACGCGGAATGTTGCAGAGAATGCATTTGTTCTTGGACGTAAGTGAGCGATTGTACGTAAGTATTCAAACGTATGACGCTTCTTTTGAAGTGGGTAATCAGAATCTGATAAGCCCTCGATATCAATTTTATCTGCTTTAATTTCAAATGGTTGTTTTGCTCCAGGTGTTGCAATTACTTTACCTTCTACTTTCACTGAAGAGCTAAGTGGAAGTTTTGCAATTTCTTTGAAGTTATCTAATTCTGTATCGAAAACGATTTGAACGCTTTTGAAGAAGCTACCGTCGTTTAATTCGATGAAACCAAATGCTTTTGAATCACGTAAGTTACGAATCCACCCTGATACTTGTACTGTTTGATCTGCATACTTTTCTGTATCTCTATACAGACTTTTTACTAATGTGTTTTCCATAGTGAAATTCTCCTTTGCTGATATATTTAAATACAAAAAAACCTTTCATCCATAAAGGGACGAAAGGTTAAACTTCGCGGTACCACCCAATTTGTCATAAAGACCAACTTTAACTCGTATGTAATACATACTTCCCGGTTTGTAACAGGCCGGATTCCCGTCTAAGTCTACTCTTGAATACAAGATTCAATTTCGGTTAGCAACTCCAAGGTGTTCTTCACATATACCGCCTCATCAGGCTCTCACCGTCCCTGACTCGCTATGGATTATAGTATATATTACTTTTCCTTATCATCGTCTTTCATTTTGTTAAACTAAAATTAATGTACTACATTCGAGGGAAAGATGCAAGATACCTTGATATATATCGGCGATTTTTGCAATTTATCGACCGCAACTTCAAATTTATCAGCGATTTTTATAATTTATCGGCGATTCGACATAGAATATCGACTTATCAACAATAATCGACAACCGCTCCAATAAAAAAATTGCCGGAATTAAATCCGGCAATTTTTAATTACTTACGTAACTCCGCACCAAATTTCTCTTCTACCGCTGTTAATACACGGTTATGTGCTTCTGTTACTTCTTCGTCTGTTAATGTACGTTCTGCATCGAAGTAGTTCATAGAGAATGCAAGTGATTTCTTGCCTTCTTCCATTTTTTCACCTTCGTATAAGTCGAATAGTGTTACGTCTTTCAGAAGTTCTCCGCCAGCTTCAGCAATGACTTGCTTCATTTCACCAGCTTTTGTTTCTTTTGTTACTACAACAGCCATATCACGTGTCATAGATGGGAAACGCGGAATTGCTGAGTAGTAAGTTTCCTCCGCGTCTGCACCGAATACTTTTACAAGAGATAGTTCGAATACGAATGTATTTTTCACATCTAATTGTTTTTCTGTTTCTGGGTGCAATTGACCGATGAATCCAATTACTTCACCATCTAATACGATGTCAGCTGTACGGCCTGGGTGCATACCTTCACGTTTTGCTGGTGCATATGTGATTTGGTTTGCAACGCCAAGTACGTCGAATAATCCTTCTAGTACACCTTTCACAACGAAGAAGTCTACCACTTTCTTCTCACCTTGCCATGCATGGTGAAGAGCAAGACCTGTCATAACACCTGCAAGATGTTGTTCTTCTTTCGGAAGTTCTCCTGCTTCTGTTGGCAAGAAGACAGAACCTACTTCATATAAAGCGACGCTGTCGTTTTTACGAGCAACATTGTATGAAACTGCTTCTAACAATTGTGGTACTAAGCTTAAACGAAGTTGGCTACGCTCTTCACTCATTGGAAGTGCAAGGTTTACAGGAGCTTTTTCGTTTGGCTCAACCATATATTGTTTCGCTTTGTCAGCGCTTGTTAATGAATACGTGATTGCTTCATATAAACCAGCACCTTCTAAGAATCGACGTACTTTACGACGTTTCGTTTGTGCTGCTGTTAATTTACCACGAGTCATCGTTCCAGAAGGTAATGTAACTGGAATGTGGTCATAACCGTATAGGCGTCCCACTTCTTCTACTAAGTCTTCTGAAATTGTAATGTCAGGACGACGTGCTGGTACGTTCACATGGAATGTTCCTTCTACTTCTGTGAATGGGAATTTTAAGTTTGTGAAAATTGTACCCATTTTGCTCGCAGAAATATCTGTACCTAATACACGATTTACTTTTTCAACTGTAACAGATACTGTACGCTCTTGTACTTGTAAGTTATCAACTTCCGCTACGCCTTCAAGGGCTTCGCCACCAGCGTATTTTGCCATTAAAGCAGCAGCGTGTTGAATTGCTTCAAATGTACGTGTTGGGTCGATTCCTTTTTCGAAACGTGCACTTGATTCACTGCGAAGACCTAAGTCTTTTGATGTACGACGTACTGTTTGACCTGCAAAGTATGCAGACTCAATTAGAACGTTTACTGTATCATTTGTAACTTCAGAATCAGCTCCGCCCATTACACCCGCAACAGCTAAAGCTTTTGTGCCGTTTGTAATTACAAGGTGGTGGCTTTGTAATGTACGCTCTTGATCATCTAACGTTTCAATTGTTTCGTCTTCTTTTGCAAGACGAACAACGATTTCTTTTGAACCTAATTTATCGTAATCGAATGCATGTAACGGTTGACCGTATTCCATTAAAATGTAGTTTGTAATATCAACTACGTTGCTAATTGGACGAATGCCAGCTGCCATAAGGCGAGTTTGCATCCACATTGGTGATGGACCAATCTTTACGTTTTTAACCATTTTTGCAATATATAATGGATTTTCTTCTTTCGCTTCTACACTTACAGAAATGTAATCAGAAGTTTTTTCTGCTGTTTCTTGTAAGTCGATAGCTGGAAGCTTCACTTCACGGCCGTAAATAGCAGCTACTTCATATGCAACACCTAACATGTTTAAGCAATCTGCACGGTTTGGTGTTAAACCAAGCTCAAGTACTTCATCATGTAAGTTTAAAATTTCAAGTGCATCTGCACCAACTTCAGCGTCACTCGGGAAGATGAAGATACCGTCTGCGTACTCTTTCGCAACTAGCTTTCCATCAATACCAAGCTCTTGAAGAGCACAAACCATACCGTGAGAAGCTTCTCCACGTAGTTTTGCTTTTTTAATTTTGAAATTACCAGGAAGTACAGCACCAACTTTTGCAACTGGTACTTTTAAACCTTTTGCAATGTTAGCAGCACCACAAATAATTTGTACTGGTTCTTCTTCACCGATATCGATTAAGCATTTGCTTAATTTATCAGCTTCTGGGTGTTTTTCACATTCTAATACGTGACCAACTACAACACCTTTTACACCTTTATTTAATACTTCAACGCCTTCTACTTCAATACCACTTTTCGTGATTTTGTCTGCTAGTTCTTGTGCTGTTACATCTTTAATATCTACATACTCTTGTAACCAACGATATGATACGAACATATTTATCCTCTCCTTCCCTTACGCTCGTTTGAATTGTTGTAAGAAACGCACATCATTTGTATAGAAATGACGAATGTCATCTACGCCGTATTTCAACATTGCGATACGCTCTGCGCCCATACCGAATGCGAAACCTTGATATTCTTTTGAGTCATAACCAGCCATTTCAAGTACGTTCGGATGAACCATACCTGCGCCTAAAATTTCAATCCAGCCAGTTCCTTTACAAGTGCCGCAACCTTTACCGTGACACATCATACAAGAAATATCCATCTCTACAGATGGCTCTGTGAATGGGAAGAAACTTGGACGAAGACGGATTTCACGGTCTTCACCGAACATCTTTTTCACGAATACTTGCAGTGTTCCTTTTAAATCACTCATACGAATGTTTTTATCAATTACAAGACCTTCAATTTGCATGAACTGGTGTGAATGTGTCGCATCATCGTCATCGCGGCGATACACTTTACCAGGACAAATAATTTTGATTGGGCCCTTTTCTTTATTATTTTCCATCGTACGTGCTTGCACAGAAGATGTATGCGTACGTAGTAACGTTTCTTCTGTAATGTAGAATGTATCTTGCATATCACGCGCTGGGTGATCTTTCGGTAAGTTTAATGCTTCGAAGTTGTAGTAGTCTTTTTCTACTTCTGTTCCTTCAGCCACTTCATAACCCATCCCAATGAATACATCTTCAATTTGTTCAACAACAGCTGTTAACGGATGGTGACAACCTGTTTCAACAGGACGACCTGGTAGTGTAACATCAATAGTTTCAGTAGCTAATTTTGCTTCAATTACCGCTTTTTCTAAGTTACCAATTTTGTCATCTAGACGCGTTTGAATTGCTTCACGTACTTCATTTACTAATGCTCCCATACGTGGACGCTCTTCTGCTGATAATTTTCCCATGCCGCGTAATACTTCTGTAATTGGACCTTTTTTTCCTAAATACGCTACGCGTACGTCGTTTAAGCCCTTTAGCTCTTTCGCTTCTTCAATAAGCTCTAACGCTTTTTGCTTTAGCTCTTTTAAACGTGCTTCCATTTGGAACCCTCCTAATTTTAAAAATAAAAAAACCTCGCTCCCAAAAAGGGACGAGGTAAATTCGCGGTACCACCCTAAATTGACAGAACAAGTCTGCCCACTCATTAGTTATAACGATCAATTCTGACCGGAACGCCTTTACATATAAATGGTCCTGGCGTCAACTCCAGAGGTGAATTCACTTCCGTCTACCATAAGAATGCTTTCAGTCTACGGCACTCTCTCCCTATATGGCGATTTTGTAAGCTACTCTTCTCTATCAACGTTTTTCGTTATTTAACTTTTATTGTATGTTCATTACAAACATATACTTCAACTTATTATAAGAAGTTTTTTATTTGTTCGCAACTGGGCTTTGTAAATAATATGTTAAAATCCCTGCTGCAACCGCAACATTTAATGATTCTGCCCCACCGTAAATCGGAATATACAAGTTTTGATCAGTTTTCACAAGAATTTCTTGGCGTACGCCACTTCCTTCATTTCCTACAATTAATGCAAAACTTCCGGCCGGTGTTACTTCACCATACGGAACTCCATTTTCAAGAGCTGTTCCATATACAGGAACATTATTTTCTTTTAACTTGTCTACCCATTCTTCTAAGTTCCCTTTTACAATCGGTAAGTGGAAAATAGAACCTTGTGTAGAGCGTAATACTTTACTATTGTAAACATCAACGCAACCTTCTCCAAGCACAACGGCATGAATACCAGCTGCATCAGCTGTACGAATAATCGTCCCTAAATTACCCGGGTCTTGAAGACCATCTAATAAAAGAAATTTCCCATCTGTAAGAGCTACTTCTTTCTCATCTTTCTCACAAACAGCAAATACACCTTGCGTTGTTTCTGTTTCACGAAGTACCTTTACAATTGCTTCAGGTACGATATACATTTCAACATCAGTAACTGTCCAATCTTTCGGAAGATCAGTTTGATCTGAAACGATAAGTTCTGTTACAACTCCTGCCCTTAAAGCTTCCTCCACTAAGTGGAATCCTTCTACGAAGAATACACCTTTTTTATCGCGCTCTTTTTTCGTCTGCAGCTTTTTCCACTGCTTCACACGCGGATTTTGTACTGAATCAATGTTTTTCATAATATGTATTTCCCTCTCTTCTTGTCTTATCATTATAGCCTATTTTTCATACATATTTACATAAAAAAGAACAAAAACTAATGTCAGTTTCAATTCAGAAGAAGAGGTGAAAGTGATGAATTTTAATCTACGCGGTGCTGTATTAGCGAATGTATCTGGAAATTCACAAGATCAATTACAAGAAACAATTGTTGATGCAATTCAAAGCGGCGAAGAAAAAATGCTTCCAGGGCTCGGCGTTTTATTCGAAGTCATTTGGAAAAATGCGGATGAAAATGAAAAGCATGAAATGTTAGAAACACTTGAGCAAGGCTTAAAAAAATAAGCATTCACAAATCACCTTAGCATAAGCTAAGGTGATTTTTATGTGCACACAAAAATTTTCTTCTCCTAAACATTTCTACTTTACTAACTCTACTTGATGGAGTACAATGTTCAAAATACATTTAAACCGATCGATTTTCTTCATATACACCATTAGATAAAGTGAAACTTTAATTAGTGGGGAGGGGTGTTCATCCCCACTAATTATTAGCCTTCACCAATCGGGCTTTTACGGGCAGTTGATTCCCCACCTAACTTCCTCGTATTCGCCGAATTTTGAAGTAGGAATCTTACTGCCCGTTAAAGCGGGATAAAAGGAGTGAATGTTTTATGCACCGTATTACGCTTGAACAAATTTTTCAACATCACATTACACAAAAATACGTAAACCGTTCTGGAATGGTCCATGCAATTGCTGTCGCTTACCATGCGTTTCACTTAGCTAAAAAGCATCACGCCTCAGTCGATGCTGCAACAAAAGCTGGTTTCCTTCATGATATCGGACATCATACATGGTACACAGGCGGCGAATGGGACTATGAACTGTACAAAAAGAATGATATACATGCGATTAAAGGAGCAGAAAGAGCTCATAAATTATTAATCCGCTTAGGAGAACATCCTATTCAAGCAAAAGAAATTTCAGTTGCAATTTTATTGCACACTGATTCTTTCCTAGTAGAACAAACGCTTGAAAGAACGCCTTTACAAAATATTATTAAGTGGGCAGATGAAGCGGACGAAGAACCGGGTGGAGCACACCATTATAGAACGATTTCTTATGAAAAAGCATTAAAAGCAATTCAGCAATTAGACCGACTGATAGAGCGTGAGTTACAAATACAAAAAGCAAAATCTCATAAAAAAGTAGAGCAAATCTACCAATAAAAAAGAGGCATCACTACAGTGTGATACCTCTTTTATTATTTTACCCTAAAAAATACACAGAATATTTAAAAACACAATCTTGTATGTAATATTTAAACGTAACATTCCAAACGTAAATCAATTATAATTATATATAAATATAGAGAGGTGATTTAAATATATGCAATCAACTACACAACTTCCGTATGAACAAAAATACTCCATGTCATGGGGACAATTTATTAGCTCTGTCTTATTCGCTTTCTTTGGCACTGGGCTTATCACTTTATTCCTAGCACTGCCTTTAACGATTTACACAGATGGTCTTACAAATAAAAAACAAACCGCCTTGTACGAATCTATCGCAAACACCACAAGTATTGCATTACAACTATTCGTTTTGTTATTGTTCATATTTAAATATAAACCAGCAAAAAAACTATTATTATCGGCTTTTAACTTTGAAGCACTCAAAAACTGGCGTACATACGTATACTTACTTCTTTTCTTCGTTTTAAATATTATTCTCAATTTCATTATGTTAAATTATGTATTCCCAGACGCAACAACCGAACAATCTTCCGCCTTAAGCTTAAACATTTTAAATCAGTATCAAATATTATTACTTATCGGCTTTGCAATACTCACACCCATTTTTGAAGAACTCATTTTCCGAGGTTTTATACTTCGCTTCTTCTCAGAGCGTTTTCCATTTTGGATTGCAGCAATTTTAACAAGCTTCTTCTTCGGAATTGCTCACACATACTCACTTGGGGTAATGGTAATCACTTTCTTCATGGGGCTATTGATGGCTATATTATGTAAGAAAACGAACTCTATTATTCCAGCTATGCTCTTTCATATTATGAATAATACATTGGCCTTTTTAGGCTAAAAAGGAGGTATCACCTTGATATCTCCTTTTACTAATTTTCTACACTTATTCATTCATTTTGTTCCCCTTCATTTCTATCAACTCATGTCCGTAGATGATTCATTCCCTATTCAATAGAGATTTTTTCTAATCTCATGTTATCAACTACTTAAAAATATGATAGGAGATTTCATATAGAAGATGATGGAATATTAGTTTAGGTTTTCTTAGCCCCCATTTTTATGTTATGTGGAATTATTGGTGGCGTTTTTTTAATTGCTGCTGGAATTAAATATCGTAAATCACTTACCATTATAGCTGGATTGGTTTGCCTATTACTTATCATTGTTCCTATCATTATTAGTATAGGAATTGGAATAGATGTAGAGAAACAAATTCCAATTTCAGCTACTGTGTATTGGAGCCTATTCCCTTTAGCTGGACTATTAGCTATTGTAAGTGGGAGACAAATAACAAGCATTCGTTCTATGGGAACGATTATGTTTATAACGGGATTCTTCATGGTAATTGCTTATCAACTTCTAGTTATGACTTAATAGTTTTATGAAAGCACAAAAAAGCAGGGAAAATTAATTCCCTGCTTTTCTATTTGGTTTATTACCTGACTGTAAGAAGAATGATAACACCCAAGCAATACCTGCTAATATTGTTGCAATTAAGAAGGCATCGTTAATACCGTTAATTGCAGATAGCTTCGAAATTTGTCCGGATAATAATTGGGAGCTCATTGCATCTCCTGCTTGTGCAGAACCGGCTACCGCTGCTAAACTTTGACCCATTCCATGCGCTTTATCAACTAAAATCGGGTTTGTTGTTGTTAACATATTGCCGTAATCTGCTACGTGAGCAGTAGTTTGCTGCGTCATAATTGTGATTAAGATTGCTGTTCCAATTGAACCAGCTACTTGTCTCGATGTATTTTGCGTTGCTGTACCGTGAGAAATTAATTTCATCGGCAGCGCGTTCATACCAGCTGTCATAATTGGCATCATAATGAATGACATACCAATTGAACGTATAATATAATCCGTCATAATAACGCTATACGGTGTATCCATCGATAACTTTGTAAATTCATATGTCGCAAATGTCGTAATAGCTAATCCAATAATTGCTAGCGGACGAATGCCGTATTTATCAAATAACTTCCCTGCAATCGGTCCCATAATCCCCATAATTAATGATCCTGGAAGAAGTAGTAAACCCGATTCGATTGGCGTAAAGCCGCGAATATTTTGCAAGTATACTGGAAGTAATAACATACCTCCAAATAATGCCATCGTTACGATCGCGTTAATTAATAATGTGAAAGTGAACGTTGGATATTTAAACACTTGTAAATCAAGCATTTTATTATCAGTCGTTAGCTCTCTCCAAATAAATACTGCGATACCTATTACACCAACAATAAGTGAAATAACAACTTCCGCACTAGTCCAACTATTATTCCCAGCTTCACTAAATCCGTACAGTAAGCTGCCTAATCCAATACTTGAACTAATAACACCAAATATATCTAGCTTCGTTTTAGAAACTGGCTGAGCTAGTGTAAAGAATTTTAAAGATAAAAACGTGATAATTAAACCGATAACAAACATTGCATAGAACATTAAGTTCCAGCTATAGTTTTCAATAACCCAACCTGTTACAGTCGGTCCGATAGCAGGTGCTAAAATCATTGCTACCCCCAATAATCCCATAGCTGCTCCGCGCTTATGAGGTGGAAATAACGTCATGAAGATATTCATACCAACTGGCATTAAAATACCTGCACCAACCGCTTGAATAACGCGGCCTGTCATCATCATCGTAAAGTTTCCTGATGTAGCACAAATGATAGATCCTACAGTAAAGAATAACATCGCCGCTACGAATAATTTACGATACGTAAACCGTGAAACTAAAAAGGCACTAATCGGTACTAAAATTCCGTTTACAAGCATGAAGCCTGTAATTAACCATTGTGCTGTTGAAGTCGATACGTTAAATTCGTTCATTAATGGTGGCAACGCAACATTAATGATTGTTTGGTTTAAAATAGAAACGAACATACCGAGAATTAATACGGCTACAACCGCTTTTACATTTACACTCTCTATCGGCAATTGTCTCTTCAGCATTTCTTTTTCCTGTTTCACTTGTTCTTGCTTCCCTGTTTCTAATTCCACTACATTAGAAGCTTCTGTTTCTTGTTTTTGTTCAAGTTCTTTCTCTACTGTTTCTACTTTACTTACTTCTATCTTACTTACGGCTGGGACTTGTTCTTCTCCCACATTCGTTTTTTTCTTTCGTAAAAGACGATTTACAAGGAAGAAGACGATTATACAAAATAGTGCATATCCTGCAATTGCAATTGAGGACATCTCATCTCCCCCTTACTTATGAATACGAACTGTCACATTCATTCCAGGAACAATATTTACTGATTTGCTATGATCTAAAGAAATTTTAACTGGTACAACTTGAGTTACTTTCGTATAGTTCGCTGTTGCGTTGCTTGATGGTAACATAGAAAATGTATTTGCTGTTGTTAATCCAACTTGTTCTACTTTCCCTGTTAACGTTGTATCTGGATATGCATCTACATATACATCTACTGTTTGACCTTTTTGAACATCATCAACATCTGTTTCTTCAATGTTTGCTGTTACCCATAAATTGTTCATATCAAATGCGTAAGCAATCGGGCTTCCTGCTCCAACGAACGCATTTGTTGTTGCGTTTGATTGTACAACTGTTGCATTTTGTGGAATTGTTACATCCATCGTTTGCTCACCATTTGCTCCAGCTACAGTAACAGCACCTAATTTATCATTTTCATTGTAATTTTTACCTACTTCAGCTTTCCATTCTGTTAATTTCCCTGCTACTGGTGATGCAATTGGGATTACTTTCCCGTCAATCTTTGCATTGTCTGTTTTTAAATAGTTTTCTGCTTGGTTGTAATAGTAGTAACCGCCAATACCGCCGCCAACTAGTACAATTAATGTGATAATGTTGATAATCACCATTCTTCGAAACTGATTCATTGCATTCCTCTCCTTATATCGCATATAATTTTTTTCTAAACTATTTTACATCCTTTTTGTTTAGATTGTTTAATTGTTAATTATATTAACCTTTAAACAAAAAAAGCACACCTTTGCGATGCAAACAACGTTTTGCCTACATGCGAGCGGTGCTGATTTCTAAAGGACTATCGTTTATAATTATAAATAATTATTTTGAATCCACAACCGACAATTTAAGTATATATGTCGCTTAACCAACATTACACTACATATGTGTTGTTTAAGTTTTAAAAAACAAACAAGGAGAAATAATAATGTCTATTAAAAATACAAATGATCCACGTGTAAAACGCACAAGACAACTCATACAGGATGCTTTTGTCGCTTTAGTAGGCGAAAAGGGCTTTGAAAATGTAACTGTACAACATATCGCTGAGCGTGCCCCTGTAAATCGTGCCACATTTTATAGTCATTACCATGATAAATATGATTTATTAGAGAAAAGCATAGAAGAAATGTTAGAAAAACTAGCCGAAGTAATTAAACCAAAAAAGCGAAATAAGGAAGATTTTCAGCTCACATTTGACTCACCGCATCCGACTTTTTTAGCTTTATTTGAACATATTGCAGAAAATGCTAACTTCTATAACGTTATGCTTGGTGATAAAGCAGCGGGAAACTACTCTTATAAAATGATGAAAACAATCCAAACACATTTAACATTAAGCTTATCTATTTCTCAGCCAGATGATGAAGAACTAATGGTTCCACGTGATATTCTTATTAGTTATGTCACAGGTGCTCATATCGGAATGATTATGTCATGGCTAAAAAAAGGCATGATTTACACGCCACATTTTATGGCGATGCAGTTAACACGTCTAATTATTTTAGGAGCTCATGCTGCAGCTGGATTAGAAAAACCTTTTTAAAAATGCAAAAAGCGAAGGAGATCCTCCTTCGCTTTTTCTTATTAATTAAATGTAATGTTATGTACAGTCTCTTTATCAAGACGCTTAATAACTTCTACAATTAACTTCACTGCATTTTCATAATCATCACGATGTAACATCGCCGCATGAGAATGTATGTAACGAGTTGCGATTGTAATTGCCATAGATGGAATACCGTTTACAGAAACATGAATTGCGCCTGCATCTGTTCCGCCACCAGCTACAGAATCGTATTGGTATGGAATCTGTAATTCATCAGCAACATCAACAACGAAATTACGTAACCCTGTATGACCGATGACAGATGCATCATATAAAATGATTTGTGGTCCATCACCCATTTTACTTTGTGCTTCTTTCGCTGTTACACCTGGTGTATCACCAGCAATACCAACATCTACCGCGAACGCGATATCTGGCTTAATATAATTTGCAGACGTTTTCGCACCGCGGAGGCCTACTTCTTCTTGTACAGTTCCAACGCCATATACAACGTTTGGATGCTGTTCATCTTTTAATTGTTTTAATACGTCAATTGCAATTGCACAACCAATGCGGTTATCCCATGCTTTTGCAAGTAACATTTTTTCATTATTCATCACTTGGAATTCAAAGTAAGGTACAACTTGATCCCCTGGTCGTACGCCCCATTCCATCGCTTCTTCTTGACTAGAAGCACCGATATCAATAAACATATCTTTAATTTCAACTGGTTTTTTACGAGCTTCTGGCGGTAAAATGTGTGGTGGTTTTGAACCAATTACACCTGTTACATCACCTTTACGCGTTACGATTGTTACACGTTGTGCAAGCATAACTTGTGACCACCAGCCACCAACTGTTTGGAAACGAAGGAAGCCTTTGTCATCAATTTGCGTAATCATAAATCCAACTTCATCTAAATGACCAGCAACCATAATTTTCGGACCGTTTTCTTCCCCAACTTTTTTTGCAACTAAACTTCCTAAATTATCTGTAGAAAGTTCATCTGCAAACGGCTCGATATACTTCTTCATCACTTCACGTGGTTCACGCTCATTCCCCGCAATACCTCGTGCATCTGTTAATTCTTTTAGCATTGTCAATGTCGCGTCTAATTTTGTCATTGCCAACACCCTCCTTTTTCTTCAGTCACTTCATTATACAAAAGGAAATTGAAATATTCAAAAATTAACTTAGTATCCTTGTGTTTGACGCTGGTGGTTTACTTCGTTTTTATCTAAATACGCTTTTTCAATTTCTTCCTGATCAAATTCAAGTGCTTGTCCAAGGCGAAGATAGCTTGTAAATAATTCAATATAATTTGTAATAGATGGTTGATCTGTAAAACGAATTACTTTCGCATACGTGTCTAAGAAAATTTCAACCTGCGTCTTGTTCGTTTGCGCGCATTTATAGAATAAGAAGTTTTTATCAATCCCTAAATCAATTCCAATTGATAAAATGAAATGCAAACCATCTACATATTCTTCTAGTATGACTTCACGCTCAGATGCTGGCTTATTGCTCCAATATTTAAAGCAACGTGTTTCATTTGCAAGCTCTCCAATTTCTACAAGCAGCGCTAGCATTTTTTCTTTTAATAATTTCTTCGGCTGTAAATTGTGTTCTTTCGCAATACGATCATCTAATTCTTTTTGTAATTTAAATAGTTGTAGTAAGTCCATTCTATTGTCCTCCTCCAACATCGCATATTATGCAACAATGTTGTTTCATCTCAAAGTTCATTATCATTTTTTATTTCTTATTTAATAAGTCAGCTACCTACACCTTTACTTGGTAGCTTGTCCTTAATTTGCAAATACGTTTCAATCATCATCTATAAATTGTTTACATGATGAAAGGTCCATATCATCTTTCCATTATAGCAGTGTCGTTTCTACTAGGAAAGATGCCTTTCCTTATGAATGAGCGCAAACTAAAAAGTCAGGGGGATTCTCCCCTGACTTTCCATTCTATATTCTTCTATATCGCTATAGTTTTTATACTGATTTTGTCATATCGATAACGACACGTCCGTTACTCTTTCCTTCTTCCATTTCAGTGAAAATATCGTTGATTTCATGAAGATGGCGTGTTTCTATAATTGCTTTTACTTTCCCTTCTGCTGCAAATTGCAATGTCTCTTGTAAATCTTTTCTTGCCCCTACAATAGAACCGATAATCTTTACACCATTTAATACAGTATCAAATATTGGTACTTCCATCATTTCTGGCGGTAAACCTACTGCGACACATGCACCACCACGTCTAACGGAACGATACGCTTGATCAAACGCTGGTTTTGATACCGCTGTACAAATAGAAGGAATAGCCTTATCAATTATGGCAATAGTTCATGGAATATTTTGCAAATCATGGAATGACTACAATTAATATAAATAAAAAAACCTTAGAAGAAAATCTTCTAAGGTTTTTAAATAATTAGTTTAAGTTGTTTTTTGCAACTGTTGCTAATTCAGCGAAAGCTTTTTCGTCATGAACAGCTAAGTCAGCAAGCATCTTGCGGTTAACTTCGATGCCAGCATTTTTTAAACCGTGCATTAAGCGGCTGTAAGAAAGACCATTCATACGAGCTGCTGCGTTAATACGAGTGATCCATAATTTACGGAAGTCACGTTTCTTTTGACGACGGTCACGGAACGCATATAATAGAGACTTCATTACTTGTTGGTTAGCAACTTTGAATAAAGTATTCTTTGAACCGTAGTAACCTTTCGCTAGTTTAATCATTTTTTTACGACGTTTACGAGTAACTGTACCACCTTTTACTCTTGGCATAATATTACCTCCTAGTTTGTTCTATCTATAAACCGAACTTATTTTAAGTTGTCAAGCATTTGACGAATGCGTTTGAAGTCACCAGCGCTTACTACACCAGCTTTACGTAGTTTACGTTTAGCTTTTGTAGATTTGTTAGCGAATAAATGGCTTGTGTAAGCGTGTGAACGCTTAAGTTTACCAGATCCAGTCTTTTTGAAACGCTTTGCAGCGCCGCGATGAGTTTTTTGTTTAGGCATAGGTATTTCCTCCTCTATCTATTACTTATCGTTTTTCGGTGCTAAAACTAAGAACATACTACGTCCTTCCATTTTAGGCTTAGATTCGATTGTACTAACTTCAGCACAAGCTTCAGCGAAACGATCTAAGACACGTTGACCGATTTCTTTATGAGTAATGGCACGTCCTTTAAAGCGAATTGACGCTTTAACCTTGTCGCCCTTCTCTAAAAACTTGATAGCATTACGAAGTTTTGTGTTAAAGTCATGTTCATCGATTGTTGGACTTAAACGAACTTCTTTCATGCTAATTATTTTTTGATTTTTGCGCTGTTCTTTTTCTTTCTTTTGTTGCTCAAAGCGGAATTTACCGTAGTCCATAATGCGGCATACTGGTGGTTTCGCATTTGGAGCAACCAATACTAAATCAAGATTAAGATTTGCAGCTAAGTCTAAAGCGTCATTACGAGACTTGATTCCAAGTTGATCGCCATTTGCGCCAACTAAACGTACTTCACGTGCACGAATTTGCTCGTTAATCATCATATCCTTGCTAATAGTAAGCCACCTCCAAGGTTTTCTCAGAATATGTTTTGCAATCATAGAACCCGAACAAAAAAAGTGCGGGCATATGACACCCACACTTGTAATATCTTTAGTAAGAAATACATTTACCTGTTAACTGCGAATGCGTCATTCAGGTGAGAAGCGGGTGCTTCTACTTGTTCTACAAAACAATATTCTATTATCCTTGATGAGTTTACCATAGGACATGAAGTCTGTCAAGAAGACGCGACTTGTTTTACTAACAACAAGAAACATTGTAACAAACAACTTGCATACATGCAATACTTTTTTATGATAAGTATTGTATGGTTATTTTTTCTAGCTTTTCTTATTTATAATACATAAGAAAACCGCGGTATACCGCGGCTCTTTCTTATCGTTTTCCTTCTACTTTAATCATATCAACAAAAGCATCTAATGCGATTGTTTCTGATTTTTGCTCACCGTATTTACGTACGTTCACGCCATTTTCAGTAACTTCATTGTCACCTACTACAAGCATATACGGAATTTTTTGCATTTGCGCTTCACGGATTTTGTAGCCAATTTTCTCTTCACGAGTATCTACTTCAACACGGATACCAGCACGTTGTAAGTCTTCCTGTACTTTCTTCGCATAGTCTAAATGTACTTGCGGAGAAACTGGAATTACTTGCACTTGAACTGGAGCTAACCAAGTTGGGAATGCACCTTTGTATTCTTCAATTAAGAAGGCAACGAAACGTTCCATAGTCGATACAACACCACGGTGAATTACAACTGGGCGATGTTGTTTACCATCTTCACCAACGTAAGTTAATTCAAAGCGTTCTGGAAGTAAGAAGTCTAGTTGTACAGTTGAAAGTGTTTCGTCTTTTCCTAGTGCAGTACGAACTTGAACATCAAGTTTTGGACCGTAGAATGCCGCTTCGCCTTCAGCTTCATAGTACTCAAGACCCATTTCATCCATAGCTTCTTTTAACATACCTTGTGCTTTTTCCCACATCTCATCGTCAGCATAATACTTTTTAGTATCTTCTGGGTCACGGTAAGATAGACGGAATGAATAGTTTTCTAAACCGAAATCTTTGTACACTTCTAAAGTTAAGTTTACTACGCGCTTTAACTCTTCTTTAATTTGATCTGGACGAACGAAAATATGCGCATCATTTAAAGTCATTCCGCGTACACGTTGTAATCCAGATAGCGCACCAGACATTTCATAGCGGTGCATTGTTCCAAGCTCCGCAATACGAATTGGTAATTCACGGTAGCTGTGAATATCATTTTTATAAACCATCATATGGTGAGGACAGTTCATTGGACGAAGAACTAATTCTTCGTTATCCATTTCCATCGATGGGAACATACCATCACGGTAGTGATTCCAGTGACCAGAAGTTTCATAAAGCTCTCTACTTCCTAATACTGGAGTATATACGTGGTCATATCCTAGGCTTGCTTCTTTATCAACGATATAACGCTCAATAATACGACGGATTGTTGCACCTTTTGGTAACCAAAGTGGTAAACCTTGTCCTACTTTTTGGCTATTTGTAAATAGTTTTAACTCTTTACCTAATTTACGGTGATCACGCTCTTTCGCTTCTTCAAGCATACGTAAATGCTCATCTAATTCTGCTTTCTTCACGAATGCAGTACCGTAAATACGTTGTAGCATTTTATTATTGCTATCGCCACGCCAGTAAGCACCTGCAACGCTTAACAATTTAAATACTTTAATCTTTCCTGTAGATGGAAGGTGAACACCACGGCAAAGGTCGAAAAATTCGCCTTGTTCGTAAATTGAAATAACCGCATCTTCTGGAAGATCGTTAATTAAGTCTAATTTTAAGTCATCGCCAATTTCTTCGTAACGACGAAGCGCTTCAGCGCGTGGTACTTCATGACGAACGATTTCTAAGTTCTCATTCACAATTTTTTGCATTTCTTTTTCGATTTTTTTGAAGTCTTCAACTGTAATTGCTTCTTCCATATCGATATCGTAGTAGAAGCCGTTTTCGATTACTGGACCGATACCAAGTTTTACATCTTTATATAAACGTTTTAACGCTTGTGCTAAAAGATGTGCTGTTGAGTGGCGTAAAATATATAAACCATCTTCAGAATCTAATGTAATGATAGAAACCGCACCATCTTCTTCAATTGGTGTAGAAAGATCGATCATCTCATCATTTAATTTTCCAGCCACAGCTTTTTTCTTTAAGCCTGGGCTAATAGAAGCTGCGATTTCTTCAGTTGTTGTTCCTTTTGGGAACTCCTTCACAGCTCCATCAGGGAAAGTAATTTTAACTACATCTGCCATCACTGGTCACTCCTCTTTTTTTCAAAATAAAAAACACTCATCCCATAAAAAGGGACGAGTGTTGAATTCGTGGTTCCACCCTTGTTCCAATTAACTAAATTGTTAATTGCTCAAGTTCAACATAACGGTGTTGTCCGTTAGCAATTACTAGAAAAACGTTCACTGCTAAAGTTTAGAGGTGGTAAGTAATAAACCCGTACTAGGAAGCTCACACCCTAAGGCTTCCCTCTCTGAAAATCGTAGAAAATTACTCATGTCCTCATCATAACATTTCAATATATTTCATTTATGTAGGTAATTATATGCTCAAAAACTTAGAAAATCAAGGGCGTTACCCTTATTTTTTATTTTTTTCACGTTGCGTTCGAATTCATGCAACCCATGTAATTGTACGCGTTCTTGAAATACATTTCGAAGGGTAATAATCATATTATGATCTTGTTTTTTCGTATATAAATAAATCTTTTTCGGCGAAATAGAAAGAAGTGGTGCAATTACTTTTGCGTCGATATATACGTCCTTTTGATTTAATAATCCATCATCTATATATTGAACCAATCTCTCTTGTTTTAAACGTCGTCCTTTATCATCATAAAAAATAAAACTTTCATCAAAAACAAGATGCACACAAGATAAACGAGATTTCCGGTTACTCACTTGCTGCCTAAGCGTCTCAATAAACATTTGGTATTCTTGTTCCATTTTATACTCATCAATCGCAACTTCAGCCAGTCTAGCTATCATTTCTCTATATGTACGAAGGCGAAAACGAACGTATGAAGAAAATGAGAATGAAAGCGGATCATTAAGCCATCCTTTTAAAGAAGACATAACATAGGATTCAAATTTTTTACGTGTTAAATCACGAGCTACCTCTTTTCTTCTCCCCTTTAAAATCTCATGGGCCATATGCAATATTTGATGACATTCTTCTTGTTCTTCATAAAAAAACTTTTCCTTTAAAATTGCATGAATCCATTCATTTTGTTTTACATTCACAATAAAATAAAGCAGTACTGGCAATACAATCTTTTCGATATAATTCGATTCACATAACGGTATATGAATAACAACCTTTTGCTCATTTAAATACACACTCGTTTCCTTATATAGCGATTCCGTCCTTTTCATTAGTTGTCTATATACATACATAGCATCATTTTTTTCTTCGAAGCAAATTTCAATCACTTTTGTCCCCCCTTTTATCCCCGCTCTAAAGGATCCATAAATTACAAATCCTATAAGAGTCCGATCAGTGAAGGCTCATTCTTGGCAGAAATGCACATCTATTGTTAGAATCTTCACTCGATATTTCTTGCTAATTTTATATATATTAAGGGAGGGAGAAAAAAATGATACAAGCTCATATGAATTTTCAACAAACATTTTTTCATTGTATAATTTATCTATTATGTTAAATTAGCGATACAAATACAATATTCAAATACTCATTTGTGATGATTACATTAAAGGTCCTCTTCGTTATAAATAGCCCTACAGAGGGTTACCGAGAAATTACTATGAAACACACTAAAGAAGATTGGATATTCGCACAAATTCCCGCTTCTAAAGTCGGTATTTCTGGACAACCAGAATACTTTGATCTTATCTTCGCAAAGAAAACAACATATAATAAAAAAAGAGCAAGCTTAATGCTTGCTCTTTACGTATGACGACGATTTTTCCCGCCAATCGTAACAGGTTTCGCTAAATATTTAATACGCTCCATAATACGAGCCGCTTTCATTTCTTCTTCCTCACCGCGCTGCGTATACGTTAAATGATGTTCTAACTGTTTAAAATCAAAGTTAGATGTAAAGAACGTCGGTAAATTTTCGAGCATACGGAATTGTAGGATCGCGCCTAGGACATCGTCACGTACAAAACTTGACATTGCTTCTGCTCCAATATCATCTAGCATGAGTACTGGCACATGTTTTACCGCATCAATTTTCTCACTAATTGTATTATTTTGAAGAGAACTTTTAATTTCTCTCAAAAACTCTGGCAAGTATACAATCATCGAACTTACTTTCCTCTGTGCCAATTCATTCGCAATCGCTCCTAAAACGAATGTTTTCCCAACACCAAATGGACCGTGAAAATACACTGCCTGTACTTTTTTTCCTGGTTCATATTCGCTCAAGAACTCGTTCGCTGCACGAATCGCTTCAAATCGCTGACCATCAGATAAATCAAGAGAGGACATAGAAGCCTGCAATATATCTTTTGGCATATATACACTTTGAATAAGTTTCTCCTGTTTCTTTCTCTCATCATAAGCTACTTTCCTTACGCAGCGATCATATTGAATATCAATCATTTTACCTTGAATAACAAGTTTCGGTTCGTATCCTTGAATCATATTTTTACATGATTCTAAGTTAGGACAATCCGTGCACCCAACACTTTGTCCAATGTATTCATATAACTTCACAAGACTTCTTTCTATCATAGAAGTCGTTACTTCACCTTTATGTTCTTCCACAAACTCTTTCACACGCGGATGCGCCATCACCTCCGCTTTTAACACTTCATATCTATTTTTAAAATTTTTATTTTCCATTAACTTCGCAAATGAATTTTGAATATGCTCCATTTTTTTCACCTCAAAGAGCGTTCATTCTCTTCTATTAATCACGCTTATATTTTTTTAATTCTTCTTCTAATCGTTTTCGTTCATCATCTAACGTACTCGTATTTTGTTCCACACTCACATCATTTTGCACAATTTCTTTCGCTTGTTCTTTCGGCTCTTCTTTAAGCCAATCTGGTACCAATTCTTTTCGGACCGTTTTCTTTGCTGTACGGCCTTTCTTCTTCGTCTCAGCCCACTCTTGATATTGACGATTTTCTTCTTTCGCTAGCGCCATCGCGTCTGATACTGTACCGACCTTTTTTCGTGCCCAATGGCCAGCAATCTTCTCAACATATGTTTTAGCTAGTTTCATATCTGAGCGTAGCATAACGTAATAAATAAGTACATTGACAACACCTGGCGTCAATTTCTGACTAATCATTACGTCCTCAACAATTTGCAAATCAGCTTTCGTCGCCTCTGCACCACCTGAAATTTCTTTCAGCAATTGTTTTGGCGAAATTTCCTCTAGCTGTTTAATCAGCATCTCCTCTTGTGTAGATGGCTCTTTCTCTTTCATCGTACGCGCAGAATGAGGTTGCACTCTTTCACTTAGTACAGGTAGTGCTTGACCATTTTCAAATTGATACCAATCACGTGCTCCTTTTCGAAGCCTTTCAATATCAATTGTTTGTACCTCCGTCATTGCGCCAAGAACAATATTTTGCATGGATAGCACATCAACATCATACACATAAGCGAGTGTAATGACGCATTCACGCACTTGATCTGTAATTGCCTTTCTAGGAACGAGCGCTGATAATCCCTCTACAAATAAAGAAAAATCAAAGAAATCATTCCAAACTTTTGGAGTATTTCCCTTCTCGTTACTAGGCATAACTGTTGTCTTTGGAATACGCAGTTCCTCTTGCGCATGCTCAAACTGCCCTGGATTGAACGAGCCGAACACATCATTAAAAGAATGCGTAACATTTTCATATGAAGCAAAATCGAACTCTTCTTCTAAGAAATATTGCTTAACTTGATTGTATTTCGTCCGGCTCAGTCGATTGTATAAAAAGATACTCAAAACAATATCATCAAAAAATTGTTTTGGAGATAAAGGGGGCTGCAGTTCATATATAAACATTCGAATATCTTTTTCTTTCTTAATATATACGTTTAAAAGCCCAATTGCTTCTAACTTTATTCGCTCCTCATACACTTCTGGAAGCTGCATCTGCATTGTGACCATAAGAGAATGATGCGTATTCTCTTTCCCAAACACACGGTCTTGCTCTAGCTCTCCCCACAGCGTCATGTATAAGCTAAAGGCTTTGCTACCTACTAACGGCTGGTATAACATCGTTAACACTTTCCGGTCGTAATGATGTAACAATCCTTTCGCACTTACTTTATAACGATCAATTGGCAATAGCTCCATCCATGACTGTTTTTCCATTCGTGCTTTTCCTTTCTTTTCCCAATCTAACTCACGCTTCATTCACGTTCTATCCTTATTATATAACTCCTTAGCGAAAAAGAGCTATTAGCTTCCGCTTCTAGCTCTCTTATCTCATTACTTGCAGGTTATAAAATGCCTGAAAGAGAACTGCCACATATCGTATACACTATTCTCTCTCTTTTTGCAGTATATCTTTTAATTCTTCAATAAATACATTTAAATCTTTAAATTGACGATAGACAGAAGCAAAACGTACGTAAGCAACATCATCTATATCTCGAAGTTCTTCCATGACAATTTCACCAATCATATCACTTTTCACTTCTGATATACCTAAGTTACGAAGTTCACGCTCTACACTTTGCGTTACTTCTTCTAGCTGTCTTAAAGATACAGGTCTTTTTTCACAAGCTTTAATTAACCCACGCAAAATCTTTTCTTTATTAAACTCTTCTCGTGTTCCTTCTTTTTTAACAACAATAAGAGGCGACTCTTCCACTCGTTCAAATGTTGTAAAACGATTTAAACAACTTTCGCACTCTCTTCTTCTTCTAATAGAGCGCCCTTCGTCTACTGGACGCGAATCTAACACTCTCGTACCATTATGAAAACAGGATGGACAACGCACTTCATTCACTCCCTTACAATGTAATCTTTATTTTTCCCCATTCACCTACACGTGAAAATATATATACAATATTATATAACCCATTCTGATGTTCCTACCACTTTAAGCCAATACATATCAATACTCATTTTATATAAACTAAAAAAGAGGTGCATTATACACCTCTTTACATTTTAAATCAATTATGTTCTTTTTTAAAGAGCTTTTGTTTCTCTCTGCTTAATTTCGAAGCTACCAGTGCCTCGAGGAAGCTCGATGCTCTCACGCGTTTTCGCGTTTAAACCTTCTGCAATGTATTCTGCAGCAACATTTGGATCAATACGATCCCCACAAGTATAAACATCAATACTTGCGTAACCGTGCTCCGGAAAGCTATGAATTGTTAAATGTGACTCCGAAATAATTACTACTCCACTTACACCTTGTGGTGCAAACTTATGGAAAGCAACCTCACGTACTTCAGCACCAGCTCTTAGTGCTGCATCCACAAATAATTGTTCAATATACGGCATGTCATTAAGCTTGTCGAAATCGCAATCCCAAAGTTCAGCGATTACGTGACGACCCATCGTATCCATAGTATCCATTCTACAGTTCCCCCTTGTAAATTTAATCTAACTGTTCGAATTGAAAACTAATTTGCAATTTGGCTTGCTCCACTACCACGGGGGAAAGTTAGTCCAGAGAGGTCCTAACCCTTTAAGTAGTGACTACGTACCTCAGCTCTTAAGTTTACGAGTGTTAGTATACTTTGTTTATTTTCATTTTGCAACAACAGTTTTTTCGATTTTCTGTCATATTTTCCTCTTTACTTTTCCCTAAAAGAAATAAACCATTCACAAATACAGTAATCTCAACGGTTTTAGGTATGTATCCTCTGGAAAATATACTCATATAACTTTTTTCTTTTCTAAAAAAAATAAAAAAGAGGACAAATAATCACTTGCCCTCTTCTCATTTCACTTAAATATGTTGTACGTTTTCTTGTTTGGCTAATTCATCAACAACTAACTTCACAAGGTCTACAACACGGCGAGAGTAACCCCACTCGTTATCATACCAAGCAAGTACTTTCACTTTACGATCACCCATTACCATTGTAGATAAGCCATCAATAATAGCTGAATGTGTATTTGTATTAAAGTCAATTGAAACTAGAGGTTCTTCACTGAATTCTACAATCCCTTTCAGCGCACCGTTTGCAACAGTTTTGAATGCCTCATTAATATCTTCAACTGTTACATCACGTTTCACGTCTACTACTAAATCAACAAGAGATACGTTTGGCGTTGGAACACGAAGTGCCATACCGTGAAGCTTTCCATTTAAATGCGGAAGAACTTTTGCTAGCGCTTTCGCAGCACCTGTCGTTGTAGGAATGATTGACTGTCCGCAAGCACGTGCTCTTCTTAAATCTTTATGTGGGTTATCAATATTTTTTTGGTCATTTGTATAAGCGTGAACGGTTGTCATTAAACCGTTTTCAATTCCAAACTGCTCATCTAACACCTTTACAACAGGCGCTAAACAGTTCGTTGTACAAGATGCATTTGAAATAACAGTATGTTTTGTAATATCTAATTGTTCTTCATTTACACCAACTACAATTGTTACATCTTCATTTTTACCAGGTGCTGTTAAAATAACCTTTTTCGCCCCAGCTTCTACATGAAGAATTGCTTTTTCTTTTGCATTAAATTTACCAGTTGCTTCAATTACAACTTCAACACCTAATTCTTTCCAAGGCAATTCCTTTGGATCGCGGTTGTTTAAAAGGCGGATCATTTTCCCATCTACTAATAAGTGATCTTCAAATGCTTCCACTGTTCCGTCAAACTTACCATGTACTGTATCATATTTAATTAAATGTGCTAACGTTTCGGATGGATAGCTTGCATTGATTGCTACAATTTCGAATGCGCTTTCTTTTATTGCTTGACGAAATACCATTCTCCCAATACGTCCGAATCCATTAATTGCCACACGAGTCATAATATGTTATCCCCCTTGAATGCGTTATACTATTTATCTCCAATCCCAATAATAGTATAACACAAAAAGAAGATATGTCACTAAACATTTTCATTAATTTCACAATTTTTTAATCAATAATGTTCCATTCTTTCAAAATACCCTTTAATTGTGTTTTCGCCTCAGCAATTGTGCCATCATTATAAATAACTTTATCTGCTAGTGTTACCTTTTCTCCTAATGGCATTTGCGAATGAATACGCGCTTTCGCTTCTTCTTCCGAAAAACCATTCCGCTTCATTAAACGTTCTAGCTGCACACTAGGCGTAACCGCTACAACTAAAACACGATCAACAAGATTCGTTAATTTACTTTCAAACAAAAGCGGTATATCTAGCACAACCGCCTGCATACCTTCCTTTAAGTACATATCCTTCTGCGCATTCATTTCCTCACGAACAGCAGGATGAACAATTTGATTTAACTGCAATCGTTTCTCTTCATTATGAAAGACAATACTCCCAAGTTTCGGACGATCAAGTTCTCCGTCTTCTTTTAACACTTCTTTCCCAAATACCTCTACAATTTTGTTATATGCTGATTTACCTTGTTCCACAACTTCTCTTGCAATAATATCTGCATCAATAACAGGTATGTTCAATTCACAAAACATTTGTGACACCGTACTTTTCCCGCTTGCAATACCTCCTGTTAATCCAATCACAATTGTCATATAGTAATCCCCCTCATATATAAAAGGTGCGAAACTGATGTTCCACACCTCTACTTACATTTTCCAAATTCCAATAATAATGAGTAAAACCCCAGGAAGGAATGTAAACTTTTGTAACCACCGCATATTTGATAACACTGTTCCGAGTTTCATTCCAATAAATAAAAATAAAGAACTCATAATTGCTACCAATATGGCCATCATCGCAGGTGCATACCCTAATAAAGATGCACCGATTCCAGCACCAAATGAATCTACAGAAAGTGCAATACCGAGAAGTAACGCTTCTCCCGCAGAGATGGTTCCTGATTTATCAAAATCCGCAACAGTCGGTTTTCGTAAAATTTGAATAACTAACCCTAGCGAAGCAATCTCTAATTTCCAAACTTTCTCTTCTTGCTTCTGCTCCTCTTTTTTATCACTTCGAAAAAATTGATATAGTACCCACGCACCAATACCAATAAGCACAATCCCACCAATACGAGTTGCAATAACTGGTGAAAATACTTTCGCAATCATATGCCCAATCCCCATAGAAACAAGCATTACAGCTGCAGAACATATTCCTATAATTATAATTGATCTTAGTGGAATTCGCACACTTCTTAGCCCATACGTCAGCCCTACACTACAGCTATCTAAGCTTAATGTAAAAGCTAATAAAATAAGAGAAAAATAAAGGTACATCGGTAAGCTCCTTCCCTATACATAGCTTTGCTTTATGTATATGACAGATGCCTATCCGATGTTATTGCTTTCTTAGTTTCTAGGTTGGCAAATCGGACAATAATGTGTACCTCTTCCACCAACAACTGTTTTTTCTAGTATCGTACCGCAAGTAACGCACGGTTCTCCCTTTTTTCCATATACATTTAAAAGTTCTTGAAAAGAACCAATTTGTCCTTGCGAATTTATATACGTTCTAATCGTACTTCCGCCTCGTTTAACAGCTTCTCCTAATGTCGCAACAGTCGCCTCATAAATTCTTTCTATTTCATCTACCGTTAAAGACGAAGCTTCTCGTTCTGGATGAATTCTAGAACGGAATAACACTTCATCTACATATATATTTCCAAGCCCTACTAAAAGACGCTGATCTAATAGTACAACTTTTATTTTACGATTTGTCTTTTTCAATCTTTCTTGCAAATACTCCAGCGTGAGTTCCGCATCAAACGGTTCTGGCCCTAAATCAGCAAGGGGCATTTGATTAAATTCTTCCCCCTTCTTAAAGAGATGCATCGTACCAAACTTTCTCACATCTTTATAATGTAATTCCGTTCCATCTGTAAATAAGAAACGCACATGTGTATGTTTATCGATCGGTTCATCATTTTGATGGAGTAAAAATTTCCCTTCCATACGCAAATGTGAAACAATTACATAATTTGTTACATATAAAAGTAAAAACTTACCTCTTCGCTTTATCTGTTCAATTGTTTCGCCTCTCAACATATCTTTAAACATTTCTGCGTCATCTGGTCGCTTTACTAATTTCGGGTATGTGATAATTACATCTTCAATCTTTTTTCCCGTTACAAGATTTTCAAGCGTCCGTCTAACATTTTCAACCTCTGGTAATTCAGGCATTTCATCACTTCCTTATTTTGCGTCATACCAAGTTGGACCGTAAGAGTAATCAACTTTTAGCGGAACTGCCAATTCAATTGCATGTTCCATTACTTCAGGTACAAGCTTCTCTAATTTTTCTACTTCTTCTTTCGGCACTTCAAAGATTAGTTCATCGTGTACTTGCAGAAGAAGACGCGCTTGTAATCCTTCTTCTTCTAAACGATTTGCCATAATAATCATAGCTTTTTTAATAATATCAGCGGCACTACCTTGAATTGGCGTATTCATTGCCGTACGCTCTGCAAAGCTACGTAAATTAAAATTACGACTCGTAATTTCAGGAATGTAACGACGTCGATTTAATAATGTAGAAACGTATCCTTTTTGCTTCGCTTCTTGCACAATGTCATCCATATATTCTTTTACACCAGGGAAACTCTCGAAATACTTTTCAATAAATTCTCCTGCTGCTTTTCTTGTAATCCCTAAGTTTTGTGAAAGTCCGTAGTCACTAATACCATACACAATTCCGAAATTAACCGCTTTTGCTTGTCGTCTCATATTAGATGTTACTTCATCTTTCCCAACGCCAAATACGTCCATAGCTGTTTTCGTATGAATATCCATATCATGCTGGAACGCCTCTACTAACCCTTTATCATTCGCAATATGAGCAAGTACACGCAGTTCGATTTGTGAGTAATCAGCTGCGTACATTTCCCAACCTTCTTTTGAAGGAATAAACGCTTGACGAATTTTTCTTCCTTCTTCTAAACGAATCGGGATATTTTGCAAGTTCGGTTCTGTAGAACTTAATCGACCCGTTTGTGTTAACACTTGATTAAAACGAGTATGGATTTTAGAAGACTCTTCATGAACTACTTTTAATAACCCTTCAATATACGTCGAATTTAATTTTCCTAATTGGCGATAGTGTAAGATCTTAGGAATAATTTCATGATGCTCCATTAATTTATCCAATACATCAGCTGATGTAGAGTATCCTGTTTTTGTCTTTTTAATAACCGGTAAATTTAAGTTTTCAAACAGAACAACACCGAGCTGCTTCGGAGAATTAATATTAAATTCTGTTCCTGCAAGCTCATAAATTTCTTGCTCCATTTCCTTTAGTCTACCCGCAAGCTCTTCTCCCATGTTACGTAAGCGTTCCGTATCAACTTTAACACCTTTCACTTCCATGTCAGCTAATACACGAGCAAGTGGTAATTCTAATTCTGTAAATAGTTCATATTGCTCATTCTTCTCTAATTCTTCTACAAACGATTGCTGTACATCATATAATACATGCACTTTTCGAGCTACATGTTCCGCTAGTACTTCTTGTTCTGGAACAGCACGTTTCGCACCTTTTCCATATACTTCTTCATCAGATTTAACAGCATGTGTTTCTTTCATTTTCGCTACAGCACGGAAATCTTTATCCGTATCGGCTGGATCCAATAAATAAGCTGCGATTAATAAATCAAACTCCAATCCTTGAATATCTACATCTTTCCACTTGAGAGCCACAATTGCTCGCTTCGCATCAAATGTATACTTTCTCATCTCTTCATTTGCAAGCCATTCTTTGAAAGGTACTGATTTCAGTGCAACATCTGTAGGGATGAAATAACAACCATTTTCATTTTGAATACCAAAACCTTGAATATCCGCTTTATGATAATTATCTTCTTGTACTTCTACAAGAAGAGCACTATCTTGCCCGAGTATTTCTTCTGTTACTTCTTCAGCGATATCAAATGAAATAGCATCTAATTCAGTTGGAGCTGTTTCTTCTGGAGTAGCACCTAACTTATTTAAAAGGGACGTAAACCCTAAATTCTCGAACATCGGAATAACGTCGCTCGCTTCATATCCTTTATATTCAATATCATCTACATGCACTGCAATTGGTGCATCTGTAATAATCGTTGCCAGGTCTTTACTCATAAGAGCTTGTTCTTTATTCGCTTCTAATTTTTCTTTTAATTTCTTTCCGCTCACTTGATCTAAGTTTTCATATACTGCTTCTACCGTTTCAAATTGTGTTAACAATTTAATCGCAGTTTTCTCACCAACACCTGGTACACCTGGAATATTATCCGATTGGTCTCCCATTAAACCTTTCATATCAATAATTTGCTTTGGTGATAAACTATATTTTTCAAATAAAGCTTCTGTCGTATACTCATCTACTTCTGTAATCCCTTTACGAGGAATACATACGAGTGTATTCTCTGAAACAAGTTGCAGTAAATCTTTATCTCCTGAAATAACTTTAACTTGAGCACCCTGCTCACTTGCCTCTTTCGCTAATGTACCCATAATATCATCAGCTTCGTAATTCTCCAGTTCGTAACGTGGCACATGAAATGCATCTAATAATTCACGAATGAACGGGAACTGTTCTGACAGCTCAGGTGGAGTCTTTTGACGCCCTCCTTTATAATCGCTATACGTTTTATGACGGAATGTTGTTTTCCCCGCATCAAATGCTACAAGCATATGCGTCGGCTTTTCTTCCTCTAATATTCTCATTAACATCATCGTAAAACCATAAATTGCGTTCGTATGTATGCCTTTGTCGTTATTTAAAAGCGGTAGTGCAAAGAAAGCACGATACGCGATATTATTACCATCAACTAATACGACCTTTTTTTCCAAATCGGAAACCTCCCCATACAAATTTAAAACGATTTTTTATAGCAAAAAAACCGTTCTTTTCTTCTCTCTATATTAACACGACTGAGAGAGAGAAGAAAAATAACGGTTTTTTCTATCACATATATTTTCACATTCAAATGGAAATTATTTATCACAATATCTTTTTTACAAAACGTATATACCAATTTACTATAAGGGAAGTGACGAGAATAGAGCACCTATTCTCGTCCAAAATTACTCCTTGGATGAAGGGGTTTTCATGTATTATATTAGCAGAGCTTTATTAATATTTAATGAAGCTATTGTTAATATATTGTAAATATCCTTCTCCTTACATATAGCCGGCTACTATTCAGCTGCCGATTTTGGTAAAACAACCGTAAACGTTGTTCCTTCCCCTATTTTACTATCCACTGTAATCGTACCATGATGCGCCTCAACTAAATGCTTAACAATCGAAAGTCCAAGGCCTGTTCCACCTGTATTTCTGCTTCTCGCCTTATCTACACGATAAAAACGCTCAAAAATACGCGGAATCTCTTCTTCACTAATTCCAATTCCAGTGTCGGATACTTTTATATACGCATTATACTTATCTTCTACTAACTCAACCGCAACGACGCCTCCTGCTGGCGTATATACGATTGCATTATTAATTAAATTAATGAAAATTTGTTTTAAACGACTTGGATCTCCAAGGACAGAAACACGCTTCAATACATTTACGTGTAAAGAGATTTCTTTCTCTCCTGCTTTATTGTCTAGTACCATTTGAATATCCTCAAGCAGTCCCTTTACATCAACCGTTCCCATATTTAACTTAAATCCTTGTTGTTCAATCTTTGACAAGTCTAATAAATCTTCAATTAAGCCTTGCATACGTTCACTTTCTTTTAAAATAATATGTAAAAAATGTTCACAAAATCTTTTGTTATCCATCGCTCCATCCAAGAGCGTTTCCGAAAAACCTTTAATAGAAGTAATTGGTGTTTTAAGCTCATGAGAGACGTTTGCTAAAAAGTCTTTTCTCATTTGTTCTAATTTCTTTAATTCTGTTATGTCATGGAATACAAGGACAATTCCTTTCCATTCATGGTTCGTTCCGATAATCGGCGCACCATATACTTCAAAGTGTTTCCTTTCGATTCCAAGTGGCAATAGCATTTGTTTGCGCACTTTCACTTCTGTCATAAAGATTTCTTCCACAAGTTCAATAACTTCCGTATGATGGAAAGATTCATAATATAAGCGGTCTAAATATTCTTCATCCGCAACGTGGAAAGTCTCTTTATATGAACGGTTTACAAGACTTATGTAACCGCGACTATCAATTAAAATCATACCGCTTCCCATATTTTCAATTAATGTATGTAAGCGATCTTGTTGCATTTCTTGTTCCAGCGTCATCTCTTGTAAATTACGCGCTAAAATATTAATTGCTTTACTTAACATTCCGGTTTCATCCGAATTACTTTCATATGCACGTGCTTTATAATTCCCTTTCGCCAATTCAATCGCTACTTTCGTAACTGATTCAATCGGGCGAATGTATTGTCCTGTAATTTTCATACCGAGAAAAACAACTACGAGACAAGCAATGACAAATCCAATAATTAATAATCCCCACGTTTTTTGGTGAACATATTTTAGAGGCTCAATCGTACTTTTCACCAAAATATATCCTTGTTCACCTTGCTTGTCTTGAATAAACACCGCATGATAAAATTCATTCTTCTTATTCGTTTCCTTCGTAATGACTCTATTTCTTTGTTTTCCTGTTTCAGAAGAAAGTTCTTTAATCGTCTCTTGATTAAATACAGGTTGTTGCCCCTGACTATATTGAACCTTCTTTGATTCATTAACGAATACGATAGAAGTAGGAATTTGCTCCTCTAGTTTTTCAAAGAAGTACGGTTCCTTTAAAACATTATCAATTCCTCGCTCCTCTACTAATAAAGAAACATATCGCGTTTCTTTCACCATTCTCTCTTTAACATGGTCAATATAATAGTTTTCAAAAACTGTTTCTAACAGCACTCCTAGCCCAACTAAAATAAAAACAATAAGAGAAACGAATGTAAAAAGAAGCCTGGAGCGAAATTTATTCATCCCCTTTTGGCTCCTCTAATTTATACCCTAGCCCACGAATCGTTTTAATATAGGCTGGCTTTTTCGTATTTTTTTCAATTTTATCTCGTAAATGACTAATATGAACGTCAACAATTCTCGTATCACCAGCGAAATCATAATTCCATACCGCGCTCAGCAATTGATCACGCGTTAACACACGACCTTTATTTTTCGCAAGGTAGACAAGCAATTCAAATTCTTTCGGCGTTAATTCAAGCTTCTTCTCTTGGAAATATGCTTCATAAAACTCCGGTAAGATTTTCAATTCTGCAATTATTATGCTATCTTCATCTGGTACTTCTGGAGCTTGTTCTTCTTGTAATTTCGTACGACGTAAAATCGCCTTCACACGAGCGACAACTTCCCTCGGGCTAAACGGTTTTGTCATATAATCGTCCGCTCCAAGTTCCAGACCTAGCACTTTGTCAAATTCGTCATCTTTTGCTGTTAACATTAAAATAGGTGTCATAATGCGCTGTAAACGCAATTCTTTACACACTTCCATCCCATCCATTTTCGGAAGCATTAAATCTAATATAATTAAATCTGGGCGTTCTGTTGTTGCTTTTTGAAGTGCCATTTCCCCATCCATTGCCGTTATGACTTCAAATCCAGCTTGCTGTAAATTAAATTCAATTAAAGTTAAGATAAACTCCTCATCATCAACGACTAAAATTCGATTGCTCATTCTTTTCCTCCAAGTTATAGACTTGAAACCTTCTTCATCCTAGTATTTCCCCGTTATTCTCATCATACTAGAAAACAATGCCCCTCTCAATATAATTGTCTATTGATGGAGCTCTATTACAATAAAGTGAAACTTTAATCAGTGGGGTTTTTTCCATCCCCCCATTAATTATTAGCCCACACCAATCGGGATAAAGTATTGCCGGAGAATAAAGTCAATTGTAACTTTATCGTATATAGCTCCTTAACCATTCCACTCATCAGGTACAAGTGTTACCCAAACTTTATAGATAAACACACCTTTTTTCCGCGTAGACCCTAAAGCTAGAATTCAATCCAAGAAAAAATACAAGAGCGTACACTACTTTGCAATCGAATGTTTCATACCTATGAAATACTCTTTTCCGTACATTTCGTTTACTATCGAATCTGCCCAAACTTCAGCTTTCCTCATCGTTTCAAAAATAACACTATCACTCTTTCATTTGAATTTAATTGACCAGTTATTCTTTTATATCAAATTCAAAGCATACTGATATGAACGAAAAAGAATTCTATTGCGAGATAAGTACTATCTGACCTATCTTTACATCACATGTATCGATATTTTAAATCAATATACAATTTAAGTAAGCTGTTCAAATTTCAACGAATGGTTCTCTCACTAAAAAAATAGCGCTAACCTATCCTTAATAAGAATAGGACTAGCACTATTTTTATATCATTCACAATTCAATTTTTGCGATTTTCTTAAAAATTATCTAACGCTTTTTCTAAAATGGAAACTGATTTGAAAGGTGGCGTTACCGTTAATGCACCTTTCACAACTACTTCTTCATTTTCATCATACGCAAATACACACATATCAATTGTATGCTCTTCCCCCGAAACCGCTACAACTTCAAAATGAATTTGCAATGTTTCATAATGATGAACAGGTTTTACGAAAGTAAGGTCCTTCCTCACAATATGGCTTCCTGGACCTGGCAAATATTTCGTAACCGCCGTTGTAATCATACCCGTTAACATAATGCTCGGTACAATCGGCTTTTCATACGGAGTTTGGGATGCGTAATCATGCTGTATATATAATGGATTGGAATCATTCGTTAATCCTAAATACAATAACAAATCTTTATCCTCAATTTTTTCAGTGATAGATAATTTCTCCCCTACTGTAATCTCATCCATTCGACGACCAATTTGAACTTTTTTCTTTAACATGTTACAACCCCCTCCGATTTTCACCTTATTATCCTACTAAAAGCGATCTACTATCCGAAGCGTTGCTATAATGAGGGCAATATATATTACAAATCTACATTTCCATCTTAGGACACAATAAATGATAGCGTTTTCATATTATTTCAAAAAAACAATTCTATATATAGTAGAAAAAGATTCGGAGCCCCGAATCTTTTTCCTCATATATTTCGTTATTAAACAAGAACTTTCATAACGTTACGTACAGACTCTACAGAGCGGTCTAACGCTTCTTTTTCTTCTGCACGAAGTTCCAATTCAATAATTTTTTCAATTCCGTTACCACCTAGAATTACAGGTACACCTAGGTAAAGGTCACTATAACCATACTCACCTTCAAGGTATGCAATAGCTGGTAATACACGGCGTTGATCTTTCAAGATTGCTTCTGTCATTTCAACTAAAGAAGCTGCTGGCGCATAATATGCACTACCGTTTCCTAATAAGCCTACAATCTCACCGCCACCTTTACGTGTGCGTTCTACAATTGCTTCTAAACGCTCTTTCGGAATTAATGTTTCTAACGGTATACCACCTGCATATGAGTAACGCACAAGAGGTACCATATCGTCACCATGCCCACCAAGAACAAATCCTGTAATGTCTTTAACAGATAGATTTAATTCTTGTGCAATGAATGTACGGAAACGAGCTGTATCTAATACGCCTGACTGACCGATAACACGCTCTTTCGGGAACCCTGCTTCTTTAAATACAGAATATGTCATTGCATCAACTGGATTTGTTAACACAACAATAATCGCGTTTGGTGAATGTTTTGCGATGTCGCGCGTAATACTTTTCATAATTTTAGAGTTTGTTGCTACTAAGTCATCACGGCTCATGCCAGGCTTACGTGCAATACCTGCTGTAATAACGACAACGTCAGAATCAGCAGTATCTGCGTAATCAGATGTACCAATAATGTTAGCATCAAAACCTTGTACTGGGCTTGCTTCTAACATATCTAACGCTTTCCCTTTTGTTGGATTTTCCAGTTGTGGAATGTCCACTAATACAACATCTGCAAGCTCTTTTTGCGCTAATAAGAATGCTGTTGTTGCTCCTGTAAATCCTGCACCGATGACTGAAACTTTCTTGCGTTTGATTGTCATAATTTACCCCCCGCTTTAATTATGCGTTTTTGATTATCGCTACATCCATGTTTTTAATAAGTTCATTAGCAAATTCAGAACATTTCACTTCTGTTGCGCCTTCCATTAGACGAGCGAAGTCGTATGTTACTACTTTTGATGCAATTGTTTTCTCAACTGAAGCTGTTACTAATTTCGCAGCTTCGTTCCATCCTAAATGTTCTAATAATAGTACACCTGAAAGAAGTACAGAAGATGGATTTACTTTATCTAAACCTGCATATTTTGGAGCTGTACCATGTGTAGCTTCAAAGATAGCATGTCCAGTAACATAGTTAATGTTTGCACCAGGTGCGATACCAATTCCACCTACTTGTGCAGCAAGTGCATCAGAAATGTAGTCTCCGTTTAAGTTCATTGTTGCAACAACATCGAACTCACGTGGACGAGTTAAAATTTGTTGTAAGAAGATGTCTGCAATAGAATCTTTAACGATGATTTTTCCAGCAGCTTCAGCGTCTGCCATCGCTTTATTTGCTACATCTTTACCATCCTTCTCAACAATACGGTCATATTCAGCCCAAGTAAATACTTTATCGCCAAATTCTTGTTCCGCTACTTCGTAACCCCAGTTTTTGAAAGCACCTTCTGTAAACTTCATAATGTTTCCTTTATGAACTAATGTAACAGAAGAGCGTTTTTCGTTAATTGCATATTGAATTGCAGCACGAACAAGACGCTTTGTCCCTTCTTCTGAAATTGGTTTAATACCGATTCCTGATGTTTCTGGGAAGCGAATTTTGTTAACACCCATTGCTTCTTTTAAGAACGCAAGTACTTTTTCTGCTTCCGGAGATCCTTGTGCATATTCAATACCAGCATAAATATCTTCTGTATTTTCACGGAAAATAACCATATCAGTGTCTTCTGGACGTTTTACAGGTGAAGGAACACCTTCAAAATAACGTACTGGACGTAAACATACATATAAATCTAATTCTTGACGAAGCGCTACGTTTAGAGAACGAATACCGCCGCCAACAGGAGTTGTAAGTGGACCTTTAATTGCGATTAAATATTCGCGAATTTCATTTAAAGTCTCTTCTGGTAACCACTCGCCTGTTTGGTTGAATGCTTTTTCCCCTGCAAGCACTTCTTTCCAAACGATTTTCTTCTCACCATTATAAGCTTTCTCAACTGCTGCTTCTAGTACGCGAGATGCAGCTGCCCAAATATCAGGTCCAATGCCATCTCCTTCAATGAAAGGAATAATTGGATTGTTCGGTACATTCATAACACCATTCGTTACAGTAATTTTTTCTCCTGTCGTCACTGTGATAACCCCCATGTTTGAAATTTCATATGTATGAAACTGAGGGAATAACCCCTCAGTTCAAACCGTTAGTCAAATTTAAATATTCTAATCATTACATCTTTCCAAAAAAATCAGACTTTTGAAAGCGTATTTTCACTATCGAAATAGTGTTTTTCACTTATCGTTGTGCTAATGGAACGTATATTTGATGCGTTGGTCCGTTATAATCTGCACGCGGACGGATTAAGCGGTTATTTTCATATTGTTCTAGAATATGAGCTAACCAGCCTGACATACGGCTAATCGCAAAGATCGGTGTAAATAAATCATGGTCAACTCCTAAACAATGGTATACAGAAGCTGAATAGAAATCAACATTTGGTGGAAGACCTTTTTCCTTTGTTACGATGTCTTCGATTTTGATAGACATATTATACCATTTCTCTTCGCCTAAAAGCACGCATAATCTCTTAGACATTTCACGTAAATGCTTCGCACGTGGATCACCATGCTCATATACGCGATGACCAAACCCCATAATTTTCACTTTATTTTGAAGAGCATTATGAATATAAGATTCTACGCTTTCTTCTTCGCCAATTTCAGTTAACATCTTCATTACATTTTCATTTGCCCCGCCGTGAAGAGGACCTTTTAACGCACCAATTGCTGCTGTAATGCCAGAATATACATCTGAAAGTGTAGCAACGCAAACGCGCGCAGTAAATGTAGAAGCATTTAATTCATGATCTGCATGAAGTACAAGAGCTTTATCGAAAGCTTCGATTTCCACTTCATTTGGCTCACGATCATTTAACATGTATAAGAAGTTTGCAGCTAATGATAAATCTTTTCTTGGCTCAACCACTTCTAAACCTTTGCGAATTCTTGCATATGCCGCAACTAAAGTTCCTACTTGAGCCTGCAATTTAACCGCTTTCAAATAATTGGACTTTTCATCCATTATTTCAGCGCTCTCATCGTATAATGATAACATGGAAATTGCTGTTCGTAAAACAGACATCGGATGAGCAATCTTTAAATCTACTTGTTTTAAATATGTTAAAATCTCATTTGGCACTTTAAAGTATTCAGATAAAGTTCCTGTAAACTCAGCTAGTTCTTTTTCATTAGGAAGCTTGCGGTGCCATAATAAGTACACTACTTCTTCAAATGTAGCATTCTCCGCTAAATCATCAATATTATACCCAACATACGTTAATGTATCATCAATAATAGAGCTCACGGATGATGTTGTTGCTACTACCCCTTCTAAACCTCGAATAACAGTCATGACATTCTCTCCTTTTCCTGAAAGTTCTCCCAACCTTGATCCCTTATATCTATTTGCCCTCCCTATAAATTATGAACGCCCGTTCACTCTTTAGGCAAGCAAAATGCACGATCATGCAAATTTGTGGCGATGTTCCCATCATGTAGTTCCATTGCTTTTTAGAAAGCATGAGCGTGAGTTTCTCCTCGAATCCTCACGCTTAGAACAACAAGTTGGTGAGGAAAACTAATTTCGAAGAGTTTATGATAAAAACAACATAAAACAATATCATTAAAAATTGTTTTATGTTGTTTTTATTTTATCTGGTGTACGTTCTTCGCTGTTATGTAACTTTAAAAGTTTCTAACTCCATTATATACAATTATCTGACTTTTGTGAATGGAAAGAATTCAAAAAATTTATATTACTATAAAATTTTTTATTTAAACATCTGTATAATGCTCATGACCGCATAAGCAATTCCAGCTCCAATTAACGGTCCTACAGCCACTCCATTAAATAAAGCGACAGCTATAATTGTCCCAAATACGAGTGCAGTCGTAATATGAGGATCAGTCGTTAATAATTGCACACCACCTTTTGCTAATAAAGCAACTGCTATCCCTGAAGCTAAAGCAATCCATGCATAATATGATTTTGCCGCTTCCCCAAGTTGTTTAAAACCTATTTCGCCCGTCGCAATTGGTACGAGTACTGCAATTGTAATGACCGTCACACCGAGGTTAATCCCTTTCGTTTGCAAATATGGAAAGAGTTTATCTCCTAAAAACGTCCACTTCAATAAAAATAAAACACCAACCGCTACAGTAAGTGATTGATTTTTAGCAATAAGTCCAATAATAAGTAGTATGAATAAAAATAACGTTGATTGACTAATCATGATTACACTTCCTTTCTGAAAATAATGAACTCATTTCCAAATAAAATTACCGTTAAACATATCGTTATACAGTATATAAGGCGCTACATTTAATAATTACGATACATTAAAACTTCAATAATGAAGCAAACATATGCTGTATATAAAAAGTACAAAACGAAACTTTCACCATTAAAACTAGGGCTAGAATGAAATATTTATCCTTCCTTTAAAACAAATTACTTTCCTTTCTTTTCTAATAAGAAACAGTTAAAATAAAAGGGAGAGAATGTGAGGTCAGAAAGAAAACCCTTCTTACTGTTAATCCTCCTAAACAACAAGTTTTCACAACCACTTAATCTATTTCGTAACGCCTGTAACAGCAGGATAAATCCATCATTCCACTATAACATAAAGTGAATCTATAATCAGTGGATCTCCACTAGTTATATGTTGAACGAATTAGGGTAATACCATTTGGAATGGGAGGTATGCACCTTTGAATCGAAACTTACTATATATAATATTGCGACTCATTTTTGTCATTCTAGCAACAGGAATTGGGTTTTATGCATCGCTATATGTTTCAGGTCTTATTTACCCTTTTATTATAGCTTTTGCATTTGCTTATTTAATTAATCCAGTCGTCAATTTTCTCAATCAAAAACTACAATTCCCTCGTGCATTAGCAGTACTCGTTAGCTTAATTCTTGTATTCGGAGCGATCGTCGGACTTGCTACATACCTTGTAACAGAAGCAATATCTGCTACAACATACTTACTACAAATTGTTACAGTGAAATTTCCAGACATTGTTGCATTCGCCCAGGAATTTGCACTTAATCATATTATGCCTCTCTATGATGATTTAATTTCTAAATTCAATCACCTTGGCGAACCACAGCGATATACCATTACACAAAACATCCAAAATCTAGGAACCGAAGCAACAAAACAAATGAAAGATCTTTTAACTGCTATTATAAGCGGTTTAACAAATTTCATTAGCGCGCTACCTACAACGTTAACCGTCCTTGTCTTCATCTTATTAGCTACTTTCTTTATTAGTTACGATTGGCATAATCTCGCTCACAAAGTAAGACGATTTTTACCAAATCGTGTACACGGGTACGGAAAAACTATTTTTGTTGATTTAAGAAAAGCGCTATTCGGTTTTGTAAAAGCACAACTTACACTCGTATCTATGACAACCGTTATTGTATTAGTTGGACTGTTAATATTACGCGTACCATACGCAATTACTATCGCAATTATTACAGGAGTTGTAGATTTACTCCCTTACTTGGGAACAGGCGCCATCTTTGTCCCTTGGGTGATATACGTATTTTTCACGGGCGATACAGCATTCGCCATCGGTCTTCTTATTTTATACATCGTCGTAATTGTCCAAAGACAAATCATGGAGCCAAAAGTCCTTTCATCCAATATTGGACTCGACCCATTACCAACACTTATTGCTTTATTTGTCGGTTTTAAGCTCTATGGTTTTTTAGGATTAATTATTGGTCCAGTCACATTAGTACTACTTAATACATTACACAAAGCTCATGTATTTCATGACTTATGGAAATTTATTAAAGGGTCATCCGTAAAATAATCTTTTCTTTTCCTCACACAATATTTTTCACAACAAAATACAGTTCACTAAATAATCAGTAGGAGCGTCCTCTGATTATTCGGTGAACCTATTTTTTCTTTAACACGAAATTCATCCTTGAAAATTAACTCATTTGTACTCGTTAATTTTCAAGGATTTTTTCCATAATCATTAAGGTGGATAAAACAAGGGAATCGCCTATAACAATCGGCTCATTCCCTTGTTTTATGCTTAAAATCGCACTTTCGAGAACCTCTTTGAATATTTATTCTGTTTTACCCATAATTATTATTTCCATTTATTACTTTTAATGTAAATGAATAAATATACACTTTGTTTTTCGACAAAAAATAACACTTAGATTTTTCATTCTAAGTGTTATTTTTGCACGATAATAGTTGTTTTCCTCCTAAATTTCCACTCAAGCCATTTCATCACAAGAGGCTTAAACAACCCTCTTGTTACTGGGAATATAAAAATAAAGCCTGTTATATCCGTCACATATCCAGGAAGTATTAAGAATATGCCTCCTATAAGCACAAAAAAACCATCCAATACAGCATCCCCTGGCATTTCCCCTTTATTTAACCTTAACTGAATCTCCCTCAACACCTTAAACCCTTGCCTCTTCGCCAAATAAGCACCTACAACGCCCGTAAATACAATCATAGCGAATGTGGGCCACAGACCAATCAAATGACTCGAACCAATTAAAACTGTAATCTCAACCGCCGGGATCAAAATAAACAGAAACAACAGCCATTTCATACTCTCATTCCTCTCCTTACTTCATTCAAAATCACAAACAACCTTTAATTAAGATGGATTTTAAGGCTGTTTTCAGCCCTATACAGACATCCTAAGAGACGAATACATTTCCTTTGTTTAAACCTTTGATAACTATCCCTCAAAAAGATTCTAAGCACCTTAAACCATCAACAACTATTTTTGTGTAAAAAAAAGAGAAGGACTCCGATCCTTCTCTCCGTATTACTTCTTATAGCACTTCCGCATGTCCATTATAAACAATTCCGCGCGCTGCATCAACTGTTACTTCTTGGCCATTTTTTAAAGTTGCTGTTACGCCGTTTACACCAACGATAACAGGGATACCGATTGATACACCCACAACAGCTGCATGGCTCGTTAAGCCACCTTCTTCCACAACTAAAGCTGCAGCTTTTTCAATTGCAGGAATCATATCTTTATCAGTGCTTGTTGTAACAAGAATATCACCTTCGTTTACGTTCGCTACAGCTTCCGCAGCTGTTTTTGCTACAACTACTTTACCTTTTGCAGCCTTACGACCGATACCTTGCCCTTTTGCAACTTCTTCACCAACAACATGGATTTTCATTAAGTTTGTTGTACCAGTTTCAGCAACTGGAACACCAGCAGTAATTACTACAGTATCTCCAAGTCCAATTAAACCTGCATCCATACCCGTTTGAATTGCAGTGTCTAACATTTCATCAGTAGATGCTGCACGTTTTTCAGCCATAAACGCTTGTACACCCCAAACAAGTGCAAGACGACGGCCTACTTGCTCGTCAGACGTTACAGCTACGATTGGAGATTTCGGACGGTATTTAGAGATCATTTTCGCAGTATATCCGCTTTCTGTTGGAGCTACAATTGCAGCTACATCAAGAGCAAGTGCTGTATGCGCAACAGATTGGCTAATTGCATCTGTAATTGTTGGAGTGAACTCTTTAATACGTTTTTTGAACATATCTTCATATTGTAATGATTTTTCCACACGCACTGCAATGTTAGCCATCATTGTTACTGCTTCTACTGGGTATTGACCTGCAGCAGTTTCACCTGAAAGCATGATTGCATCTGTACCATCAAAGATTGCGTTTGCTACGTCACTTGCTTCCGCACGAGTTGGACGTGGGTTACGTTGCATAGAATCTAACATTTGCGTTGCAGTAATAACTGGTTTACCTAATACGTTACATTTTTTGATTAGACGTTTTTGTACTAACGGTACTTCTTCTGGTGGAATTTCTACACCCATATCACCACGAGCAACCATTAAACCGTCAGAAACTTCTAAGATTGAATCGATGTTATCGATACCTTCTTGGTTCTCGATTTTTGGTACGATTTGGATGAATTGAGCATTGTGCTCTTCTAACAATTCACGGATTTCTAACACATCAGATGCTTTACGTACGAAAGATGCTGCAATGAAATCAACTTTTTGCTCGATACCGAATACGATATCTTTTACGTCTTTTTCAGTGATACCAGGAAGTTTAATGCTTACATTTGGTACGTTAACACCTTTTTTGTTTTTTACAGTTCCGCTATTTAATACTTTTGTACGGATGTTTCCGTCAGCTTTCTCGATTACTTCTAGTTCGATAAGACCGTCATCGATTAGAATGCGAGAACCTGGGTCTACATCATCATAAAGACCAGCATAAGATACAGAGAACTTCTCTGCAGTTCCTAATACTTGTTCAGTAGAAAGAACTACTTCTGCACCTGTTACTAGTTCAGCTTGTCCGTCTACAAAGTCATGTGTACGGATTTCTGGCCCTTTCGTATCAAGTAAAATACCAACTGTTTTCCCAGTTTTCTTTGAAGCTTCACGAATGTTTTTAATACGAGCTCCGTGCTCTTCATGGCTACCGTGAGAGAAGTTTAAACGAGCAACGTTCATACCCGCTTCGATTAATTGCTCTAATTTCTCAATACTTTCACTAGCAGGACCTATAGTACATACAATTTTAGTTTTACGCATATTGCACCTCCGAAAATTATGAAACCGTTCCCAAATATCTGACATTAAGCCGATTAGATGGATAATTCTTTAGATAATTGATACATATCTTTATCGATTGTATGCTTTTGAGCTAACGCTTCGATAATGTCATGATCAACAAGTTTGTTGTTTTGGATACCTACACAGCGTCCACCTTGACCAGCAATCAATAATTCAACTGCTCTTGCACCAAGACGACTTGCTAATACACGGTCTTGTGCACTTGGTGATCCACCACGTTGTACGTGACCTAATACAGTTACACGAGTATCAAAGTTTGTTGCTTCTTCGATATGCTTACCGATGTCAATCGCACTTCCAACACCTTCAGCTACAACGATAATACTATGTTTCTTCCCGCGCTCACTACCGCGTTTTAGACGAGCAATAACATCTTCCATGTCATACTCTTCTTCTGGAATTAAGATTGTTTCTGCACCGTCAGCTAAACCAGCCCATAATGCGATATCTCCAGCGTGACGTCCCATTACTTCGATAACATATGTACGTTCATGAGATGTAGCTGTGTCACGAATTTTATCGATTGCATCAATAACAGTGTTTAAAGCTGTATCGAAACCAATTGTGAAGTCTGTTCCAGGAATATCATTATCAATTGTACCCGGTACACCAACACATGGGAATCCTTGCTCTGTTAATTTTTTAGCACCCTGGTAAGAACCGTCTCCACCAATAACAACAAGTCCTTCAATGCCATGTTTCTTTAATTGCTCGATTCCTTTTAGTCGTACTTCTGGGTCTTTAAACTCAGGACATCTTGCTGTATATAATTTTGTACCACCGCGGTGGATAATATCGCCAACAGAACCAAGTTCTAATTTTTCAATATGACCAGAAATCAATCCAGCGTATCCATGGTAAATACCATATACTTCAATATCATGGAAAATCGCTTTACGAACAACTGCACGAATGGCAGCATTCATACCAGGTGAATCTCCACCACTTGTTAATACACCAATACGTTTCATTTGTACTCACCTCATAAAGATTATTTGCCTTATAATAAAATAACACGAAAAAATATAAAAATACAATGGAGAAGATGTGTCTTTTCATAATAAAAACGTGCATTCGCGAAGAGGAACGCACGCTTTTCTTATTTTATCCAAATGGAAGCGTTTGAAAACGAAACTTGCCCAATTTTCATATATTTTTCATAACGTTTTTCGATTAGATCATCTTTCGAAATACCGTTTAATTGTTCAAATGTTTTCTTCAACATTAAATCTATATTTTCTGATTGTTTTAAAACATCACGATGTGCACCGCCGCGCGCTTCTGGAATAATTTCGTCAATTACACCTAATTCTTTCAAATCCGCTGCTGTAATTTTCATCGCCTCTGCAGCTTCTTTTGCTTTTCCTGCATCTTTCCAAAGAATCGCTGCCGCACCCTCTGGTGTAATAACAGAATAAGTGGAATTTTCTAGCATATGAATGTAATCTCCTACTCCAAGACCTAACGCACCGCCACTGCCACCTTCGCCAATAACGATACAAACAACAGGTACAGTTAAGCCTGCCATTTCAAATAAATTACGAGCAATAGCTTCACTTTGCCCGCGTTCTTCAGCTGCTTTACCAGGATAAGCTCCCTTCGTATCAATGAAACAAATAATTGGGCGGTTAAACTTCTCCGCTTGTTTCATTAAACGCAGTGCTTTTCGATACCCTTCTGGATGAGGCATTCCAAAATTACGACGAATATTTTCTTTCGTATCTTTTCCGCGTTGGTGCCCAATTACAGTTACAGGCATCCCCTTATATTTCGCGATACCGCCGACAATCGCTGCATCATCGCCAAAAACACGATCTCCATGGCATTCAAAAAAATCAGTAAATAAGTGCTCAATATAATCGAGCGTTGTCGGTCGTTCTGCATGGCGAGCAATTTGAACACGGTCCCATACTTTCATATTGCCGTATATATCTTCCTCTAAACTTTCTAGCTTTTCTTCCAAAATACGAATCTCCTCACTGAAGTCCATCTGGCTGTTTTTCGTATAGTCTTTCAGTTCACGAATCTTATTTCTTAGCTCAACAACTGGTTTTTCAAATTCTAGCTCTGCCATACAGCCATTTCCCCTCCTTGATGAACTTCTAAAATCTTACGGAGTGACTCTCTCATATCATCACGATGCACAACCGCATCTAATTGACCGTGCTCTAGTAAAAATTCTGCCGTCTGGAAATCCTCCGGTAGCTTCTCACGCACTGTTTGTTCAATTACGCGTCTACCAGCAAATCCAATTAGTGCACCTGGCTCTGCAAGATTGTAATCACCAAGTGAGGCGAAACTCGCTGAAACCCCTCCCGTCGTCGGATGAGTCATAACAGAAATAAATAATCCTCCTGCATTACTATGCTTTTTCAAAGCTACGCTTGTCTTAGCCATTTGCATTAAACTTAATATACCTTCTTGCATACGAGCACCACCGGATGCAGTAAAGATAATAAATGGAACTTGTAAGTCGTATGCCTTTTCCACCGCACGAGCAATCTTTTCACCTACAACAGAGCCCATGCTGCCCATTCGAAAGCGAGAATCCATTACTGCAACAACAACGAGCATATCATCAATTGTTCCTTCACCAGTCACAACCGCTTCATTCAATTCTGTTTTCTTACGATCACTCTCTAGTTTCTCTTCATAGCCTTGAAACTGGAGTGGATTTAAAGAAACCATCTCTTTGTCATACTCACGGAATGAACCTTCGTCCAATATGCTATCAAGGCGTTCCCATGCATTCATTGGATGGTGATATCCGCAGTTCACACATACTTTTAAGTTTTTAAGAAGCTCTTTCGTATACATGATTTTCTTACATTTCGGACATTTTGTCATAACACCATCTGGCACATCTTTTCGTACTTGTTCTGAAGGTATTGCAGCGTACTTTTTCTTTTTCACGAATAAATCTCTTAGCACAATTTGACCCCCTTTGTCGAGAGCTAAGGTTAGGGTAAGAAGAAAATTGGGCTAACACCGAAGTTTGATGTTAGCCTTGTCTTCTCAATCTGTCTAATAACCTCTCTCTTTACGTTTAACTTTAACCGCTATGCGATAGAATGTTTGTCATAACGTGTCATGGTCATTTCGACAAATTTTATACATTACGAATGAAACTGTATGTTCTCTACTAATTCATTATAAATTTTCAGCGTATCCTCTTCTTGTTTCGCTTCCAAATTAGTATAAAGCTTTCTATACATTTCGATAGAATCGAGTGAAACTTCGCAAGAAAGAGTTGCAACGTAATCATTTACAATCATCCAAATGCGATAGAGTAAATAATTGTCCACTTGTTCAATAAGCGTTTTAAAAAACGTTTGATGAAGCATTTGAATTGAGCTTTCGTTCTTTTCAAGCACTTGGTGTAATTTACTCAGCACTTTAGAAAACGTTTCTTTCGGCAAATTACATACGATTCGAATCATATCTTTTTCAAGTAATCGTTTCGTCTGTAATAAATCACGAATCGTTTTCTCATCTTGCAATAGAAATGGAGCGATTAATTGCACAAGACCGTTATCGTAAAAGTTTCGAATAAACGTCCCTTCGCCACGTCTCGTTTCAATTAATCCTACAAGTTCTAAAGCACGTAACGCTTCTCTTACAGAAGAACGTCCAACGTTTAAACGCGCACTCAACTCACGCTCAGACGGCAAACGATCCCCTGCTACTAAACCATCCTCTTCCATAATGGAACGGATTTTCTTTACAATTTCGAGATATACTTTTGTATTTGATGATGTCAATGGAAATTCCTCGCTTATTCTTTACCAATCAGCGCTAATTGTTTCGTTTTCTCAGCGATTTCATTTGGATCTACTTGACGGCGAGCTACTCCTGTCTCCATTGCTGCTTTCGCAACGTAAGCAGCTACTTGAGGCGCTACACGCGCGTCAAACGGAGCTGGAATGATATAGTCTGCATTTAACTCATCAGCCGTTACAAGCTCTGCAATGGCTTGTACAGCTGCCATCTTCATTTCTTCGTTAATTTGTGTCGCATGTACATCAAGTGCACCACGGAAAATACCAGGGAACGCTAGTACATTATTTACTTGGTTCGGGAAGTCAGAACGACCAGTTCCAACAACAGCTGCGCCCGCTGCTTTCGCCAATTCTGGCATAATTTCTGGAACTGGATTCGCCATTGCAAAAATAATCGCATCGTCATTCATTGTACGAACCATTTCTTCAGTTAATGCACCTTCTGCAGATACACCAATGAATACGTCCGCACCTTTTACAACATCAGCTAAAGAACCTTCTACACGACTCTTATTTGTATATTTTGCAACTTCATCTTTCACCGGATTCATACCGGCAGGGCGACCTTCATAAATCGCACCTTTACGGTCACACATAATAACGTCGCGTACACCATAGCGATATAAAAGTTTAATAATTGCAATACCTGCTGCACCTGCGCCATTTGCGACAACTTTAATGTCAGACATTTTCTTTCCAACTAGTTTCAGCGCGTTTACAAGGCCCGCTACTGTTACGATAGCTGTTCCATGTTGATCATCATGGAATATAGGAATGTTTGTCTCTTTTTTCAAACGTTCTTCAATAATAAAGCAGTTTGGTGCTGCGATATCTTCTAAGTTTACACCGCCAAAAGTTGGCTCCATTAATTTTACAGTTTCAATAATCTTATCTACATCGTTTGTATTTAAAGCAATCGGGAATGCATCTACACCAGCAAAGCTCTTGAATAATACAGCTTTACCTTCCATTACTGGAAGAGATGCTTCAGGTCCAATGTTACCAAGACCAAGTACAGCTGTTCCATCTGTTACAACTGCTACCATATTTCCCTTCATTGTATATTCATATACCTTGCTTTTATCGTCATAAATTTCTTTACAAGGTTCTGCAACCCCTGGAGAATACGCTAGACTTAAATCTTTCGCATTTTCTACTTTTACTTTTGATACAGTTTCTAATTTTCCTTGATGCACTTTATGCATGTGAAGTGCTTCTTCACGAAGTGTTGACAAACTATCCACTCTCCTCAAATTATTCTTGCTGATATCAATTTCTCCAAGTGGTCTGACCACGAACACTACTACTATAATAATCGAAATGTAGGGAAATTGTCCATTATATTTTCACGACGACATTTTCCTCCCCGACAATTTCACGAAGTGCTCCTAAACATTCTTCACTCGGATGAATCGATAAACTACGAGACAATTGTACCATTTTATGTTCCTTTTCATAATAAATTAGTACTTTCACAAAACCTGAATAGTTAAACAATATTTTTCTAACCTGATTTAACAGCTTTTTTTCATACTGCGATGGCAACTTCACATAAATAGATGCCTCTTTCATTTCGTTATAAACATCCATTTGTTCTAGCGGATATAGTCCGTTTACAATCCATTGCAATTTATGATTTCTTTGCTCAATTGTTCCCTCTACTAAAACAATTTCCCCTTCTCGTAATCGTTCCGAAAAATGTATATATGTTTCTGGGAAGAGGACCGCTTCCATTTCATCATTTTGATCACAAAATGTGACAAACGCCATTTTTTGCAATTTTTTCGTACGAATTACTTTCACACCTGTTATATATACGATAGCTCTCTGTACTTTCCTCTTATGTCTCATCGCTTGGGCGAGAGAAGGAATTTCCAATTCTTTTACGAGCTTTGCATATTGAGCTGTCGGATAGCTAGATAAATAAAAACCGAGTACTTCTTTCTCCTTATTTAACTGTTCAATAAAGGATAGTTCTTCCCCTTGTACATATTTCGATTTTGGAACAGCATCCCCTAAATCACGTGCAAGGTTAGCATACTCTAGTGCACCTTTCAGACTATCACTTAACGTCGTTCTCGACATTTCAAAGTCATCAAAACATCCAGACCAAACAAATGCTTCTAAATTACGCTCTGTCACAAACTTTGATGGCATACGAAGACAAAATTCAAATAAATCTTCGAACGTTTTTTTCTCTCGTTCTTCGACTACAGCATTCACCGTAGCCATTCCGATATTACGAATCGAAAGTAAACTGTAACGAATTGCATTTCCTTCTATTTCAAAATTGTAACTACTTCGGTGCAGGGACGGGGGTAAAACATGAAAACCTTTACGCTTTGTTTCTCGTATATATTGTACGATCTTATCTTCATTTCCAATTGCGCTTGATAATAGTGCTGTCATAAACTCAAGCGGATAATTTGCCTTTAAATAGGCAAGTTGATATCCAATCATACTGTACGCTACCGCGTGACTTCGGTTAAAACCGTAATTAGCAAATCTGACTATTAAATCATAAATTTGTTCTGCAGATGTCTCATCATATCCATTTCGTAAACATCCTTGAACAAAATGTTTTCGTTCTTGATCTAAAATATCACGATTTTTTTTACTTACTGCACGGCGTAATAAATCTGATTCACCAAGCGAAAATCCAGCTAACTTCGATGCAATTTGCATAATTTGCTCTTGGTATACAATAACGCCATATGTTCTTTCTAGCATTGGTTTTAAATCTGGGTGTAAATACTCAATTTGACGCTTGCCATGCTTTGATTCAATGAAGGTAGGAATTTGTTCCATCGGTCCTGGACGATACAATGCGTTAACAGCGACTATATCTTCAAATTCATTTGGCTTTAACCCACGAAGTACATTCCGCATCCCGCCGGATTCAAGCTGGAATACACCTGTCGTATCTCCTCTTCCTAACAGCTGAAACGTCTTTTCATCTTGAAGAGATAGATTTCTTATATCAATTTGTTTTCCTGTTTTCTTCACGATAAAATTAAGAATATTTTCAAGTAACGTTAAATTACGTAATCCTAAAAAGTCCATTTTTAATAGACCAAGTTCTTCTAATGCATCCGCTGGATATTGCGTAACGTACACATCGTTATGTCCTTCTTGAATGGCCACACTTCCCGTTAATGGCTCTTGACTCATAATAACTCCAGCTGCATGAATAGATGTATGACGCGGCAATCCTTCTACTCGCTTTGCAATTTCAAAAACACGCTCGTGCAAAAGATTTCCTTGTATAAACTCGCGAAGAGGTACAGATTCTTTATACGCATCCTTTAGCGTAATACCAAGTTTTGATGGAATAAGTTTTGAAAATAAATCAATATCTCTTGGCGGAAGTCCCATTACACGGGCAATATCCCTAATTGCTGCTTTTGCAGCAAGTGTTCCGAACGTAACAATTTGAGCAACACGAAGCTGACCATATTTATCTTTTACATAACGAATCATCTCATCACGTCTTATGTCCGGAAAATCAATGTCAATATCTGGAAGCGTAACGCGTTCAGGATTTAAAAATCTTTCAAATAATAAGTCGTATTCAATTGGGTCAATGTCTGTAATTTCTAATACGTAAGAAACGAGTGAACCCGCTGCTGAACCACGCCCTGGTCCTGTTAAAATATTATGTTCATGTGCATACTTCATGAAATCCCAAACAATGAGAAAATAATCACTAAAGCCCATGCGAGAAATAACTGTAAGCTCATGATCCAAGCGCTTTATATGCACTTCTTTCGGTGTACTGTATCGCTTCTTTAATCCCTCTTCACAAATACGGCGTAAATATACGTCACTTGTTTCATTAGATGGAACCGGAAACTGCGGTAGTTGATTGACATGGAACGGAATCTCCACACGGCAACGCTCGGCAATTCGTATTGTATTATGAATTGCTTCTTCCGCATGAGAAAATAATGCCTCCATTTCAGCGGATGACTTTAAATAATATTGATCTGTTTTCAGTCTCGGTCTATCTGGGTCAGTCATTTTCGTTCCACTTTGAACAGATAGTAAGCATTCATGCACAAGTGCATCACTTTGATTAATATAACGCACATCATTTGTCGCAACGACCGGAATATTTACATCGCTAATAAACTGAGGTAATTTTTCTTGCAGCAGTAGTTCATCTTGAATTGCATGATGCTGCAAACCCATGTAGAAACTACTAAACATATTTTGATACGTACGAGCCACTTCTTCAGCCTGGCTCTCTTTATCTTCTAACAATAACTGTTCAATTTCTCCACCTTTCCCTGGTGAAATCGCAATTAATCCTTTCGCATAATGAGCAAGCCACTTCTTCGGAATACCATCTTTTGACTTCGTCATAATACTGCTAGAAATTTTTAGTAAGTTTTGATAGCCTATTTCATTTTCCGCAAGTAAAACGAGCGGATAAGCCTTCTCTTCTTCCTCGCTAAAAACAGAAGCTGTTAAGCCAATGATAGGCTGTATACCATTTTTCTTACATGCTTTATAAAACGGAATCACTCCGTACATCACATTTTCATCTGTAATTGCAAGAGACGAAAAACCAAGTTCTTTCGCCCGAGCGACAAGTTCATCAATTTTACAAGCACTTTTTAATAAACTAAAAACGGTTTGACATTGTAAATGCACAAACTTCACTGTTGTACCCTCTCTTTACCTATTTGACTACTTTCATTATAGGTGATGAGGAAAGCGGAAATCAAAACATACTTCTCATACTTTGTCCATATATATGAAGAAGAAAGGGGAATGACGATGGATGTAAGAGAACATACTTTTTTCTCTCTTCTTATTATTAGTTACTTTATCGCCTTTGGAGTAATACTTGGCGGCTCATTAATTGGAGGTATCGGTGCATTTCTTATTGGGAAACCCGCTCTTACTTCAATTAGTCAATTCGCACAAAACTTAAGAATTTGGGCACTCGTTGCAGCAATCGGTGGAACTTTCGATACGTTTTATAGCTTTGAAAGAAGTTTTTTCGGTGGAGATATGAAGGACATTGTAAAACAAATTCTTCTTATTTTTTTCGCAACAGGCGGCATGCAAACCGGTCTTATCATTATTAAATGGCTTACGCAGGATCATGTATGAGGGTACCAAGTGCAAATACTGCGAAACGGTGGTATTTATTTTTATCTGGCGCGGCTGTTGGGGGCGTTTTGAGCTGGTTTATTTTTTTGTACATATACGGCGTTTTCCAACAAGAACAAGCTAGTACAATTGCAGAGCAAAAACAAATCATAGACAAACAAGAAGCAAAACTTCACGTTCTCCTTGAAGATCAAGAGAAATTGAATAAAGAAAATAAACAACTCTTAACCATTCAAGAAATCAAAATTAAAATTGTAAACCGAGATAAATATGATTTAGACAACCTTACGCTCGAAAATATGACCACTGCCATTCATAATGACCTACAGCATCTTTTAACGAAAAATATTCAAAGCATTGCCAAAAATAAGGACCTACTCAAAAAGGCAATCGAAAACAAAACTTATAAACATTACGACCGAATCTATCGTTTTAAAGTTGATACAATTTCTTTTGATACCGTACTTGAAATTAGTATTGATATACAAAAAGAAAAGTAGGGCTTTTGCGCTCTACTTTTCTTTTTGTACTTATCTTATTTACAAATCTCACGTAAATCTGCGAATAGACGATCCGCTTCTTCCCAAGAAGATGCTTTTGCACCAGAAGCCATCGGATGCCCCCCACCATTATATTGCATTGCTAATTTATTAATAACAGGTCCTTTTGAACGAAGACGAACACGAATTACATCTTCTTCTTCTAAAAATAGAACCCATGCTTTTAATCCGTCAATATTTCCAAGCGCCCCAACAACACCAGATGCTTCAGAAGGAAGTACATCAAACTCTTCTAGCACTTCTTTTGTAAGCTTAATATATGCCGCTCCTTCCTCTACCATCGTAAAGTTTTGTAAAATGTAGCCGTTTAAACGAGCAATTTTTTCTTTCGTTTTATACATTTCATTGTATAACTCAGTAAATTCTACACCCATTTCGACAAGCTCACTTACATAGCGAAGTGTTTTTGCTGATGTATTCGGGAATAAAAAACGTCCTGTATCCCCAACAATCCCTGCTAAAATAAGGCGAGCAGCTTCTTTTGTAATCGTTAATCCTTTATCTTTTCCGTAAGAATAAAACTCATAAATTAGCTCACTTGTAGAACTTGCTGTCGTATCAACCCACGTAATATCTCCGTATGGATCTTCATTTGGATGATGATCAATTTTAATTAACATCTTTCCTTTTGTGTAGCGCTGATCGCAAACACGCTCTTGATTTGCTGTATCACAAACGATAACAAGTGCATTTTCATATACACTGTCTTCAATATCATCCATTGCTCGTAAATATGATAAAGAAGGCTCATTGTATCCAACCATATAAACCTTTTTCTCTGGAAACGATTCTTGAAGAATTGTACCAAGTCCGCACTGAGAGCCTAAAGCATCAAGATCCGGACGTACATGACGGTGAATAATAATTGTATCAAACTCTTTAATCGCTGCTAAAATTTGTTCGTGCATATGTATAGTCTCCTTTTTATTCATTCAACTTTTTCACTTTATTCTCCATTATAGCGGAAAATATTTCATCCATGCGAACAATTGCTTTATAATAGAAATTAGAAAGTTTAGATATTTCTTTCTTCTCCACTAGCAGTTCAAAGTTCACAGAGAAACATAACATACAAAATGATGGGGGATTGTATTATGCCAGTATTAGTCTTTTGTATTATCGTCTCATTTATGTTGTATCTCTTCTACAAAACAAAATATTTTCGTACAAATCGTCCAATGGAGAAAGGTTGGCTTGCTGGGAAATCCGCTATGGCACTCGGTTTATTCGTTATGTTATTCGGTGCGAACCAATTCTTTCTCGAACTCTCGACCGCACGTATCATCGTTGGTGCGTTATTTATTTTATTTGGTGGTGCCAGTATTTTTAATGGATTCCGTCAATATAAACATTTCTTACCGCTCGCAGTAGAGGAAGCAGAAGCTTATAAAGCAATGTAAAAAAAGCATCAAAATTGTGATGCTTTTTTACGTCCTTTTATTTTCAAAATCATATATGCAACGAGTGCAGATGGTAAATTAAATGGGTTTCCTTGTACGTGAAAGTGTAATTGTTCTTCTTCAAAAGACATCTTTTTATACATCTCCTGCTGCGAGAGACCTGTCCGTTTCTTTCGTTCACTTAATCCTTCTATGTACAAATATTGAATAGGTATCATCACAAGAAAATAGAATAGTGCGACACTACCAAAAAAGAGTAGTTCTGATGACATATTACATACCACCTTTCCCTTTTTTATAACCAGTATCTTACAATTCGATTATATCACAAATGAAATACCAAATGAAGGGATTATCCATTCTCTTCATTCACTATTTTCTTTATAAAAAGAGCGGAATAAATCTTCCTTTTCACAGGATTCTTCATTCCACTCTTTCCGAATGCTTATCGATCAATTAACTGCACCATAAGCAGCGCTTTACCAACAACGTTCCCATCATGATGCACTTCTACATCAACTTTACCAAATTTGCGCCCAATTTCTAATACTTTCGGATGAACCGATACAATATTGTCAATTTGCACTGGTTTTACAAAATAAATCGTTAAATTCTCTACAATTAAATCACTTTTCTTCTGTGCACGAATGACGCGATTCGTCGCTTCCGTAACAATTGTTGCGAATACACCATAAGATAACGTCCCGATTGAATTCGTCATTTGCGGTGTCACTGAGAATTGATACGTATGCTCATTTTTTGATTCTTTCGAATTTACAAATTGATTCGTTACAATATCATCGATTGTTTCCCCAACTTGCGGTTGACGCTGAATCATTTGCAACGCCTGAAGTACATCTTGACGGCTAATGATTCCTTGCAGTTTATTCCCTTCTTCTACAACAGGAAGCAATTCAATTCCTTCCCAAACCATCATACGTGCTGCAGCTGCTACAGACATCTTTCCATTTACCGTAATAGGCTGCTTCGTCATCACTTTATCAATCGGCGTTTCTTTCGCAACACCAATCATATCTTTCGAAGTTACGATACCTAATACTTTTTTATTTTCATCTACAATTGGATAACGTCCATGCATCGTTTCTTCATTATAGGCATGCCATTGTTGTACTGTATCACTAGGTTTTAAATATACTGTTTCTTCAATTGGTGTTAAAATATCTTCAACAAGTACAATTTCTTTCTTAATAAGCTGATCATAAATCGCGCGGTTAATTAGTGTTGCAACAGTAAATGTATCGTAGCTACTTGAAATAATCGGCAACTTCAATTCATCTGCTAATTTCTTCACATGATCTTCCGTATCAAATCCGCCCGTAATTAAGACTGCGGCCCCTGCTTCTAATGCGAATTGATGTGCATTCGTACGGTTTCCAATAATAAGCAAGTTTCCCGCTTCTGTATAACGCATCATCGCTTCTAACTTCATGGCTCCAATCACGAATTTATTTAACGTTTTATGTAACCCTTCTCTGCCCCCAAGTACTTGACCATCAACAATATTGACGACTTCCGCATATGTTAGTTTTTCGATGTTCTCTTTCTTCTTTTGCTCAATTCGAATTGTTCCAACACGTTCAATTGTACTAACATATCCTTTATTTTCTGCATCTTTAATCGCTCGATAAGCCGTCCCTTCACTTACGCTCAAATCTTTCGCAATTTGCCTTACAGAAATTTTATGCCCTACCGGCAGGCTATTAATATGTTCTAAAATTTGATTATGTTTGGTAGCCAAATGGTTTCACCATACTTTCTTTTCCCTAAATTCATCATATGTTGTATTTTCAGTATACTATATTTTCAAAACTGTTACACTCTATCTTTGGATATCTGTACTATTTTTTTTATAACAAAATGACCCTTACATCCCATTGGTCATTTTATTACGACAGTGTAATGCTTCTGTCACCTCATTCGATAGTTTGTCCTTAGTTTCAACGATACAATAAAGACAAGAAATGAAACAAAGGAGCGCATGAAAATGAAAAAATTTTTAGAAGTTGTAGGTGCTGTATTTTTAGCTTTTGTTGATGGGAAAAGAGTCGCGATGGAATTAAATGAAACACCCGAACAACCATTACCACCGAAAAAAGAAACAAAAACAAAACAAACACAATCTTTCAAAGCAATATTACACACATAAAAACCCTTCACTTGTCTTTCAAAATGAAGGGTTTCTTTTTTACAGTGTGATACATTCTCCAGCTTCTAATACTTTACCTGTACATTTTTTTAGTTTTTCAACAAATTGATATGGATCTTGCTCAATAACTGGGAACGTATTGTAATGCATCGGTACAACTGTTTTCGCATCAATCCATTTCGCTGCTAAAACAGCATCATCTGGTCCCATTGTAAAATTATCACCAATTGGTAAAAATGCTAAATCAATATGATTAAGTTCTCCAATTAACTTCATATCAGAAAATAGTGCTGTATCTCCTGCATGATATACCGTTTTCTCTTCCGACGTAAATAAAATACCTGCTGGCATACCTGTATATGTAATTGTTTTATTTTCTTCATCAATATAACTAGAACCGTGGAATGCTTGTGTAAATTTTACTCTTCCAAACTCAAATTCGTGTGAGCCACCGATATGCATTGGATGTGTATTTACACCTTGCCACCCTAAAAATGTCGCTAATTCAAACGGAGCTATAACGACCGCGTTATTTTTCTTCGCAAGGGCCACTGTATCACCGACATGATCACCATGTCCGTGTGATACAATAATTGCATCTACTTTTACATCTTCAGCCTTTAAATCTGTTTTTGGATTCCCTGTTAAAAATGGATCAATTAAAATAACCTTTCCGTTCGTTTCAATCTTTACAACTGAATGCCCATGATAAGATACTTTCATTGTTACATTCCTCCCCTTATTCACATTCACACTTTCTATTCTACATGATTTCACAATTCCCTGTCTTTTCTAATATCGATATACTTGTCATAACGCTTTCATCCGATGTAAAGTTATATATGTAACTGAAATCTCGGAGGTGCTAATTCATGAATACTAGATTAGAAAATTTAATGCAATGGCTAAAAGAAAAAAACGTAGAAGCTGCGTTCTTAACTTCTACACCAAACGTCTTCTACATGACAAACTTCCATTGTGAACCACATGAAAGACTACTCGGTCTATTTGTATTCCAAGAAAAAGAACCAATTTTAATTTGTCCAAAAATGGAAGAAGGCCAAGCGCGTAACGCTGGTTGGACACACGAAATTATCGGATTTACTGATACTGATAGACCATGGGATATGATTGCAAAAGCAATGAAAGACCGTGGTATTAATGCAAATGCAGTTGCAATTGAAAAAGAACATTTAAATGTAGAACGTTATGAAGAATTAACAAAACTATTCCCGAAAGCAGCTTTCAAATCTGCTGAAGAAAAAGTTCGCGAACTGCGCTTAATTAAAGATGAAAAAGAACTTTCTATCTTACGTCAAGCAGCTCAAATGGCAGACTACGCTGTTGAAGTTGGTGTAAATGCAATTCAGGAAAACCGCAGTGAATTAGAAGTATTAGCAATTATTGAACATGAATTAAAAACAAAAGGCATACATAAAATGTCATTTGATACGATGGTATTAGCGGGTGCAAATTCTGCTCTTCCACATGGTATTCCAGGTGCAAACAAAATGAAACGCGGCGATTTCGTACTATTTGATTTGGGCGTAATCATTGACGGTTACTGCTCTGATATTACGCGTACAGTAGCATTTGGCGATATTTCTGAAGAACAAACGCACATTTACAACACTGTACTTGCAGGTCAACTACAAGCAGTCGAAGCATGTAAACCAGGCGCTACATTTGGCGCAATCGACAATGCCGCTCGCTCTGTTATCGCAGATGCAGGTTACGGGACCTTCTTCCCGCACCGCCTTGGTCACGGACTTGGAATTAGCGTTCACGAATATCCAGATGTAAAAGAAGGAAACGAGTCTCTATTAAAAGAGGGTATGGTATTCACAATTGAACCAGGTATTTACGTACCAAACGTAGGCGGCGTTCGTATTGAAGATGATATTTACATCACAAAAGACGGATCAGAAATTTTAACGAAATTCCCGAAAGAATTACAATTTGTAAAGTAATAAAAAAGGTAGCGTGATTGCTACCTTTTTCTATTTCTCTACTATTTCAAATTTCTCTACAATCATTTTCTCCGAATAACTTTCAAAAATTCGAGAAGACCATACTTTAATTTTATATCCTGATTTTAGCTGCTTATGTGTACTTTCATCATTGTCTATATGTAAAGAAACTACACGCGAAATTGAAAAATTGTTACAGGAGCTTCGCCAATATTATTAAAAAAGAAGGTCACTCAAAAAGTGCCTTCTTCTATCTCACTAATATTTAATTGAAATTTTACGATCCAAACTGAAAAAAGGTGGACAAGAAGCGCAAATGCCATACACGCTCCACTCAAAAAGGTTACGATAGGATGCGAGTACGCATGCCCCAAACCATAAGATGCTCCTACGAAAAACATTGTTATGTAAATATAAATTGCTCCATGTATTTGCCTCATATAAGCCTCCTTTCCCCATATTATAACATAAATTTTCTGATTATTCACATTAATTAACAAGAATCAATATTTCTCAACTGTTACGCCTCTTACAGCGACATGAATATAAGGTGCCCTACTTTTGACTTCTCTATTAATAATGATTCAAACGTATCACGGCTCATTCTGCTCTCCCTTCTATATACGCAACGTTTGAGGGTTTGAAATGTATACACCTTTTCTAAAAAATTATTGCACACAAAAAAGCACACCCTTTTGATGTGCTTCACACATTCCATTCAAAGAATACTATTCTATTATTTCATCGCTTCTTTCACAATACTTTGGATCATAACAACTTCCGTTTTCATATCAACAGCAGGTGCTTCTTCATCAATACATTCATACCAAAACTCCAAGTGCTTTTTATCAATTTCATGATGAGAATTTTTGACAAGAGCCCCGCCTTCTCCTTGCACAGAATACCAATACAAGTACTCTTCACCATCTTTTATTTCCCGGAAAATTGTCTCTACATACATTTTCTCGTCGTTTAATGTCAAAAGTACTTCTGTCATATAATCGTTTAGAAGTTTCATCCATTCATCTACGCGGTGACTTTTACCTGGCTTTACTTTAAATCTAGTTAATTCAACATTCACCTTTTATTCTCCCATCTTCTTGCGTACAAATAAAACGTATTCTACCGGATTAAAAAATCCTAATTTACTAGCTAGTTTTTGCGAAGAAATATTATCGATATTACAATCCCAACAAGGCGTAATATGATTTTGTATACAATGTTCTATGAAATACGTTGCGACAGCTTGGGCTAATCCTTTTCTTTGATATTCTTCATGCGTTGCAATATCAATTTCAGCAAAGCCTTTCCCTCTAAAAATCGATACACACTCAGCCACTACCATTTCATCTTGTTCTATACAAAATCCAATACCGTCATTCAAAAACGCTTCTTTTGATCCCCAATATTCTTTGTAATAACCCTCTGTAAATTCACTACTTCTTTCTATATCGTTTTTATCGATACGCTTAATCGCATATGTACGTTTACTTAAGTCTTGTTTTCTCTCTTCAAAAATCCCCCTCTGAAATTGAAATGTTTTCCGAGGGATTTTTTGTAGTAAACCTGCAAAATACTCTTCGATAATCATTTCCCACTCTTTACTGGAAGTGAAAAGTGTAAATCGTTTCTCCACTTTTGAAACAGATTTTTCTATATAGGAAAACAAAGCATCTTGGAAATTTTGATCATAAGTATCTCCAAACAAATAATAAATGCCATTAGCTGTTACGATTAATCCCGCTGTTAATCTCTCATTCACAAAGATTTCACCGTCTATTATTTGTTCACATACTGCATAGGCAAAAGTCGTTGTTCTTTTATTCCCTTCTAAAACCGGCAGAATCTTACTATACTCAGCTAAAGATAATTTCTTCATACGTGCTCCACAACAACTGTATCAGCCTCTAAATTTTCAAAGCAAAGATTTATCGTTCTCTTTAATGCCCTCGTTCGATGAATTGTACCTGCTGGAATTAAAATCGAATCATTTGGTTTTAAAACCTCCGTTTCCCTATCTTGAAAATCAATTAATAATTCTCCTTCTAGCACAATAAATAATTCATCCGAATTAGAGTGAAAATGCCAATCATATTCACCAGTAAATACAGCTATACGTAAACAATGACTATTCACATTTGAAACAACGAAGTTTTTATGTTTCTCTGTAATACCTTTTGTTAACTCTAATAAATTTACTTTCTCCATCTTTCTTCCCATCCTTTAATCAATCATTCTCCAAAAAAATCACTTAATCGCACTTACCACGAAATATTTTTGAATAGTAAAATATTTCAACTCGATATTCAATCACCTTTAGTCACCACCACCACCGCAATCTCCTCCACTACTATCACTTGAACTGCTACAATCATTGCTACTATAATCGGCAAATCCACTTGACGAGCTTGAAGCATATGAAGATTTTCTGCTCTTCTTTCTTTTCTTATCCTTGGTACTTTCATTACTTGGCCATACCTTACCAAACAATACAAAGAATAGGATTAATTCTATTGTGAAAACTATAAAGTCTAAAATACTTTCAAGAATGTTAGGAGTTATTCCCAAATTATAGAATACCTCAAATGAATACGCACACAAAATCACATACATAAACATACCAATATACCTAGGCGTTCTCCCTATAATAAGGGATACTTTTTTTGAAAATGGTATATTCTGTTCCTGCTTTTTCTTTATATATTTTTGTTTTCTAACCTGCTTTCTCTTCCTGCTCTTTCTCCCCATTAGATCCCTTCTTTGCAACTATTCACATACTCATCTTAAAACTAGCACAAAAGAACTTATATTAACAAGAAGAAAATCCCATTTTTAAAACCCTTAAAGAAAAAAGAAGTTCTCTACTCTCTCTTAACTATGAGGAGAATTAGAGAACTTCTTTTCTATCTCATTGGAAATGCACTATCTCCAGCAGAAAGCACACCTTCCATATAACCTTTTATAAAATCTGGAAATCCAATGATAAGTACCGCAGTTACCATCCCAATACCGATTCCTCTTAGTTTCGGATCATTTTTCTTTTTACCTAAAACCATTGCAACTACTCCAGCTATAAGCAAACCAAATGACAAAATATCATATATATACCCCATGCTTTCCCCTCCTATTTCTTTTCACTTCTCTACATCTGTATTACACGATATTTATAAATAATAAAAAGACCCTCCTTACAAAAGGAAGGCCTTACATGTACCTCTATTATGATAAAGCAGGAGCTTTTTCAAGAAGCTCTTTCGCATCAGCGTATTGTAAACCATGTGCTTCTGCAACTGCTTCGAATGTTACATAGCCATCTAATGTATTAATACCTTTTAATAATGCAGAGTTGCCTAGGCAAGCTGCTTTATAGCCTTTGTTGGCAATTTGTACTGCATATGGTACTGTTACGTTTGTTAATGCAAGAGTTGATGTACGTGGAACCGCACCTGGCATGTTTGCAACTGCATAATGAACAACGCCGTGTTTTTCATAAGTTGGGTTATCATGAGTTGTAATACGGTCAGTTGTTTCGAAAATACCACCTTGGTCAATCGCGATATCTACAACGACAGAACCTGGTTCCATTGATTGAATCATTTCTTCTGTTACAAGTTTCGGCGCTTTTGCACCTGGGATTAATACAGCACCGATTACAAGATCAGATTCTTTTACAGCTTCTGCGATGTTGTATGGGTTAGACATTAACGTTTTTACTTGGTTTCCGAAAATGTCGTCTAATTGACGAAGACGTTCTGCACTTAAGTCGATGATTGTTACATCTGCACCTAAACCTACGGCAATTTTGGCTGCGTTTGTACCAGCTTGCCCACCGCCGACAATTGTTACTTTTCCGCGTTTCACCCCTGGAACACCTGCAAGTAAAATACCTTTTCCACCTTTATTTTTTTCAAGGAATTGTGCACCAATTTGTGCAGCCATACGACCAGCTACTTCACTCATAGGTGCAAGCAATGGTAGAGAACGGTTTTCTAATTGTACTGTTTCATATGCGATAGAAACAACTTTTTTCTCAATTAATGCTTTCGTTAATTCTGGCTCTGGAGCTAAGTGTAAGTATGTGAATAAAATTAAACCTTCGCGGAAATAGCCGTATTCACTTGCAACTGGCTCTTTTACCTTCATAACCATATCTTGATTCCATGCTTCTTCAGCAGTTTCGACAAGTTTTGCACCAGCTTGTACGTATTCTTCATCTGTAAAGCCAGATCCTACACCTGCACCCTTTTGAACAAAAACTTCATGACCATTGTGTACTAAATGTACCGCTCCCGCTGGCGTCATTGCCACACGGTTTTCATTGTTTTTAATTTCTGTTGGAATACCGATACGCATTATTAATTCCCCCTTGAGTTATGAAATGACCCCTGTATCATTTTTTAAGCGCTTTCTAAGCTCTTATATTTTAACATAATATCTCAATATTTGACAAAAATAACGCGAGTTTTCCGATAGATTTTCTACAATATTAATGAACCATAATATCTATACCAACGAAAGTACATAAATCGAGGCCACACTTTATTTCTATCGATGTCTATGAATAACATCAACCGCCCCAGTTACTTCAATAATTGTACCGGTAATCATATCGGAATCTTCTTCGCATAAAAATGCAATTGTTCGTGCGATGTCTTCACCTGTTCCAGATCTACCAATTGGAGTTTTACTATCTTTCAGCTTGCGCGCCTCTTGGATTGTTGCCTCTTTCATTTCACCAATAATGTCTCCAGGGCAAACCATATTGGCTGTAATACCATACTCCGCTTCTTCATAAGCCACTGTTTTCGTTAACGAAACAAGCCCTACCTTAGCAGCCGCGAATGCAGAACGATAAATCCAACCAGGCGCACTATCAGCTCCTTGAAATCCGTAGTTAATAATACGGCCAAATTGCTGCCCCCTCATAATTGGAACGACAAGTTTTAATAAATGAAATACTGCAGTTAAGTTCCCCTGTATCATTTCGTTCCACTCGTCTTCTTCATAATCAATTAACTTTTTTCGTTCAAATACATACGGACCTGCATTATTAATTAAAAAGTCAATCTTGCCAAAACGGCTCATTGCTCCTTCTACCATTTTATGTAAATCTTCCTTTTTCGTGACATCCGCTTGCACGAATTGTAGACGTTCTTCCAAATGTTTATACGTTTCTTTCATTTCTTCCATCGCAGCAGTATCGCTATAATACGTTACTGTTACTGAATATCCTTTAGCCAATAACTTTTCTGTTACTTGCTTCCCTAAACCTTTCGTACCGGCTGTAATGAGCGCGTGTCTCACAAACATGCCTCCTTTTAAATTGCTATACTTCATATGTAACAAGTTCTCGCTCCAATTACAACTAAAAAGAATTGAAACAGAGTTTTCAAAATTCTGTAACGTTTCTGGCAAGCACATTACTATAATTTGTTTTATAATTAAGTTGTAAAGGGTTATAAAAACGAATTGGGAGGAATCTACTATGAATAATACATATACAAATATTTTAATTGCAGTGGACGGTTCCAAAGAAGCAGAAAAAGCCTTTAAAAAAGCAATTCAAGTTGCAAAGCGCAACAATGCAACATTAACAATCGCTCATATCGTTGATGTGAAAGCATATTCCGCAGTAGAGGCTTATAGCCGTGCAATTGCTGAACGTGCAAATCTATTTGCAGAAGACTTGTTAGAAGACTACAAAAAGACTGCGCTTGACGCTGGTCTTGAAAAAGTAGAAACTGTGTTAGAATTCGGTAATCCAAAATCTAAAATTTCAAAAGAAATTGCTCCAACACATAAAGTGGATCTAATTATGTGCGGTGCAACTGGTTTAAATGCTGTAGAGCGTTTCCTAATTGGGAGCGTCTCTGAACATATTATTCGCTATGCAAAATGCGATGTCCTTGTTGTTCGTGGTGATGAAGAGCAAGGTGAACTTTAATTTATAAATAAAACACCAAGTCACATGAGGACTTGGTGTTTTTTTATTTCACATATTTCCCTATAAATACGTCTCATCTTCCATCTCGCCCTAATTTCCTAACATTACATAAACATACATTATTTGTGAATCTAAGGGCAGAATATATATGTTTATAAAAGGAGGGTTCTTTATGAGAGATCATGAACGTATTATTTTAGATGTAAACGATCAAGAAATTGAAATGTTAAATACAATATGCTCACACTTTAAAGAAAAACATGGTGTTGAACTAAGCCATGGTGCGCTACTTCGAGATTTAATGGATATTGAGTATATTCGTATTACGGAGAATCGACATAAATATGATTAATCAATAAAAAATGAAGCCTAGAACCTAGTGTTCTAGGCTTTTATTAAGCATATTTGCAAAGGTGTTATAATTAAGAAAAGCATTTCAAATATGGAGGATTCTAAAATATGAAATCTGAAAATATAACCAAACATTTTCACACATTACATATGCAAAGAGAACAATTTCTTCCTAAGCTCCATTCACTATCACAAGAACAACTATGGTATCGACATGAGCACGGAAAATGGTCTATTGGGGAGCATTTTTATCACTTATATTTAATTGCAAAGATGCTAAAAATGGCAATTAAAATTTCTTTCACTCTTATTCCATATGCAAAACTAAGAAAGAACACCCTATTCGCAACTGACATACATGACATTTATGCAGAATACAAAGAAAAGCATGGAAAAGGCATGAAAGCTCCTTGGATTTTAATCTCTTCGAAAAAAACCTATCATTCTATGAGTTTAAAAGAGTTAGAAGAATTACTTTCAAACGAAACTACTAAAATTAAAAAACTAGTCCAAAATATAGAAGAAAATATTGCAGGGCATATTATATTTTTAGACCCAATTGCTAAATATCCTAACCTTATTCAATCTATCCAGCTTTTAGCGATACACGAGAAGCATCATTTTATCATTATGAAGAACAACTATAAAACGCTCGACACCCCTCTAAAAATATAAAAGACTGCTAATATTACTTATCAGCAGTCTCTCATATCTATTTAAGCTCTTGATGCTTCCCGCCTTTTCCACCTGACACATTGCTAGCTTGATGTACAATTAGTTTATTTGTTTTAGCATCTTTCGAAACTCTATATGTATACGATTCGTTTGGTTCATCTTTAAATTGTACATTCATACCGTAAGAACCGATTTTACTATAAAAGGCCGGTTTTATGTATGAAATATCACTTTCTTTATATCCTTTCTCTTGCAAATGCCACATCGTTGCGATAATCGCTACTTCTCGCTTTTCCTGTTCGCCAACAAGTATATATTTATCCAGAAGAAAAACTTTAGCATTTGCAATTAAGCTAATTAATAATAAGACTATAAATAATATTTTTTTCATAAATCTCCCTCAAAATTGTGATTTTTTACCATATCATAACTTAAATACTAAAAAAAAAGAAAGTACGCCACCCTTTAACAGAATGGCGTACTTTCCAACTTAATTTTTAATAACCTCTTTAGTTAAACCCTTCGCTTTCTCCAAAGCTTTTTGGATTTGTTCAAATCCTGTTCCACCTGCGCTATTTCGGCGTTTTACAGCTGCATAAGGGGAAAGTACTTCATATAAATCTTCTTCGAATAACGGACTCATTTCTTTATATGTTTCAAGCGATACATCTAATAAATAAATTCCTTTTTGCGTACAATGAAGAACGAGTTTACCGACAATTTCATGCGCTTTGCGGAACGGAAGTCCTTTGCTTGCTAAATAATCAGCAATTTCTGTTGCATTAGAGAAGTCTTGCATCACAGCTTGCCCCATTTTTTCTTTGTTTACAGTCATCGTTTCAAGCATGCCAGCCATAATATGCAGACATCCTTCTACTGTTTTAACTGTATCAAACATTCCTTCTTTATCTTCTTGTAAATCTTTATTGTAAGCAAGTGGCAATCCTTTCATTACTGTAAGTAGGCTAAATAAATTGCCGTATACTCTTCCTGTTTTTCCGCGAATAAGTTCAGCCATATCCGGATTTTTCTTTTGTGGCATAATGCTGCTTCCTGTCGCATATTGATCGCTCATTTCAATAAACTGAAACTCTTGACTGCTCCATAAAATAAGCTCTTCACAAAAGCGTGATAAATGCATCATTAATATAGAAGAATTGCTTAGAAATTCCAATATGAAATCTCGATCACTTACCGCATCTAAACTATTTTCATAGATTCCTTCAAATCCGAGAAGCTCAGCACTATACTCTCTATCAACCGGAAATGTCGTTCCTGCAAGCGCACCAGCACCAAGCGGAGAAATGTTAATGCGCTTTAAAGAATCTTCAAAACGATTCACATCGCGCTCTAACATCCAAAAGTATGCAAGTATATGATGAGCAAATGAAATCGGCTGGGCACGCTGCAAATGCGTATATCCAGGCATAATCGTTTCAATATTTTGCTCAGCTTGCCGAGTAAGAACTTTTTGTAATTTCTTCGTAGCCTTTATAATATCTTGCACTTTTTCTTTTAAATATAAGTGCATATCTGTCGCAACTTGATCGTTACGACTTCGACCTGTATGAAGCTTGCCTCCAACTTCACCAATTTGTTCAATTAACATTTTTTCAATATTCAAGTGAATATCTTCAGCTTGAATAGAAAACGTAAGCTTATTTTCTTTCGCTTCTGCTAATAAATATTGTAAGCCTAACTTTATTTTCTCAGCTTCCTCTTTCGTTACGATGCCTTGTTTTGCTAGCATCGTAACGTGTGCAATACTCCCATTTATATCTTGGTTAACTAATTGCTTATCAAAGGAAATAGAAGCTCCGAATTCTTCTACCCACGCTTCTGCTTCTTCTGTAAAACGTCCCCCCCAAAGTTTGCTCACGCTTCCACCTTCTTTTGATTCACTTGGCTGTATACTTTTGTAGGTAAACCGAATAATGAAATGAAGCCAACTGCTGCATCATGATTAAATTCATCATCGACAGTATACGTTGCTAATTTCTCATCGTATAAAGAATATTCAGACTTACGTCCTTCTACAATTGCATGACCTTTAAACAATTTCACACGCACTGTACCTGTTACATGCTTTTGTGTTTCTTGTAAAAAAGCATTGAGTGCTTGTTTTAAAGGTGAGAACCATAAACCGTTATAAATTAATTCTGTTAATTTTTGTTCAATCATCGGTTTAAAATGAGCAACTTCTTTCACAAGTGTTAAATCTTCAAGTTCTTTATGTGCTGTTATTAACGTCATTGCTGCTGGACATTCATACACTTCACGAGATTTAATACCGACAAGGCGATTTTCTACATGATCAATACGTCCAACGCCGTGTTTTCCAGCAAGTGCATTTAATGTTTTAATTAATTCTGAAAGTGAATATGCAGTGCCATTTAAAGTCGTCGGTACTCCTGCTTCAAATCCGATTTCTACAAACTCTGGTTTATTCGGTGTATCTTCTAATGCCAATGTCATCTCGTATGCATCTTCTGGCGGCGCTGCCCATGGGTCTTCTAAAATTCCACATTCGTTGCTACGTCCCCATAAGTTTTGATCGATTGAAAATGGGCTATCTAAATTAATTGGAATTGGTACATCATTTTCTTTTGCATATGCAATTTCTTCTTCACGTGACCATTTCCATTCACGCACAGGCGCAATAACTTCTAAGTAAGGATTCAACGCTTGAATAGAAACTTCAAAACGAACTTGGTCATTTCCTTTTCCTGTACATCCGTGCGCAACTGCACTCGCACCTTCTTGTTCTGCGATTTCCACTAATTTTTTCGCGATAAGCGGACGAGATAATGCAGAGACAAGAGGGTATTTTCCTTCGTATAATGTATGAGCTTGCATCGCCATCAATGCATATTCATTCGCGAACTCTTCTTGAACATCCACCATATACGATTTAATTGCACCAACTGAAAGTGCTTTTTCTTTTACAAACGCTAAGTCTTTTCCTTCCCCTAAATCTAAACAAAGCGCAATAATATCATAGTTTTTCTCTTGTAACCATTTAATTGCAACGGAAGTATCAAGACCTCCGGAATATGCTAATACCACTTTTTTCTTCTCCATTTTGCATCCCCCTAAAGAATAAATATTCATTATTTCTTATAATAATCCAAACTTTATCACCTTTCATAAAATGAATCAAGGGGAATTCACAAATTTTTTTCAAACAATTTCGTCGAACTTCTTTCTTTTTTTAAGTACAATGGAAGCAGGAAAATGGGGGTGAGCCTATGGAAAAGTATTTCATATACAATAAACATCTAGGAATTGAAGTGCCGAACATACAAGAAGAATGGGAAGACATCTCTGAAAAAACGCAGCACACTATTTTATTAAAATGGGAGCAAGTTCGTGGAAAAATACCTGATCGTATAAAAGAACTCGAGCACCATATTAATTCAAAACAACATCATTTAAATAACGAAGAAAACTTTGAAATTTCTTGCAAGCTTAATTCAGAAATTGCCGATCTCGCTTCCATCATTAATGACCTTTGGCTTTGGTATCGTCTTACCCAAAACGTATCTGAGGGAAAAACACACCAATGAAAAAAGCATGCCCCTCATTTAATTTGGGTCATGCTTTTTTGTCGTAACAAGCTTTGCAATATATTTCTTGCGCCGTTTTTGCTAAACATACATCAAATGGGCCGACTAACAAATTTCTTTCTTTCGGCAACTTCACAAAAGCAACGAGCTCTTCTTCATATTGAATCTTTTTCTGACAAACAGAGCATACTAATTCTTTTCTTTTAAACATATCTTTGAACATGCTTTTATCTCTCCTTTTATCCGTCTATATTAATATAATCTCATAATAATTGACTCTTGTAAAAAAATGACACATTGCAAAGTATCTTGTTCATATACTATGTATAAACGAAAGGAGGTCTCAAATTCATGCGGGCTTTCGTTATTATTGCTTTAACTTTTTTAAGTGTTATTAGTTGGGATGCCTTTTTTAAAGATAAAAGTGATGAAGAAAACACGAGTGAATAACTGTTAAACTTTTTCTTTCTTACTTATTGGACAAACTTTTGAAAATTGTCCAATCTTAAAAATAACTTAGACTTTTCTACAAAAATATTTAAACATAACAAATTATGTAGGTTTCCTCCGGTTATTGTCGGTTTCCATCCGCATACATTTTTTGAAAGTATGATATAATAATATAAATCTTGAAGGAAGGGATTTTGATATCATGATCGCTCGAAGGAGCATGTGGCATCGTATTGACGAATCATACACGTAGCGTATTTTTCAGCTCAGATACTTTAGTCTAGCGAAAAAAATACGAGAGTGGGGAAATTATGATTGCCCGAAGGATAATTTGGCAACAAAAAGACTCTTCTTACACATAGCGTTTTGTTTAGGACTTAATTGTTACTAGCTAAACAAAACAAAGAAGAGCAGGATTGCTAAATGACGAATCCTACTCCACGTTTTGTTTAGTCGTTTTAAGACTTAAACTAAAACGAAAGTAGGGAGAATTGATGGACGAGAGGATTATTCGTTATTTCTTCAGCGACATATAGCGTAGTTAGTTTTACGTAAACTAACTGAAGGCTACATGTGAGCTCGTAGTTAGTTTACAACACAAAAAGGACTACTAACTACGGAAAGAAGGAATAACGATGAGGAACATCCAAAGTCGACAAATTATTAAAGAAATTTTTATGGTTTTAATCGGTTCATTTATTTTAGCAGCAGCGCTATATCACATTCACTTCCAAAACCACTTAACAGAAGGTGGCTTTGTAGGTATTGCACTATTTATCCAAAATTTTCATGATATTTCACCGTCTATTTCAACGGTATTAATGGATATCCCTATCATTTTACTATGTGCTTCATTTTTAGGTAAAAAAATGGTTGGTTATTCATTCCTGGGTTCGATTTCATTCGGAGTATTTTATTCCCTTATGGAAAATTATTCTCCTTTTACGGTAGATTTATCAAATAATTTATTTATAGCTGCAGTAGTCGGCGGTGCGTTAGCTGGTATTGGACTCGGTTTTATATTGCGATTTGGCGGTGCAACCGGTGGAGACGATATTTTAACAATTGTACTAAGTAAAAAAACTCGTTTTACAATTGGGCAAATTTTCTTCGTCTTTGACGCGATTGTTCTTGCGCTTTCATTATATTATTTAAATTGGACAGAGATTGCTTTTACTATTCTTTCGATTGCTGTACAGGCAAAAACATTGGATTTAATTTACTATCCCAAAACAGAAAAAACAGCAACACAGCAACCAGTATCTATTCCAATGTCAAAAAAACATGCAACAAACTAAAAAAGCGAAAGGCTTCGGCCTCTGAAGTGACCCCTAAAAGTTAGACACGGTTATTTCATTAGGCAGCTTGATAAAAGTGAGTCCGGTATTGTACCGGGCTCATTTTTAATTTTGCCTTAATCCGTTTCGTATTATAATAATCTATATATTTTTCTAATTCTATTTTAAAGTGCTCTACATTTTCAAATTCTTTTATGTAGAGGAACTCCGACTTCATAATCCCAAAGAAATTTTCTATTACTGCGTTGTCGTAACAGTTGCCTTTTCGAGACATACTCTGGACGATAGCTCTTGATTCAAGAGTACGGACGTACTGTCTCATTTGATAATGCCATCCTTGATCCGAATGCATCAGTAGCTGGTGGGTTTCAGGTAAACGTTCCAATGCTTTCTCTAACATGTCTGAAACAAGCGAATACGTCGGTCTAGAACCAATTGTATAGGTAATAATTTCACCATTATACAAATCTAATACAGGTGATACATACAGTTTTTCTCCAAACAATTTAAACTCTGTGATGTCTGTTACCCACTTTTGATTCGGTGCATCTGTATGAAAATTACGCTCTAAAATATTCGGTGCAATTCTACCGACTTTTCCTTTATAGGATTTATATTTCTTCATACGCACAACACACTTTAACCCAAGCTCTTTCATAATACGCTGAACCTTCTTGTGGTTCACTTTCTGGCCACGATTCGTTAATTCATCACGAATGCGACGGTAACCATAACGACCTTCATTTTCCTCATAAATCGCTTTAATCTCAGCTTTCAAATCGGCATCTACATCTGGACGATTCATTTTCTTTACTAAATCATAATACGTGCTTCGAGGAATAGTAGCTAGCTCCACGAGTGCCTTCACCGAATATTTATGCCTTAATTCATAGACTACTTGCGCTTTGTCTTGTTTTGTGATTTTTCCTTGTTTTGAACTAAGGCATTTAACTTTTTTAAGTACTCATTTTCCATCTCAAGCTGTTTAATGCGTGCTTCAAGTGCTTCGACTGACCCTTCAGCTAAAGGTTGTTTTAATTGTTTATTTGAATCTTTTTTCATGGATGGACGCCCCTTTTTCTTAGATTGAAGGGCATCAATTCCTTGTGTTTCGAGCTGTTTTTTCCAAACAGAAATCGTTGAAGGGGCAGGAATATTAAAGATAGCTGCCGTCTCAAATAAGGACATACCGTTTTCAATCATAAAGTTTAGTACGTCTAGTTTAAATTGTTGTGTGTAATTTGTACATCGTTTTAGAAAAGCTTCCAGACCATTCTGTTTATATTGGTTTACCCAATTCAAAATGATTGTGTCACTTATACCGAGCGATCTACCCATTTCTCGATAACTTTCATTTCCGTTCAAATAACGTAGAACGATTTGTATTTTTTCATCAGCTGTAAATTTAGCCATAGAAAAACTGCACCTCCAATTGTTAGACTGTGTCTAACAATTGGGGTGCAGTTCACTTTTTTCTTTTTCTAATATGTAGCGTACTTGATAAAACTTATTTGCAAATTCAGTAACATTCCTCGTTAAGCGATAGTTCACTGTAGAGCCAATTGCCATGCCTAATACGGGAACACCTTGGAAAAGTTTACGACGAAGTGCATAAATCGAAAATGTCTTCAAAATTTGTTTTAACACAACTTCAGTAGAAGCCGGCTTTAATACCTCTTCGTCTCCTTCATAAAAGAATGAATCTTCTTGTTCTAGTTCTTGTAGTAAATTGTACCATGCATATTGCTGAAGTCTTGCCGGCAGTAATGCTGCATGGAATACTTTTAAGGCAAGCATCATTTCATAAGGCTTGTTCACATCATGCCCAAACGATGTCGCAATAAGTTGCACTGCCTTTACGTTTAATGCAATCATAACAGGGAAATCCGCCGTTAATAATAATAAACCACCAACACCCGTTGCCCCGCCTTGCACGAATGAATAAAGACGATGACGTGCTGTTTGTTGCTCTGCTATGTATGTTAATTGATCAATGGATAATGCCTTCAAATCTTCAAGTTGCTCAATTGATTCATCAAATAATCTCGACGTTCCTAAAATACGATTACGTGCATCTAGCTGTGATTGTGAACTTTGAATAAGTGCATGCAAATGAAAGAGCCATCCATCTGCTTTCGTAAAGAAATCGTTTCGTCTTTTCTCAGGCAGTTTCGCAATTGTAGTATGCAACCACTTATCAAACATCTTTTGAAAATCAGTCGCTTCTTGCTCCACCAATTGTACTTCCCAATCCTTTATATTTTGTAAAATGGCTTGTTCTCGCTTCGATCGCATCGTCACAACCACCTCGCTCGATTTTTTTCTATTGTAACATATTTCTGCTTTTTCTTTACAAGTCTGCTAAGCTAAACATATATTTATCCACTATACAGGAGGCATATGTATGTGTCCACGCGCAAAAGCATTTGGAATCTTACTTCATAACGAACGAGTTCTCGTCCAAGAATACAATATAGACAACGAGCAATATTATCGGCCACTTGGCGGCTCCATTGAATTTGGAGAAAAATCAACATCAACAGTAGTTCGTGAATTTAAAGAAGAACTTGGTATACAAGTAAACATCACTGCTTACTTAGGATGCCTTGAAAATATTTTTTCTGTAAATGATGAAATAGCTCATGAAATTATTCAATTATACACTCTTCATTTTTTAGACACTTCACTATACACAATTGATATGATCCCACTTCAAGATGAACAAACAAAATCATATGCGAAATGGATTCCAATTACAGCATTTTTTCAAGATGAGAAAATATTGTATCCCAATGGACTAGCAACATTTATTGAGACAAAAATAAAAGACGGAATCCTATAGGACTCCGTCTTTTTCTCATATATTAACCAATATCACCAAGACGTAGTACGTCACGAGCAATCATAACTTCTTCATCAGTAGGAATTACGATAATTTTTACTGGAGAGTGTGGGAAGTTGATGAATGCTTCCTCACCGAATACGTTATTGCGTTTTGCATCGAAGTATACGCCCATATACTCAAGGCCTTCTAATACGCGCTCACGAATAATCGCACTGTTTTCACCTACACCAGCTGTGAAGATGATAGCGTCGACACCTTTCATACGAGCTGTGTAAGAACCGATGTATTTATGGATACGGCTTACAAATACATCAAGTGCTACTTTCGCACGGTGGTCGCCTTCTTCTTCTTTAGAAATAATGTCACGTAGGTCACTAGAGTAACCCGTAAGACCTAACATACCACTCTTCTTGTTTAATACGTTAACTACTTCTTCTACAGTTTGGCCTGTTTTTTCCATGATGTATGGAATTAACGCAGGGTCAATGTTACCAGAACGTGTTCCCATTGTTACACCAGCAAGTGGAGTGAAGCCCATAGAAGTATCGATTGATTTTCCGCCTTCTACTGCTGCGATACTTGCACCGTTACCTAAGTGGCAAGAAAGCAAACGTAAGCTTTCAAGTGGACGACCTAATAATTCAGCCGCACGCTCAGTTACATATTTATGAGAAGTTCCGTGGAAACCGTATTTACGGATACCGTATTGCTCATAGTACTCATATGGTAAGCTGTATAGGAATGCAGATTCCGGCATTGTTTGGTGGAATGCTGTATCAAATACTGCTACTGCTGGTACGTTTGGAAGTACTTCTTGGAATGCTTTAATACCAACAAGGTTTGCTGGGTTATGAAGTGGTGCTAAATCGCTTAAATCTTCGATATCAGCTAATACTTCATCAGTAATTAAAACAGAGTCAGCAAATTTTTCGCCACCGTGTACAACACGGTGACCGATACCGCCAATCTCATCAAGAGATTTCACGATTCCGTTTTCAGTTAATTTGTTAAGAAGCATGTTAACTGCTACTGCATGATCTGGAATGTTTGTAACTTCTTTTTGTTTTTCGCCATTTACAGTAATTGTGAAGATACTATCTTCTAAACCGATACGTTCTACTAAACCTTTTGTTAATACTGTTTCACTTGGCATTTCAAATAATTGGAATTTCAAGGAAGAGCTTCCTGCGTTAATCGCGATGATTTTTGACATCTAGTCTTTCGCCCCTTTTTCTCTTGGTAGTTGTGTGGAATATTCCACAAACCGCTCGATTTTATCTAATTAAATGTAATAAAAATGAAAACGTTTCATCTTCAGTACATTTTATACTCACGAGTTTAATTTAAACATCGTCCGACATATATTTCAAGTGAAAAAATTGTAACACCAAGAAAAAAAATATATTACAGATTTCAAAAAAATTCAGTTTTATCTTGTATATATTAAAAATTATTACATATCATATAAAACTGTATCATATCAATCACTACCCCTGTTACATATATCCCAATTTACTTATATGTTGCAAACCAAGTATTTAATTGATCCATTATATCCTCCATCGCCTTCATGTTGGAAAATTTAGGTAACTCCACTAATAACGCCTGTTTCGGCATCGTTACATTCGGCCCTTTCTTTTGGAGAACAAATATACTTTTTGCATTTTTCTCGTTTTTAAACATGGAAACAGGAAGCTGTAATAGTCCTTGAATAAAGCATGTTTCTTTAATAAATGCGTGAAGTTTTGGTGCTTGGTCACTTTCAAAGATAAAGTTCGGTACTAAGAAGAATAAATAACCGCCTTCTTTCGTATGTTTCACACTTTGCTCAATAAATAAATGATGTGCATAAGACATTCCTTCATCTGCTTTTAACTTATATTCACTCGCACCGATTTCGTTTGGATAGTAACCAATCGGTAAGTCTGAAACGACTGCATCAACTGGATCGATATAAAGTGGTGCTAGTCCATCTTGATGGAAGAATTCGATTGCATGCTTTTGTAAATTCGCATTTACTAAAGCAAGTTTAATTAGCACTTCATCCACTTCTACACCAAACCCACTCATTTCTAGTCCTTCTTTGGCGCTATTAAACACTGTAGTCATTAAGTTACCTGTTCCAATTGCAGGATCTAAAACTGTAATTTCGTTTTGACCTTGCATAAATTTATGGAATAAGTAACTCATGAACATTCCAACTGCATCAGGCGTCATTTCGTGATTCGCTTGTACGCCTTCTTTCATTCCTTTTAAAATGGCTAACTGAAATGCTTTACGAATTTCTTCACCTTTATATGTTTCTTCATTAAACGTACTATATTCACGATTCAACCTTTCAATTGTTGATTCGGATAATTCTTCTTGTAAAATCGCTCCTTCAAACAAGTTATCACCTGTTTCTACAAGCGCCTCTAAATATGTTACATCTAATTCTTTACGTAAAACTACCGTAGAAGAATCAAAAATAGAAAATAATGTTTCTACTGCCTGACTCACGTACATTCCTCCTTCTCTCATTTACACATAACTTATATCATACCATAATCTAATTTTTTCCCAAAAGAAAAAGCGACCTCTCTTTAAGAGCTCCCTTTCAGATGCTATATTATACCGGCGTTTTTTCTCATATATCGGTTCTTTCATTTAGCAATACATAAGAAAAAACGACCTCTTACAAAGAGATCGTCTTCATCCACATTACTTCGCAGCTTTTGCTGCTTCTAATGCTGCTTCATAGTTTGGATGGCTTGTGCCTTCGCTTACGTATTCTACGTAAACTACTTTGTCATTGCTATCTACTACGAATACTGCACGAGCAAGTAAACGAAGTTCTTTCATTACTAAGCCGTAAGCTTCACCGAATGAAAGGTCACGGTGGTCAGAAAGTGTAGCAACGTTTTCTAAACCATTTGCTGCACACCAGCGTTTTTGAGCGAATGGTAAATCAACGCTAATTGTTAATACTTTCGCATTTTCAATACCTGCTGCATCTTGGTTAAAACGACGAGTTTGTGCATCACACACACCTGTGTCGATTGAAGGTACAACACTAATTAATTTCACTTCACCTTTGTATGTTTCTAAACTTACTGGAGATAAGTCATTTGCTAATACTTGGAAGTTTGGCGCTTGATCGCCAACTTTAACTTCTGTTCCAACTAAAGTAATTGGGTTACCTTTAAAAGTTACGTTTGCCACTTAAAAATCCTCCCTTATTTAAACAAAATATGTACAATGTAAATGATAGTTTGTCCCTCTCGATAATGCAAATAAAATCGCTTTATTTACAAAAAATAAAAGAAGCTAATCCATTGATTAGCTTCTTTATTCGTTAAATTTGAAATTCCGGATCATCTTCTTTTCGTTTATCCATCATTTCTTTCACTTTATCAACAGCTTGTGGCGCTAATTCAATTATTTTATCGATGACATGTGTTTGTTTATCTAAATGTAAAACTTTCACACCTTCTCCATTTATAACGAGAAACGCAACAGGGTTAATGGAAACACCCCCGCCGCTACCTCCACCAAATGGATGACGGCCAGAACTTTCTACTTTTCCAAATTCACTTCCGCCAGCTGCAAATCCGAAACTCACTTTAGAAACCGTAAGTATTACACTGCCATCAGCAGCTTTAATTGGGTCACCAACTATTGTATTTACATCAGTCATTTGTTTTAAATGCTGCATTGCGGTTGTCATTAAACCTTGAATTGGATGGTCCATTCTATATCCCCCCTATGTTTGAACAGTTTTTTCTGTCATACCAGATCTTTGCTTTCTCATAAAAATGAGTAATTTCACTGCTGTTTTCACAGTACGAACTATACGAAAGGAAGCTGTTAATTCACATTTTGATGCAAATCCCTTCCCTTGAAAAACAGGTGTAATTTCAAACTCTGGTATATCAACAATATGCATATATTGCCCTACGACTCCGGCAGCCATCCCTTTTGTCCCCCATGCGTATCCAGTAACAATTCCAGTACTAGCTGCATCGCCGGTTCCAATTTGCGAATGCCATTTCCAACCATTGATTTTCACTCGTTTGAGGAAACCTTTAATAATAGTATGGATCTCTTGTAGCTTTTTTATCAGTTCGCCGATGCTATCAAGTTGTGCCATAATTTTATTTTCTATGCCACCATCTTTTTCTGCTTTTTCAATTTTTTGTCCTGTCTTTTTTTGCTGTTTCTCAATTCTTTCCAACACATCAAACGTATATCGAATCATCCATATTTTCACCTGAAATAAACATTGCTTTTCCATTTCTGTATATAGAAACGTCACTTTGAGCGATACCTTCGACAATAATATAAACAAGATGAAAAGTAGGAGAATAACCAATCCAATTGCAATCCACTTCATTTGTACCATCCTTTCACTCCATATCCATTATCGACAGATTTATGCAGGATTAAACGATTTTAAATAAAATTGAATTTATGAATTTTTCTAAAAACAAAGAGGGATTTTGACAATTTATATCGAAATATATTATTTAAGCATATCATCAGGAATACATTCTGATTGGATATGGCACTAACATTAGAAAATTTGACTGCAATGGAGGGATACACAATGGCAGATCGTCGTAATTTATTTTTCTTTTATGGTGATGACAAAACAACACTCGTTGAAAAAATGAAGCCAATATATCGTATTTTAGAGGGAAATGGATTTACCATATTAGATCATCCAAAAAATGCAAACGCTATCGTCAGTGTTGGAGATGATGGAACCTTCCTACAAGCTGTTCGTAAAACAGGCTTTAGAGAAGATTGTCTATACGCAGGTGTTTCCACGAAAGATGAAATCTCTTTCTATTGCGATTTCCATATTGATCACGTCGAAACAGCCCTTCAAGAGATTACAAAAAATGAAATTGAAGTGCGAAAATATCCAACAATTCAAATAGATGTTGATCACGGTACATCTTTTCATTGTTTAAATGAGTTTTCTTTACGATCTAGCATCATTAAAACATTTGTTGTCGATGTGCATATTGATGATTTATATTTCGAAACGTTTAGAGGAGACGGTTTAGTCATCTCTACACCGACAGGAAGTACAGCTTATAATAAATCATTACATGGAGCAGTTGTTGATCCGCTAATCCCATGTTTCCAAGTAAGTGAATTAGCATCTTTAAACAACAATACATACCGTACACTTGGCTCACCGTTCATTTTAAATCATGAACGTACATTAACTTTAAAACTCGTTCCAGACGGTAACGATTATCCTGTTATCGGCATGGATAACGAAGCGCTTAGCATTAAACAAGTTGAAAAAGTTGTTGTACGTTTAAGCGATAAGCAAATTAAAACGGTAAAACTAAAAAACAACTCGTTCTGGGAAAAAGTACAGAGAACATTTCTATAGAAAAAGAGCGCTGGGGTATCCCAGCACTCTTTTTTCTTGGTTACATATAGTTTTGATACACAATCCGACCATCTACTACAGTAGCCTCAGCTTGTACTTCTTTTATTTCTTCTACTTCAATTTCAAATATGTTACGATCTAGTATCGTGAAATCCGCTTCATAGCCTTTCGCAATTTTACCGCGCTTTCCTTCTTTCCCAATGGCATATGCGCTTCCCGTCGTAAATAAGGAAACTGCTTCAAATACATTTAACCTTTCCTCCGGCATATAGCATACGCCATCAATAAAACTTCTGCGTGTAACTGCACTATATATGCCTAGAAACGGATTCACTTGTTCAATCGGGGCATCAGATCCTCCGTTACAATGCAAGCCTGCACCGAGTAACGTTTTCCAAGCATACGCATAACGAAGACGGTGCTCTCCTAATTTTCCAACGACTGACGGGAAATCAGACGAAACAAATATAGGCTGAATATCAATGATCGCTTGTAAGTTCTTCATTCGCTCAATTAATTCTTCACGAGCAAGCTGACAATGAATAATACGGTCACGTAATCCTTCTGCTGGCGGATATAATTCAAGCGCATCAATTACATATTCAAGCGATAAATCACCGATTGTATGAATCGCAACTGGCATATGTAAATCACGAGCTTTCTTCACTAATTCCGCAAGCTCTTCACGAGAAAAAATCGCAACGCCGTTTGTTTCCTTTGCGTCTTCATACGGTTCACTTAATAAGGCTGTTCTCCCCCCAAAGGAACCATCAGAAAAAATCTTCATCGCGCCAAATTCAATATAGTGCTCATTTTCATATTCTTTTCGCTCATCAGCGACTTCATGATGAACGAGTAAATGCGCTTTAAAAGGCATTTCTTTTATAACATATGAAAATGCATTGTACGTTTTTCGAAAGCCTCCGTAATAATTTAAATCTTCCGTATGTCCGCCTACTAACCCGTATTGCCAGCAGTCCTTAATAGCTGTTTTTAGCGCTCTTTGCAAATATGATTCATCAATCTCAGGCTGAACATGTTTAATTAACTCCTGTCCTTGCTCATATAAAAGACCTGTTAAGTCATTTGATGAATCACGGCCAATTTTCCCGCCTTTTGGATCTTTCATCTCTACTGTTATATTTGCTTTTTCAAGTATGTAAGAATTCACCCACGTAACGTGCCGACAAACACGCTTTAATAAAATGGGATGTTCTTTCGAAATCACATCTAAATCACGTACGTGAACATGTTTTGTATCTGTAAAATTATTTTCATTCCAGCCTTCTCCAATCACCCATGAACCTTTCGGCGCTTCTTCTACTCGTTCTTTAACAAGGGTAAGCACTTCCTTGTAAGATGTGCATAAAGACAAATCTAATCGAAGTAATCTTTCCCCATGCCCAATAAGGTGCATGTGACTATCAACAAGCCCTGGAATCATCGTTCTTCCTTCTAAATCGTACAACTTTTCTGTGGAATATCGGCCTTCTAACTCTTCTTTATTTCCTATATCAGCGATGATACCATTTTCAACATACACAGCCGGGGCTGTTTCATTTCCTTCTCTCAGTGTATAAATTGTTCCACCATGCCAAATTTCTCCCATATGTTCATCCCCTTTTTCTTTATTGTATAGAAAAAAGCACCATTTAAAAACATGGTGCTTTTTTAAGCATTTATTACGCTTCTGGAGAATACGTTGTAATTTGCCATTCAATATTAAATTTATCTTTTACTTGTCCGTATGCTGGACTCCAAAAAGTTTCTTGCAGTGGCATTAAAACTTCTCCACCTTCTTGTAACTTATCGAATACTTCTTTCGTTTTTTCTGCGTTATCAATTCGAATTGCAATCGTTACTTGAGATCCAATTGCATGCCCTTGACCTGGGAATGTATCGGAAATCATAAGTTCCGTATTACCAACTTTCAAATGAGCATGTAAAACGCGCTCTTTCGCTTCAGCTGGAATTGGGTATTCTGGATTTTCAGGCATGTCACCAAAAGTTTGCATAACTTCAACTTTTGCATCTAATGCCTCTTTGTAAAACTTTACAGCTTCTTGCCCACTACCGTCTAAAACTAAGTACGGATTAATACCTAAAATCATACGGACACCTCTTTTTCAGTTTATAAAATAGAACTTATGTTCTCATTTATAATATCATATATTTTATATTTCATTCAACTATTTACTTCTTTATTTTCACAATTATTTTGAAGGGAGCTCCATTTCTTGTTTTCTAAGCTCAATGCGGCGAATTTTCCCTGAAATTGTTTTTGGTAATTCATCTACAAATTCTATTTTACGAGGATATTTATATGGTGCAGTAAGTTCTTTGACGTGTTCTTGGAGTATAGGAATTAATGTTTCTTTGTTCTCTTGTATATTCTCTCTTAATACGATAAAAGCCTTCACGACACTTCCGCGAATTTCATCTGGACTTGCGACAACCGCACATTCTCTTACGTATGGGTGTTTTACAAGTGCATCTTCTACTTCAAACGGTCCGATTGTATAACCAGAGCTAATAATGATATCATCCCCGCGTCCTTCAAACCAGAAATAGCCTTCTTCATCTTTTTTCGCCTTATCACCTGTAACGTAATAATCCCCACGAAATTGCATCGCTGTACGCTCATCATCTTTATAGTATTGTTTAAAAAGTGCCGGCGTTTCAATATGAACCGCGATGTCACCGACTTCTCCTACAGCTACTGGAATACCTTCTTCATTTACAATATCAACATGATTTCCTGGCGTCGGTTTTCCCATTGATCCTGGCTTAATTTCCATCCCTTTCATAACACCAACAAGCAAAGTATTTTCTGTTTGTCCGTAACCATCTCTTACAGTAACATTAAAATACTTTTGGAACGTTTCGATTACCTCTCTATTTAGCGGTTCTCCTGCTGATACAGCGCTATGTAAAGCCTCTAAATTATACGCTTTTAAATTCTCTACCTTGGCCATTAATCGATATTCAGTTGGTGTACAACAAAGTACGTTTACCTTATTGTCATCCAATACATTCAAGTACGTTTTCGGATCGAATTTACCATGATAAACAAACCCTGTTGCTCCCGAGCCGAGTGTCGCTAAAAACGGGCTCCAAATCCATTTTTGCCATCCTGGGCTAGCTGTCGCCCATACAACATCATTCTCTTCAATCCCAAGCCAATTTGGAGCGCTTGTACGCAAATGCGCGTATGCCCATGCATGCGTATGAACGACCCCTTTTGGATTCCCTGTCGTTCCTGATGTATAAGATAAAAAGACCATATCTTCTCTGTCCGTTTTTGCTATTTCTAGTTCATCACTTTCTGTTTCTAATGCTGACTTTAAATTGATCCAACCGTCTACTGATTGCTCGCTCAGAACAAATTTTTGAAGGGAATCTATCATCTCAACACCTTCAAATTGCCCAATATACGGTTCATAACTTACAATCCCCTTCACTTCACCATGCTGAATACGGTATTCAATATCTTTTTTTCGTAGCATTTCTGAACTTGGAATGACTACAAATCCAGCTTTAATTGCGGCAATATACGTCATATATGCCTCTATTAAACGTGGCATCATAATAAGGAGCTTGTCCCCTTTTTGTAAGCCACTTTTTATAAAAGCGTTTCCAATTTTATTCGCTCCTTGCATTAATTCAAAATATGTAATCTCTTTTCTATTTCCTTTATCATCTTGCCAAACTAAAGCGAGTTTCTCTTTTTCATTCGTGTATTTCTCTATTTCTGTCACTAAATTATAAGACGGTGGTGCTAACAATTCCTCTCTCTTCATAAACATCCTCCTTTATCTCTATGCCTCCCTTCTATAATAAAGAATTTTCAGTAAATTTTGAACCCTCTTCTTTTGACAAATTTTTTATTCTTATGTCGAAAGATAAGGCAGGTTTGATAAATGCAATTATATTGACCGTTTCTCCAAATACATCAACAACTTTTCAAATATATCGACGCTTCGACAAAGAACATCGCCCTTCTTACAAATAATAACAAAGTGCAAAAAACTCAAATAAAAAGAAAGAGCGGGAGAACCCGCTCTTTCTAAGCCATCGTATATGGGATTATTTTTGGTAACCGCCTAATTGTTGCTCAGCTAGTGAAACTAGACGTTTAGTGATTTCGCCACCAACAGAACCGTTAGCGCGAGCTGTTGCATCAGCTCCAAGTTGAACACCAAACTCTTGAGCGATTTCGTATTTCATTTGGTCTAATGCTGCTTGAGCACCAGACACTGCTAATTTGTTTGTGCTTGCCATGTTGTATCACCTCCTTGTGAGTATAGAGTGTGATAAACAACATGACTTCATACATATTTAGAAATGGTAATTTATGGTTTTAGAAAAGATCTTCGAATTGCTCTTCTTCAGCAACTTCTACTGTTTGTACTACCATCTTCTCTGTATTCGCAACAGCTTCTTCAATTAGTGGTGTAAAGTCATATTTCGATTCAAAGCGATTTGCTTTCTCACGCTTCGGTTTTGTCGATGGACTTGCTGGTGTAAATACTGTACAGCAATCTTCATATGGACGAATTGAAATATCATACGTTCCAATTTCATTTGCAATTTTAATAATTTCTAATTTATCCATCGTAATAAGCGGACGGATAACCGGATAGTTTGTTACTTCGTTAATTGTATGCATGCTATCTAACGTTTGGCTCGCTACTTGTCCAAGGCTTTCACCAGTCGTAATTGCAAGTGCATTACGCTCCTCTGCAATACGCTCTGTAATACGCATCATCATACGACGCATAACCGTCATAGAATAGCTAGATGGAATTTCTTTATTAATCGTTTTTTGTACTTCTGTAAACGGAACAAGGTGAAGCGTTACGCGTTTACAATACTTCGTTAATTCTTGTGCTAAATCGATTACTTTTTGCTTCGCGCGCTCACTTGTGAAAGGTGGACTATGGAAATGAACTGCTTCCACAGATACACCACGCTTCATTGTTAAGTAAGCTGCTACTGGACTATCGATACCGCCAGAAAGAAGTACCATAACTTTTCCGCCAACGCCAACTGGTAATCCCCCAGCTCCCATGCGCTCATCACACATAATATAGCTATAACCACTGCGAATTTCTACACGAACATTTACATCTGGATTATGAACGTCTACTGTGATATCTTCCGTATTCTCTAAAATATGCCCACCAATCTCTGGAAGTAATTCCATTGTCTGCATTGGGAAACGCTTATAAGAGCGATGCACTGTAATTTTAAATGTTTTCACATCGCCTTTCACTTGTAGAAACGCAGCAAGTGCACCTTTTTTAATATCTTCTAATTCTGACGGCACTTTCATTGCTAAATTAAACTTATGAATACCAAATACATCTTTCAATCTCTCAGCAATCGCCTCATGGTCTTCACCATTTAACTCGATATACATGCGATCATGTGTCGCATCGATTTTGATATTTGGGAACTTTTTCAATTTAAATTTCACGTTATCTTTTAACGTGCTTACAAACTTAGAACGGTTTTTACCTTTAGTCGTCATCTCTCCGTAACGAACTAAAATATATTCATATGTCATCATATTCCTTTACCTCATCACTTCATATAATTTTGGCATTGTCTCTCTAACAATACCTTCAAATTGTTTTACTTCTTCCATTGTGTTTTCCGGTGCTAGACTAATGCGAATTGCACTTGTAGCTGCAGCGTGCGGTACTCCCATTGACACTAGTACTCGGCTCACTTCATTCGCTTTTGAAGAACAAGCAGACTTCGTCGATACATATACACCATGCTCTTCTAAAGCATGAACGACTACTTCTGGTTTTAAACCGACAAATGATACATTTAAAATGTGCGGTGCCGCATATTCAAGTGACGTATTAATCGTTACATCTTCCATCTCTTTAAAGAAACGGACCAGCTCTGTTTGTAAATTTTGCAAATGAACTACCTTTTCTTTCACTTGTTCCATCGTCATACGAAGTGCTTTCACCATCGCTACAATACCAGGTAAGTTTTCTGTACCTGAACGATATTTAAGCTCTTGTTGACCACCTGATAAGATTGGATCTAATCTTACACCATCACGTACATAAAGAAGTCCTGTTCCCTTTACGCTGTGAAATTTATGCCCAGATATTGAACAAAGATCAATATGAGAAGCGTATAAATCAAGTGGTACTTTTCCTATCCCTTGTACATGGTCCACGTGGAATCTTATTTTCGGATAATTCGATAATAATGTTCCAATTTCAGCAACGGGCTGAATCGCTCCAGTCTCGTTGTTCACGTGAATTATTGACACAAGAATCGTATCTTCACGAAGCGCTCGTTTTACATCTTCTACCGATACAACACCATGCTCGTTAACCGGTAAATATGTTACATCAAAACCGAGATCCTCTAATTGTTTATATGCCTCAAACACAGACGCGTGTTCAATATTTGTTGTAATGATATGTTTGCCGCGCGAACGATTCTTCATCGCTATTCCTTTAATCGCAAGGTTATTCCCTTCCGTTCCACCTGATGTGAAAATAATTTCAGAAGGTTTAACGTGAAGGAGCTGTGCTGCAATCGTTCTCGATTGTGTTAATAGACGCTCTGCCTCTCCTCCAAGCGAGTGAATAGAAGAAGGATTACCAAAATAGTTCCCTGCAACCGTTACGTACGATTGAAGAGCTTCTGGATATGGCTTCGTCGTCGCACTATTATCAAAATAGATCATCGTTCTTCCCCTTTCAGCGCTATCACATCATATAATCATATCACAAATACGTGTAATTACGCTAAGACTACTCAAAGGTTCCGTTTTTATATAAAAGTGTACAGTTTTTCCCGCTATTTGCAGGCTGCCTGATTGGTGAAGATTAATAATCAGTGGTGGATGAAGCCCCATCACTTATGGTTTCACTTTATTTTGAAACGAACAACCTTACTGTATTCCGCTATTCATTATAGCAACATCATCTTCAAAATTACACAAAAAAACAAACCCTTCTTCATCAAAGGGTTTGTTCATTGTCTACAAATTCAGCTATTTTTTGAACAACACCAGGCTCAAGTTGTTCTAACACGGAAGCTGCTTGCTCTAAAGCTGCATCGTATTCATATTCACGGAATAACTTTTCTGCATTATCTAGGCTATACGCAAGATCTGTATCATGACTACGGTAACGGTTACCATACTGAATTAATTTTTCAACTAAGTACGCTTGTCCAATTAATTCTTCTGTCATTTCATATACACCGCTCACAACTGTATGTGCCTCTTCTAAACTACTATTTACAGCATGCATATTTAACGGCTTTAATTCCAATTGCTCATACACAGTTTGCATCGCAACTTGCCCTCTTTGTAAATCCTCCATAACGCTACTTGGAAGACCTGGTAAGTTAGATTTTTGCATAAAGCGTTTCGTTTCTACAATTGTATTGCGCATTTCTTGTAACTTCTCACGCGCTTCAAATTCTTCTTTACGCATCGTCTGCAACATATCTTTATATTCTTCGTGAAGTACTTTTAACGTTTCACATTGTTCATAAACTTCTTCCAGTTCTTCGCGAATAACAGAGAACGCAATATCTTGTTCTGCGACACGTAATTGCAACACTTCAAAACGTTTCATTAAAATGTGCATTTGTTTTTCAATTAATTTTTGTGACTCGATGTCTTTATCTTGCAATTGATAACTTTGCTTCACAAATTGCGTTTCAGCTTTTGTTTCAATTGTTTGTTCACGCAAATCTTCTAAATCATCGTAAACAGAAACTGTTTTTTGCTCTACATAATATTTAGCATGTACTTCTTGTTCTAATTGATCATATAGTGCATCTAAACGCGTTTTTAAATCTTCCATTTTCTCTGCCGCTTCTGTTACATGAAGCTCTTGTATATCCATTAAACATGTTTGTAGTTGTTTTGTCATATCACGTACTTCTTTAGGGATTTCTAAATGATTTAATACATAGCCTTGCTTTTTCATATCGTCATGGCCTTGTGATAAATCTTCCAGCTGTACTGGTAATGTCGCTTGACACTCCACTAACAAATCAGGAATCTGATGAATAATGACCTCTAAGCTCGATAATCCTTCTTCTAAACTCATAACGATTTCTCTCGCTTTTAAATAATCACCATTCTCTGTTGCCTCTTCAAACTTTTGGAATTTAGCGGATTCCGTATCTAACAACTCTTCAATTTTTTGTTCTGCCTCACCATACATATGACGATGAGCAAGAACACTCTTCTTCATACTACGATATGTATCACGTAATCCTTCAATTTCCGAACTATTCTTTTCGTGACTCTCTATCAATTCCTGTAACTCGCTTAAAATCTCAGTAATACGATTATCTGCTTCATCTAAACCGCTAATGGATTCATTCATCGCATGCTTTGCCTTTCGGAAGGAGAATTGCGAGGCTGATTTCCGAGCACGTTCTAAATTTTTCTCGGCCTTCGGAAGAGTATTCGATACAATCTCATCCCATTCTTCACGCCATTTTCCAAACAGTTCCTCTGTTTGTCCTGTCATATTTAACTCTTTAACCCGTTTCAGTTCATCCGCCACAGGCTTATCTTTTATTTCTTGCTTCCACTGCTCAAGCGCTTCAATATCTTTATATGAACGATTTCTTATCACAAGCTCTATCATAAGCAGCACTAGAATAGAGCTTACTACAATGATAACGATCGTCAGGATAGAATCCATGCAAAAAAGCCTCCTAGTTATATCTCTATTTTTGTCCGTTCCGTTTATGAAATGGAAGGCATTATGTATAAAAAGGGAAATCCCCTATATTTAACAACTAACAATGTACTAATCATACCATGTAATGGTCGGTTTTTGACCTAGTTTTTTTTAAAATTTCATGTTTCTTTTATTGCACTTGTAATATTTCTAACTCTTTCTTTTACTTCATCCCATATCATCAATGGAATGCAATAATGAGCATTCTTCTTTATGAGATACAAAATAAATACTTCTCATTAATGAAGGCTCAATAGAAATCACACGAATATTCCCTTGCATTGCTTGTTCTACCGCTATTTCTGGAAGTAATGTAATCCCCATCCCAGCTCTTACCATCGCAAGCATAGGCTCTGCATAGGATGTTTCCACCGCAATTGTCGGTTTCACTCCTAATCCTTGAAACATTCTCATAATCAATTTTCTCACGTCACAAATTTCCGGATATACGATAAGCCTCTCGTGCTGCAAATCTTTCATTTGAACGATTTTTTTATTCTTATAAGGATGTTCATCCGAAACGATACAAACAATATTTTCACGGCGTACTTCTTTTACACACTTTGCTCTTTCTACTACTGAATCAATGAACATTGCATCGATTTTTCCCTCTTTAAATAATTCTATTAACACTTTCGTATGTTCGATTTGCCATTCTACTTCGTATGTTTCTTCTAATGCACTTCTGCACTTTGATATGTAATGAGCAGCTAAACTAGGCAATATACCAATTGAAATTTTCTGCTTTTCTTGATACCTCTTTACTTCTCTTTTCACTTCATATATTTGATCCAAAATTGGCTCGATTCGTTTTATAAATAGCTCACCAGCTTCTGTTAATTCTACCCCTTGAGAAGAGCGCTTTAATAACGTAACTTCTAAATCAGCTTCTAATCTTTGAATTTGTTTACTGAGAGCTGGCTGTGAAATATGTAAAAGTTTACTCGCTTTCGATAAACTTCTCGTATGCTTCACCTCAATAAACGATCGTACCGCTTCAAAATCCATATGATACACACCTCTAACAAAAAGTTATAACTGTTATAAAAAATCTATATTTCCTCTTAATAAAGAGCAACCTTTATACTCACTTCATACCTATTTTATAAGGTTACTATATCGAAATAGAAAGGAGAAAGATACTCTTGAGTAAAAAACAAATGTTACTCGGATCACTTTTATGTTTGCTTGCTGTAACAGCTTGGGGATTTATGTTTCCTGTTATGGCTAGTGCTCTGCAAGTGATAGATCCGTTCTTCTTCACGACAATCCGTTACGGATCAGCAACTATCATCTTTATCATTCTTCTCTTTATGATTGAAGGGAAACGTTCATTTCGATTAGAAAAGAAATCCCTTTTCCTATTATTTTACGGAACGGTCGGTTTTGCAGGATATGGATTTCTCGTTTTTTACGGGCAACAATTAGCAGGGCCATCTGGTGCTATCCATGCTGCTATGATTCAATCTCTCATGCCACTTCTTGCCCTATTATTGCAATGGATAACAAAAAACAACCGTCCACAAAACTATACATTCTTTTGTATGTTCGGTGCATTCATCGGCGTGATGCTTGTCATTTCAAAAGGGAATATTCACTTACTATTCGGCGCAGCAAGTCACATATCAACCAATATATTTATGCTATGCGGCGTTATGTGCTGGGTTATTTATACAAATGGTGGTGCTCGTTTCGAGTCTTGGTCACCACTTAGATACACAACATTAACTTGTGCATTCGGTTCTATATCACTCCTTGTCATCGTTTCTTTATTAACGTATACAAACGTAGTCGCGTTCCCGTCACTGCATACAATTATGACAGTTCGCTTTGAACTATTTTACATGTCGATTATCGCAGGCGTTATCGCTGTTTTTTGCTGGAATATGGGCAATCGCTACATTTCATCTATTAACGGCATATTATTTATGAACTTAGTTCCTATACTTGCGCTCATCGGCTCTATTTCTCGCGGATACACCATCGATAAAATCGAAGTTTTCGGAGCAACACTAACGATTATCGCGTTAGTATGCAATAATTTATGGCAAAGAAAACAACAAATTAGAAAAGAAAACATAAAAATCCCCACCTCCGTTCAGTAGGTGGGGATTTTTCACATATGAACAGCTCTTGGCAATTCATAATACATATTCGTTACAAAGAGTACTTGTTCCATCCACTGTTCAATTTCCTTCGTATACATTTCTAAGAAAAATGTCTCTGAAGGAAAAGAATGTAGCACCTCTGAAATATATTGTGGATATAAAAATGGCATATTTATCATGCCTTTAAGCTGTGTCATAAACATCGTAAAAGACACTTTTTGAAACTCTTGTTTCATCTGCCCTTGTCTAATCATTTGCTCTATATAATATCTTTCTTTAGAAAAATAAACAGTCATCACTTCTCGAATTAACGTTGTATCAAGTGAAAGTTCTCGATAAAAGAAACGCGTCAGCTCTCGTTTTTCAAATTGATATCGTAAAATCCCTCGCACCATTTGTACCATCACTTCTTTTGCCGACAAATACTCTCTTTGTTCAAATGATATTTCAATTACATGAATATATCCTTCTAAAAAATCAGTAATAAGCTGTTCTAATAACCCTTGCTTTCCAGCAAAATAATATGAAATATTCGCTACATTCACATCCGCTCGCTTTGCGATGTCACGTACTGACGTCCCATCGTAACCTTTCGTATTAAACAATGCTATCGCCGCATCAATTACCTTCTGTTTCGTCTGTTTCATGCGCTCACTTCCTCTCACTGAACAGCTATAGTTTAAATTTCTTGACTTTTAAGACAAATTCCTTTAATTTTCTATCGACAAAGTCATATGAAATACAGCGTATTTTGCTATGATTTTACATTTCTCGATAGAAAGGGAGTTGTTTCCATGTTTACAAAAGAAAATTATGCAGGATCTCGTGAACAACAATATGAAACGGTCATTAAACAACTTGATGCTTTGTTAACAGGCGAATTAAACGTAGTCGCAAATTTAGCAAATGCTTCTGCACTATTAAACCAATTTTTAGATCGTATTAATTGGGTTGGATTTTATGTAACGGAAGGAAATCAGCTCGTTCTTGGACCATTCCAAGGAATGCCCGCTTGCGTTCGTATTCCATTTGGACGTGGTGTTTGCGGCGTAGCAGCTGAAACAAAAACAACACAACTTGTAGCAGATGTACATCAATTCCCAGGACATATCGCTTGCGATAGTGCCTCTAATTCTGAAATCGTTGTACCGATTATAAAAGACGGAAATGTTATGGGTGTACTTGATATTGATAGCCCTGAAAAGGATCGTTTCGATGAAGTAGATCAGCGTTATTTAGAGAAATTTGTGGAAACACTCCTAAAACATATGTAAAACCAAAAGAGTGAGTTATCGATTACGTACACATACTAAACCGATAGCTCACTCTTTATTTATTTATTATTTACAGGAGATATTTTCTGGAGCGCCTGCTCTACATCAGAAACAATATCCTCCCACGATTCTAATCCGATGGATAAACGTATTAAATTATCGAAAATCCCCATCTTCTTGCGTACATCAGCTGGAATAGCAGCATGCGTCATTGTCGCTGGATGCTGAATTAACGTTTCAGTATCTCCAAGGCTTACTGCAATCGTAATAAAATGGAGGTCATTAATAAACGCTTGTGTTTCCTCTTTACCACCTTTAATAGAAAAGGAAATAACGCCCCCACCGCGTTTCATTTGCCGGGATGCTAGCTCCCCTTCTGGATACCAAACACCTTCTACACCCTCATGATTTTTCAAAAAGGCTACAATTTTCTCTGCATTATCACAGTGTCGATCCATTCTTACTGCTAATGTTTTCAACCCACGCAATAATAACCACGCATCAAACGGAGCCATAATACCGCCAATATCTTTTCGCATCGGACGAATTTTCTCAGCTAACGCTTTCGTTTTACAAACAGTTACACCCGCTACAACGTCCCCATGACCGCCAATATATTTTGTAGCACTATGAAGAACAGCATCGCACCCTAATTCAAGAGGTCTTTGTAAATAAGGGGAACAAAATGTATTATCTACAATAACGAGCAACTCATTTTGTTTCGCTACTTTTATAACTTTCTCTAGATCAATTAACTTCATCGTTGGATTAATCGGTGTTTCAACAAAAATCAACTTCGTATTCGGACGAATCTTACTTTGTATATCTTCCTCAGTTTCCATTTCGCATAATGAATGGGTAATCATAAATTTCTCTTCTAGCACTTCTAAAAATCCGTAAGTACATCCATATAATCCATTTGAACAAATAATATGATTTCCAGCGCGTAAACAAGCAATTAACGTGGCTGAAATTGCTGCCATTCCCGAACCAAACGCGAGTGCCGCTTCTCCTCCTTCTAAAGCCGCCATCCGCTCCTCAAATAATTTCACGGTTGGATTTCCAAGCCTTGAATAAATGTAAGATGGATCTTTTCCCGCAAAACTCGCTTCTCCTTGCTCCGCTGTTTCAAATGTAAAAGTTGAAGTTTGAAATAATGGTGGTGTTAAACTCCCTTTATGCAATTCTGCCTCATACCCATGATGAATAAGTGTTGTCTCCATATGCCTCTTTTTCATAAAAACATCCCCCTTATGTTTTTATTTTATGTAAGCGCTATCTCTGTGTTTCTATCTTTTCTTTTATATTGTTTCAAATTCCTTCTTAATTGATTTCCAAAATTTATATGCATAAAACAAAAAGTTACTCGCTTGACGAAATGACGGCTAAAAGATATAATAGCGTTTGTGTAAAATAAAAAGGCAGCCTTGTAATGTGAGTTTATCGTTTGTATTTTGTTCCTCTGCGGAGGTGTATCTCGTAACTCCCTGCTGCTGGAGCGAAGGTACATGAAAACAAAATACCCGTAAATATCGATTACGTCTGTTTTTATTTTACGAAAATAAAAACATTTTAAAGGAGGAGTCAACTATGGCTCGTTATACAGGTCCAGCTTGGAAACTGTCTCGTCGTCTTGGAATCTCTCTAAGCGGCACAGGAAAAGAATTAGAAAAACGCCCTTACGCACCAGGTCCTCACGGTCCTAACCAACGTAAGAAACTTTCAGAATACGGTTTACAATTACAAGAGAAACAAAAACTTCGTCACATGTACGGCATGACTGAGCGTCAATTCCGTCGCACATTTGACCAAGCAGGTAAAATGCCTGGTAAGCACGGCGAAAACTTCATGATCCTTCTTGAAGCTCGTCTTGACAACCTAGTTTACCGCATGGGCTTAGCTCGCACTCGTCGCGCAGCTCGCCAATTAGTAAACCACGGCCACATCATGGTAGATGGCGCTCGCGTAGACATCCCATCTTACCGCGTTAAACCTGGTCAAACTATCAGCGTTCGCGAAAAATCTAACAACCTTGTTGTTGTTAAAGAAGCGATCGAAGTTAACAACTTCGTACCAGAATACTTAACTTTCGATGCTGACAAATTAGAAGCTACTTACACTCGTCACGCTGAGCGTTCTGAGTTACCAGCTGAAATCAACGAAGCATTAATCGTAGAGTTCTACTCTCGTTAATCTCGGTACTCTGCAAAGAGTCGTATTAAAAGCCTTAGGAACCTTGTTTATCAAGGGGCCTGGGCTTTTTTTATTGAATATAGCCGGTACATGTATAGAAACGGAACAATGTAACAAAATAAAAAAGAACTGCAAATCTATAGTTAATAAAGCTTAACCCTCTCTCTAGAATTTCATCAATTTTTTATTCACATTAATAAAAATTCCCCTCTTCTTCTAACACCGGAAACATACTACGCTCTATCCCATAACTCATTTTTCTTTCCTATACTCTCCTTTTGTTAATATTATTTTTACATGATCTACCTTCCCTTTTTTATTTACATTCAATCTTAAAAACCTCTTCATCACCCGAGCATCTGAATAAGATTAAAAAACTTAATGAACAAGTACCTCTTTAACCGTAAAATTATTAGAATATTCCATTTATAATCACTTCCTTAAATTGGTATTATTTTCTTGTAAGAGGAGGGAAAGTTCATGTCTTTAAATATGTATCTCGGTGAAGTACAAGCTCAAACAGAAAGTATGAACTCTTTCTGTACCGCTACTATTCAAGGTATGGAACAAATTATTCATTCTATTGACGCTTTTGCATTGGATACTGTTCTACAAGGACAAACATATAGCAGTGCAAAAGCATATTTCTTACAAACCTTTCGTCCGTTAGCACAAGGAATCATTTACTTATGCGAAGAATTAATCCGTCAAAATGATGCTTTTCCAAGTGACTTTCAATCACAGGTAGCTTCAACAGATGTTATTGAACAAGAATTACTAGAACAAATTCGAGAAATTGATCGAATGATAGCAAGTACGGAAGCGATCAATCAAGCTATGCCAATCTCGGGCATGGATGCTATAGTAAATCTATTTGCTGACATGAGGCGTAAACTGCAAGAAAAGCTAGAGCACCTATATGAATTTAATCAAACATCTAGTGATAACTATAATACAGCGATTCAATTAGCTGCTAGTATTGCGACAGGTTTAGCTGAAGTACAAAGCGGAAAAGGTTTTAGTCCTGTAAGTGGCACATTTAGTACGCAAGGGTTGAATATGGAGTGGATAGCCTCTATTCAAAAAATGGCAGAGGAAAGAGTTCAAGAAGCTGAAATAAAAAAAGAAATTGAAGAAAAAATAGCTTTGCAAGAACAAGAAGCTAATAGACCGTGGTATCAAAAAACAGCTATTGGCACTTGGGAATTCTTCCAAGGAATTTGTAATTCAGCCGCTGAAAACTTTACAGGCGTGGAATTACCAATGGGCAATGAATTAGAAAACAAAATAACCTTTCAAGCTGGAAATCTTGTGGGGAATTTTGTATCAGGGGTAGGATCTATTTTTGAAATTTTGGGCGGTATAGCTATTGTAACAGGATCAAATGTTGGAACCGTATTGTTAGAGGGAGTAACTTTCGGGGCAGCATCACCAATTGTTATCCCAGCTGATTTAGCTCTTACAACCGCTGGAGCAGGTGTTGCTACACATGGTACATTTGTCTGGTATAATACCGTTCAAAATAGTATTGATACTTTGCAAAGATTTCACTCTTCTTCTGGAGGTTCCGCTAAAAATCTTTTAAAAGATGGTAAGTTTGTCGAATCTGATTTAGAATTAAAATATGCGGAATATTGTGTTAGAAAAGCAAAAGACGGTAAAGTACCTAAAGATAGATTGAACTGGAAAGAAGCAAGTGATTATTGGACAAAAGATTCACCTATGGCAAGAGGAAATCGTTTTAATCAAAATGCAGAAAAAAACAGATGGTATCCGAATAATGAGGTCCATTTAAGTAATGGTAAAAGATTAGATTCATATGACCCAATTAAAGGAGAAATAGTTTCCAGAAAAGCTACAGATCTAGCAGATATTGATATTAAAACTTTTGAAAAACATTTGAAAGAAATGAAAGATAAGTATGCTGTTGGAACCAAGATTCGTTCAAATAAATATAGAAGAATAGATGGAAAATCACTAGAAGGAAAACAAATTTTAGAGATTCCAGCATCTAATAAAAATTTTGAACGAATAGAGGAATATATAAAATTAGCAAAAGAAAAATATGATATTGATATTAGGTTTAGGGAGGAATAATTGTTGGCATATGATTTAGAACTTGAAATAAAAGAGGTACTTGAGAAAATTGACTTTGTAGAAAGATATAAAGCCTTATCAGAAAAATTTTCCGATAGAACAAATACATTTGAAAACTATGAAAATAAAAAAGCGATCGAAGTATTCGAGTCTCTTGGCTATAAAGCTCGTTACAATAAAAAAGAAGACTTTTTTATTGTAGGAGAAGTAAAAAACAAAGATATCTACGCCTTTAGATTCAACATCAGCTTAAAATATGGTGTTGCTGAATTGATTTGGGAAGCATGGCATAATGGTGAAGTTAGAGCTGGAGACCCTTGGGACATATTTATAAGATTGTTATCAAATGACACGGAAAAAGTACCCGTGCTATATTTCCACAGTTACGATGAACTCAAAGAAATCATGAAAATTGCCTTTGAAATGTACGAAGATTTCAAGCGAGAATTAATTCCCATTTATTCATAATTTAAAAAGCTACCGAAGACAACTAAACAGTTACTTCAAGTAGCTTTTATTTATATATATTAAAGTTATTTATTTTCCTCTTTTTGAACATATACATAAGCATCTTTCTGCTCTTTATGTACATCAACCTTCGAATTCTCTGCAAGCTGACCCGCATTTAGCAAAGAAAAAATAATGAGCGCTTCTAGTGACATTTTGTTTTACCACTCCCTTCTTTTATGTTATGCACATATCATACCGTTTACATGTGATTTCCGTATGAACTCGAAAAGGAGATTACAACAAAAAGGTTACAGGAATACGAATGCACGCTATAATAACCATAAAATAGGAGGTGGATTTCTTTTGACAATAAACCAAATGGTTCAATTAGGCAGTACATGTATGCTGTTTATTACTTCAGCACTTATGAGTTGGTATCAGGGGAGTAATTTAATAGATTATCCTGATGAATGGAAATATAGCGCTAAGTTTACGAATTACTTTAAAGGTACAGTTTCAAATTACCAAGATATTTATCAAATCGATTTCTTTATATATGCGGCAAAATTCTATCCCGCGGCATTTGTTGTTATGCTAATTAGTTTACTTTATATGCTCATATTAATTCTTCATATTCTATTTAAAAGAACTCATACGGCAATCTAAATTCATACATAAAAACCCCGAATCATAAACTTTTCAGCCTACAATTCGGGGTACTATTTGTTTTACATTCGTTTCTGATTAGTAACGAATTAAGAAATATTTCTTTTTACCACGGCGAATGATTGTGAATTTACCTTCGATGCGGTCGTTTTCTGTTACAACGTAGTCTAATGCTTGTGTACGCTCACCGTTTACGTAGATTGCGCCGTTCGTTACATCTTCACGTGCTTGACGTTTTGATGGAGAGATTTTGCTTTCTACAAGTAAGTCGATTAATACTGTATCTTCTGCAGTACGTTCTACAGATGGTACGTCTTTGAATCCTTGTTCGATTTCATTTGCAGTCAGTTCTGCTACAGAACCGCTGAATAATGCAGCTGAAATTTTAATTGCTTGCTCTAACGCTTCTTCGCCGTGAACAAGTTTTGTCATTTCAGAACCTAATGCTTTTTGTGCTGCACGTTTTTCTGGTGCTTCAGCTACTTGCTTCTCAAGCTCAAGAATTTCTTCATGAGATAAGAATGTGAAGTATTTTAAGTATTTAACAACGTCGCGGTCATCTGTGTTAATCCAGAATTGGTAGAACTCGTAAGGAGTTGTTTTCTCTGGGTCTAACCAAATTGCGCCGCCTTCTGTTTTACCAAACTTCGTACCGTCAGATTTTGTAACTAGTGGAATTGTTAAACCGAATGCTTTCGCATCTTCTTCTGATTTACGGATTAATTCAAGACCAGCTGTAATGTTACCCCATTGGTCACTACCACCGATTTGCAAGCGGCAATTATGGTGTTGGTATAAGTTTAAGAAGTCGTATGATTGTAAAATCATGTAACTGAACTCAGTGAATGAAATACCAGTTTCTAAACGAGATGCCACTGTATCTTTTGCTAACATATAGTTTAAACCGAAGTTTTTACCGATATCGCGTAAGAATGAAATTACATCTAAGTTACCAAGCCAATCATAGTTGTTAGCCATTGTTGCTGGGTTGTCCACGTTTTCAAACTCTAAGAAGTTTGAAAGTTGGTTTTTAATGCTTTCTGTATAGTAAGCAACTGTATCTTTCGTATTTAATGTACGTTCTGCTTTTTTACCACTTGGATCACCGATCATACCAGTACCACCGCCAACAAGTGCGATTGGTTGGTGACCAGCTAATTGGAAACGACGTAACATTAATACTGGTAACATATGACCGATGTGTAAGCTATCTGCTGTCGGGTCGAAACCACAGTATAATTTAACGCTTTCTTTTTCTAATAATTGCTCAAGGCCCTCAGCATCTGTTTGCTGATTAATTAGACCACGAAATTCAAGATCTTGTAAAATACCCATATCCTACATACTCTCCTTTAAGTTCATTACTGGCGTGAAGGTTGAAAACATAAAAAAATCGCCCCTTCAAATAAGGGACGATTTTGATTATCGCGTTACCACCCTAGTTGCAGGCAAAAAAAGCCTACCACCTTATTTACATAACGGCTTAGCACCGTCTTTTCCCTTTTGAATACAATTCAATCGAAAAAAGATGCTCTAGGGGCGTAATTCGCGATCATCTATGTGCTGATTTTCACCGGCCATCAGCTCTCTAAAACAGGGAAATGATCACTACTTCTCCCTTTCCACGCTCAATTATTCATATACTTTTCTTTATACCATCATTTATATAGGCGTGTCAAATAGAGGTAGGATTTCTCCCCTTGCCAATCCTTTACAACGTCGCAAAGAGTATCGTAATGAGAGAAAGAATTGGAACTCCAACTAATAACGATACATGAAACACAACCGATAAATCATTCCCAATCGTCGCCTCCACAGGATCTTTCGCTGGAGAACCAAGAAATCCAATTAATCGATCGAAGTGACTTACCGTTTTTGGAAAGTCCGGTATTTCTACATGATCACTATCTAAATGCTGCTTTAACTTATATTCATTCTTAAAAGGATTTTCGCTCAATTTCATCCACCTCCAGCAATTGCTTTAATTTTTTCATCCCGTTATAGAGTCTCGATTTCACTGTTCCAATCGGAATATTTAATATCTCTGCAATCTCTTTTTGCTGCATATCATGATAATAAGAAAGAATGAGGACAGCCCGCTGTTCTTCCGGAACTTTCAAAATTGCTTCTCTTACTGTGAGCCAATCTTCGTGAGAAAACTCGTTTTCCTGAATCGGCACTAAAAACGGCAAAAGCGTACGCCACTTTTTTCTCCTATTTAATTTATTAATCATAAGACGATAACCGATTTGAAATAAATACGTTTTTATTTTTCCTTTTTCAAGTTCATACATATGCTTCTTTCGTTCTAACGTCAAAAACGTATCTTGCACGAGGTCGATACTTAATTGTTCATCTCGGTTAAAGCGATACAAAAATGTATAGAGCGCTGGTTTAATTAAAACGTATAGTTTTTCCCCAGCCTGTTTATCTCCACTTTGATACGCAAGCATGAGCTCTTCCTCAATCCCAATCTGCGCCATGATTTTTGATCTCCTTTATTCCTTTTAACGTTAACGAAATGCGGGAAATTAAATATACACTTGCGACAATAATCCATACTTGCGATTGATTCGTAAAAAATTGAACATACGGGTTTTGTATCGTATGGCCGGTTGAAACTAAAATGTTTAATGCTTGCACGCATATGCATGCATACACTGCAAGACAAGCCGAAATCGTATCAAATACATTCCAGCGAAAATACACTTTTGTTTTTGTAAAATCAATTTTATATCCTTTTTTCCGTACTATATGTTTTCTATCAAATGGAATGATGATGGAAAACATAACGATCATCATGACTCCAGCTATAATCATTGAAACTTTAAATCCGATTGGCATCGGTAATAGCAAACCACAAGAAAATACGACTATAATTCCAATTAAAGCAAAAGTAAGAAGTAATTTATTAGACATATAAAAGCCTCCCTCATCTATTCTTTCATAAATGTATACAGACGAGGAAGGCACTTCGTTCAAATATTATTTTAGTTTTTTTATAATCTTTGCAGGATTCCCGCCAACTACTACATTATTAGGCACATCTTTCGTTACGACAGCGCCAGATGCGATCACCGCATTGTCTCCAATTGTTACACCTGGATTAATAATTGCTCTTCCGCCAATCCATACGTTATCGCCAATTGTAACTGGTTTCCCGTATTCTGATCCGCTTGTGCGTTCTACTGGATCGAGCGGGTGCGTTGCTGTATAAATGTGAACACCTGGAGCTAACATACAGTTCACTCCGATTGTTACCGGACATACGTCTAAAATCGTACAGTCAAAGTTCGCGTAAAAATTTTCACCGACATGAATGTTATAGCCATAATCACATCTAAAAGAAGATTCAAGATGAATATTATCTCCTGTCGTTCCAAATAATTCTTTTACGATTTCGCTACGCTCTTTCAATTGCTCTTCTGGCGTATCATTTAATTTTCTCGTTAATATACGTGCTTGCTCTCTTTCTTGTACTAAAACTGAATCAGCCGGTATGTACATTTCTCCTAGTACCATCTTTTCTTTTTCTGTTTTCATCATACTATCCCCTTTAACTTATATATATAAGTTAATGATATCATAAGAAAGAAAGGCCTGAACATATTACTTGTTCAGGCCTTTCTTTCTTAATCTTCCATCGTTGATAAGTCACCTGTTGGTAAGTTTAGCTCCCAAGCTTTTAATACGCGGCGCATAATTTTACCACTTCTCGTTTTCGGTAATTTATCTCTAAATTCAATTTGCCTTGGCGCTGCATGAGCTGCTAGGCCTTTCTTTACAAATTGACGAATTTCTTCTTTTAATTCATCAGATGGTTCATACCCTACACGAAGCGCGATAAATGCTTTAATGATTTCCCCGCGCACCGGATCTGGAATACCAATTACACCAGCTTCTGCTACAGCAGCGTGCTCGATTAATTTACTTTCTACTTCAAACGGACCAACGCGTTCACCTGACGTCATAATTACATCATCAATACGTCCTTGGAACCAGAAGTACCCATCTTCATCCATATATGCAGAGTCACCTGATACGTACCAATCTCCTGGCATGAAGTAAGACTCATATTTTTGCGGGTTATTCCAAACCGCACGCATCATAGATGGCCAACCTTTTGCAATCGCTAAGTTCCCCATTGTGTATGGAGGCACTTCATTTCCTTCATTATCAACAATCGCTGCTTTCACGCCTGGAATTGGTTTCCCCATTGAACCTGGACGGATTTCCATGCAAGGATAGTTACAAATAACTTGTCCACCTGTTTCTGTCATCCACCACGTATCATGAATACGAAGACCAAATGCGTTCATACCCCAGCGAATTACTTCTGGATTTAATGGCTCACCAACACTTAATACGTGACGAACCTGTGATAAATCATATTTTTTAATTGCTTCTTGTCCAGCTCCCATTAACATACGGAACGCTGTTGGTGCACTATACCAAACTGTTACGCCGTAATCTTGCAATGCCTCATACCATGCATCTGGACTAAAGCGCCCACCTAAAATAACATTTGATGCTCCGACTAACCACGGTGCGAAAATACCGTAAGCAGTTCCAGTTACCCAGCCTGGGTCAGCAGTACACCAATATACATCATCTTCTTTTAAATCTAATACCCATTTCGCTGTTTGATAGTGCTGAACCATTGCGTTTTGCGCATGAAGGACACCTTTTGGCTTACCAGTAGAACCAGACGTGTAATGAAGAATTAAACCGTCTTCACGGCCTAACCATTCGATATGTAATTCTTTTGAAGCTTGTTCAAATAAAGGATTGAACGCTACAAGTTTACCACCTTCTTCTGCATTGTCTCCAACAAGAAAGACTGTTTTTAAAGCTGGTAAATCATTTAATGGTATACGCTCTAACAATTCAGGAGTTGTAATTAACACCTTTGCTTCGCTATCTTCTAAACGGTCGCGAACTGCGCCTTCCATAAATGCTTCAAATAGCGGTCCAACAATTGCCCCTAATTTCACCGCACCAAGAAGTGCGAAATATAATTCTGGAGAACGCGGCATAAAAATAAAAACGCGATCGCCTTTTTCAACATCGCCATAATTTTTCAGGACATTTCCTGCTTTATTAGAAAAATCCTTCATTTCCTTAAATGTATATTTCTCTTTTCGCGATCCATCTTGATAATAAAGCGCTACTTTATTTTTTCTATCGGATTTCGCATGCTTATCAATTGCCTCATACGCCATATTTACTCGGCCTGTTTCATTCCAAGTAAAATTTTTATTAACCTCTTCCCAGTTAAAATTCGTGTATGCCTCTTCATAATTCGGCAAATTATTTTCTCCTTTAATGACAGGAAGCGTTTCCACTTTCATACTTTACATCCCCCTCCTATGTATTCTATTATCTATTATAATGATATTATTTAAAATTTTCAGTATATTTGTTGGTTTTTAGACAAATTTTTAATGACAAAATTCGATTCACATCGCATATATTATAAAGTACGATATTAATAGATTCACAAACCCTCAAGGTGGTGAGCAATACATTGATTCATAAAAAAATATATAATGCCAGAAACTTAAAAACAGCGAAAGGAACTTTAATTATTGAAGGTCCTGTCTCTACACATAATCTTGAAATGTATGAATTTCATCCAGACTTAATTGCGTTTCGTCCTGCCGAGCAGCAATATAAAGCAATTGTCGAAATTTCTAAATTACCAGAAGCTCGTCTCATTATTGCTAGACATGACCAAACGATCGTTGGATATGTTACATACTTGTACCCTGATCCGCTCGAGCGATGGTCAGAAGGAAAGATGGAAAACTTAATTGAACTTGGGGCGATTGAAGTTGTCCCAGCCTTTCGCGGGTGCTCTGTCGGAAAAAACTTATTAGAGGTTTCAATGATGGACGATCATATGGAAGATTACATTATATTAACGACTGAATATTATTGGCACTGGGATTTAAAACAAACAGGCTTAAATGTTTGGGAATACCGAAAAGTAATGGAAAAAATGATGAATGCCGGTGGTTTACAATGGATGGCTACAGACGATCCTGAAATTTGTTCACACCCCGCTAACTGTTTAATGGTTCGCATCGGTAAACGCGTCGATACGGATTCCATTCAAGCATTCGATCGTCTACGTTTTCACAACCGTTTTATGTATTAAAAAAGGGGGCAACTGGAATGATTGTAGAAGAAATTATGAATCAAAATGTAGTAACATTGCATCCAGACGATACAATCGAAACAGCAATCCGAACGATACGTACGAAAGGTATTCGGCACATTCCAATTGTCGATCAAAATAATCACGTAGTAGGCATTATTTCTGATCGAGATGTAAGAGATGCAAGTCCATCAATTCTTGATGAACAAGTTTCACTCGATATGCTGAAGCAACCGATCGAACTCATTATGAAACATCCTGTTATGACTTGCCATCCTCTCGATTTCGTTGAGGAAATTGCTACTTTATTTTTTGAAAATAAAATTGGCTGTCTCCCTGTTACAAAGGCTGGAAAGCTAGTAGGAATTATTTCCGAATCTACAGTACTGCACACATTAGTAAAATTAACAGGGGCACATCAGCCTAGTTCGCAAATTGAAATTCAAGTAAAAAATGAACCTGGTATTCTTGGAAAAGTCGTTGCTATTTTTAGCGATTTACAAATTAACATTGTGAGCGTTCTCGTCTATCCAGCAAAAGACGAGAATGATAAAGTACTCGTTTTCCGCATTCAAACGATGAATCCTCTAAGGGTGATTGAAGCACTTGAAACAGAAGGCTATCGTGTTTTATGGCCGAACATAATGGGGATGCAAGCATGAGTAGCGCCTTCATTTATTCGGATGACTTTCGGGGCTATTCATTTAGCCCTGAACATCCTTTTAACCAACTGCGCGTCACACTTACGTACGACTTATTACAAAAAAGTGGTTTTATCTCCCCTTCTCAAGTCATTTCACCAAGAATGGCTACAGATGAGGAAATTGCATTCATTCATACAGAGGAGTACATAAATGCGGTAAAACTTGCTGGAGAAGGAAAGTTAGAAAAATCAGTTGCGATGACGTATGGGCTCGGAACAGAAGATACACCGATGTTTCCACATATGCATGAAGCAAGTGCATTACTCGTTGGCGGTACGTTAACAGCTGTAGATGCTGTTCTTTCCGGGAAAGTGAAACATGCACTTAATTTAGGTGGCGGCTTACATCACGGCTTTCGCGGTAAAGCATCTGGATTTTGCATTTATAACGATAGCTCTATCGCAATGAAATATATACAGAAAAAATACGGTTTACGCGTTTTATATATTGATACAGATGCTCATCACGGTGACGGTGTACAGTGGTCATTTTACGACGATCCTAACGTATGCACCATTTCATTACATGAAACTGGGCGTTATTTATTTCCTGGAACTGGTGCTGTAAATGAACGCGGACAAGGGAATGGATATAGTTATTCTTTTAACGTTCCGCTTGATGCCTTTACAGAAGACGAATCATTTTTAGAATCGTATCGAACGGTTGTAAAAGAAGTTGCAGCATACTTTAAACCGGATATTATTTTAACGCAAAATGGTGCTGATGCACATTATTACGATCCACTTACACACCTTTGCGCAACGATGAACATTTATCGCGAAATACCAAAGCTCGCTCGTGAAATCGCTAATGAATATTGCGATGGTCGCTGGATTGCTGTCGGCGGCGGTGGCTACGACCTATGGCGCGTCGTTCCAAGAGCTTGGGCACTCATTTGGCTCGAAATGAACAACATCCAAAACATCTCAGGTTATCTCCCTCCAGAATGGATTGACGCTTGGAAAGGACAAGCAGAAGCCAAACTTCCCCTCACATGGGAAGATTCAGACAACATGTATAAACCTATCCCTCGCAAACTAGAAATTGAAGAAAAAAATGCATTAACTGTGGCGAAATCTCTTGAAATTATTCGGAATAATATGACAAAGTCTTTGTATTAAGCAGAAAGGAGGCTCGTTTTTAACAGCCTCCTTTTATTCATAGTTTGCTATCATTGTCGTTTTTTGTTGTTAAGTCGATATCCCGTGTCGAATCGCTGATATATTTTAAAAATCGCCGATATTTTTTTAGTTATGGTCGATATATTCGAAAAATCGCTGATATTTTTTGGTTACTAATGGACTATCCATGGCTCTAATAAGAAAAGGAGTGATATTATGTGGAAACAACAAATCATCAATACAAATCGTGGCACATTCGAACTTTTTGCAAAAGGCGATGGCGAGCCACTTTGCATTACGCATCACTATTCACAATTTAATGGAACTGGCGATTACTTTGCGGATGCTTTCACTTCTACACATTGTGTATTCCTCGTTAATTTACGAGACGCTGGTAATTCTGTAAAAGCTCATTCAGAAAATGAATTAAGTATGATTGAAACGATTCATGACTTGGAAGCAATAAGAGAAGCTTTACAATTTCCTACATGGCATTTCGCTGGTCATTCAACAGGCGGTATGCTTGGGCTTTTATACGCGATTACATATCCAAATTCCTTACAATCATTAGTTATCGTTGGAGCTGCGGCCAGTAACTATACCGAAACATCATTTTGTATTTATCACCCCGCACACCCACAGTTTCATTATATGCAAGAGCTTATCGAGAACTTAAAAACCCCCCATCTTACAAATGAAGAAAGAAAAGAATTATCTACTAAACGAACAAAATTATCTTTGTACAAACCTGAAAACTATAACTCTTATTTTTGTAAATCCATCCAAAAAACAATGTCCGCCAGTCGGATGAACGCTTTCGCTCATGAATATTCTTCATTTGATTTGAGAGAGTACTTACCTTCTATCCAAGCAAAGACGCTTATTGTTTGCGGAAGGCACGATGCGCAGTGCTCTATTCAATACTCTATCGAGATGCATGAGGGCATGCCTAATTCTATCTTCGTTCCATTTGAGCATAGTAATCATTATCCTTTTTTAGAAGAAGTCACTAAGTTCACTTCTTCTACTCAAGAATTTTATAAATCGTTACACAAAAAAAGTAGCAGGCACTAAACCTGCTACTTTTTTCATATTTTATTTCCCTACAAACGTAACCTGTTCGCCAGTTGCCCAGCCTCCCATTGGCACCACTGTATATTTCATTCCTTGTTGCAACGTTGCACCGTTTTGTAAATCAAAGATTCCTACTGCACCTTTTCGAGAACTGAAACGATATTGCGCTTCTACTTTCTTTCCGTCTTCACTTTGCAATTCTACTTTTCTACCAGCAAAAAGTTCCATGCTCGGATCTTTGTCTAATGTAACTTGAAGAGAGTTATTATCTATCCCTTCTGCACTTTGAATGACTAACGGAGCGATAGACGAAGCAGTAAACTTCGGGTTTTTAACAGTCGCCCAATCAGACGTAATTGTGTATTCTGTTCCTAGTTTCAACGTTTGACCAGCAGGTAAGCGGAATTTAGGCGCTTGTCTACCATCTGCCGCTTGTGTGAACGGAACATATCCAACTTCAATTTTTTCACCCGAACTTGCTGTAATTGTTAGTTTTCTATCACGAAGTGAAGAAATAACTTGATATTGTTTACCGTCTTTATCTTTATTTTCATCATCTAATTGGAAGGCTTGATCGCCTCTTCCAGCTTTATATGCTTCAATAATGTTCGCGTAATCTGTCACACCATCTTCTAAAAATGATTCAATTTCAAATGTATCATTCGTCACTTGCTTCGCCTGACGAATATTAATTTTTTCCGAACTCCCTTCAAACTTTTCTTTTTTCCCGCCCTTATAACTTAACGTATATTTTTCACCTGGCTTTTGCACTTTAACGGGTACGATATATGTACTCGTTGCTCCTGTTTTTAACCGTGGTACGTTTACAATTTCTAATCCGTTACTAAATACGAAATTTTTCTTAATAGCATCTAAGTTTTCTAATTTCACCTCTTCTTCTGATAAAGGTTTAGAAAATGTTAGTTGTAATGTCATTGCGTTTAATGGCTCTAGTTTCGTAATTTGTGCTTGCTGTTTTTTCTTCTCTTTCTTCGCCTCTTGCTTCGTTTCTTGTTTTGTTTCCGCCTTCGTTTCACCTTGCGTACACCCTGTTACAAGCACTGTAAATCCAAGTACTGCCGGTACTAAAAATTTCATTTTTTTCATCTTTATACCCTCCAAATTTATGATCAATATTTTCATTGCTTCCTGTGATATTTATAATAAATAGCAGGTATAAATTGCTTATAAATAAATTATTAAAAAAAGATAAAATAAAGATAATATATTTTTTATCCGATATTTTTCTAGATGTGAATTTAAAAGAAAGTAGCGATGTTTATAAAAAAGATGTGATGTGTTGAATAAAATCGTGCTATTTGCAAGAAAGTTACGATACTTTGTCCTTTTTAGGTATAGTGATCTAAAGGGGGAAATTGAAAGAAAAAGTAAATCTGAATTAAAAAGTTGAAGGGTTCTTTAGTGGAAATAGAATAATAGGAGTTTGCTGCTTTTTTCTGTTACATCTAAACACTTTAAATACTTCATCACCGGAACTACAGGTATTCCGCCTTCATCAAGAAGCAAATACATTTTCCTATTACCATCAAGTAATACTTCTTGCACTTTCATAAGATCTTCCACTAATTAAAGAAAGTTATACCTTTTTATATTTTATATAAAATTGAAGATTTATATCTTAGCTATTGTTAGTTTTTCAGTTGGAACTTCCGAATATATTATTTCAGGAATTTTAGATACGATAGCAGATTCACTTGGAATAACTTTGGCTGCAGCAGGTCAATTCATTACAATATTCTCACTTGTATATGCAATATTTACACCTATTCTTATGGGAATAACATCTAGTATTGACAGACGTAAACTAATGATTTTTTCGCTAGGTTTGTTCGTAATAGGTAATATCTTGGCATTCATCTTACCAGGTTACGGATTATTTGTATTAGCTCGAGTAATTATGGCACTGGGGGCAGGAATGGTTGTTGTTATAGCATTAACTATCGTTGCAAAGATAGCACCAGAAGGTAAACAAGGCAGCGCGATTGCTACAGTGGTTATGGGGTTTACCGCTTCCTTAATCATAGGGGTACCTCTTGGAAGAATTATTTCTAGTACATTAGGTTGGAAAGCTGTTTTTGGTGGAATAGCACTGCTAGGAATTCTTGCGATGATAATAATTAGAGCATCTATTCCACTTATTAAAGGTGATAAGTCTGTACCACTAGTTAAACAGTTGGCTCTTCTTAAGAAAAGAAGGGTTACAATTGGATTGGCAATTACTTTTTTCTGGCTTGGGGGATATTCAGTTGCTTATACTTATCTTTCACCTTACTTATTACATGTATCAGGAATAGAGGAAAATCTTTTAAGTGGTTTATTGCTAATTTTTGGTATCGCAAGTTTATTTGGTTCTAAATTTGGTGGATTTAGTACAGATCGTTGGGGAGTTCAAAAAACACTGTTAAGTGGAATGTCGTTACACATCATTATGCTAGTATTATTATCTATTGTAACAAATTCTTATATTAGTGTTTTAATAATATTAATACTATGGTCATTTGCTACATGGTCATCGGGACCAACACAACAATATAATTTGGCTACGATTGAACCAGAGTCAGCAGGTATATTATTAGGTTTAAATCAGTCAATAATGAAATTGGTAATGGCAGCTGGTGCAGGAATTGGGGGTATTTTTGTTGAGAAAGTATCACTATCTTCAGTTTCCTGGATAGGCGCATTAGGAGTTGCAATAGCTATAGTAGCAACTTTGGTACTTTCACGAGCACAGTCAAGCAAAATGTCAGTAGAGCATAAAAATTCATAAACCCTTAGTTATTTAGAGAAAAAGAGTAATTCCATTTTAATCAATCTTTTTTCAAATAGTTGTTTGTTTGAATTTTGGATTATAGGATACTAAGTAGATTTTTGAATAACTTTAAAACCGCCTACCGAATTAATCGATAGATGGTTGCTGCTGTGAATTTGAAATAAAGTCGTACCGTTTATAAAAAAATTGCACTGTTATACCCCTTTAGATAATCTAAAGGGGTATATTTATAGTAAAAAGGAAAAGAACATCGGGAATGGAAAGATCGATTACGGAACTGTTGAGTGACAATAAGTTGTTTCGTTAAAGGGTCCTATTGTTGAAGATGAACTGGGAAGAAAAATCAAAATACATAGTTAAGGAAGTGGATGGATGAATGTATTAACTTTTACTGAGGAATTTTTTAATTATGTAAGGGAGTTTTTACTTTTAAGATTTACACTATTTGCTTTGGTCCTCATGACTTTTTCCTTTATCATAAACCGTATTATTGATTGGTTCTTTAGGAAGTCAAGCTTTTTTGATGAAGAAGTAGAACGGACGATTCAAAGTGTAATTCGATCAATTTTTAGGTATGGAATTTTAATCAGTCTTGTTTTTTATCTAATTAGTCAATTTGTAGATATAAAAGGTATTCTTGCAGGTGCAGGGATTGCCGGCGTTGTCGTCGGTTTTGCTGCACAACAGATGCTAAAAGATGTTATATTAGGGCTTGCAAGATTAACGGACAAAGAGTTTCGTGTCGGCGATTTTGTTACTTTTAACGGAACAAGTTCAGGTACCATTGAGGAAATCAGTATTCGCTTTATGCAAATTCGTGAATGGTCGGGAAAACTTCTTACCATCCCACATGGAGAGATTAGAACGATACAAAATTTTAATAAAGGCTGGATGCGGGTTATTGAAAGGATTACGGTAAGTTATCAAGAAGATCCTACAAGAATAAAGGAATTGTTAGAAAAAGTGTGTGTTATCTGCAATGAAAAACTGGATCAAAGCCTATATAGGATAGAGGACGAGGCTGTTGAATCATTTCACTATATTGGTGTTACAGACTTAAATCCAAATCTTAAATATGTTGGGTACGAATTTTGTATTGTAGGTTTGGTTAAACCTGAGGAGTATTTTGAAACTTCCAGGCGAGTAAGGTTTGAACTAATGTCTATATTCCATGAGAATCAAGTACAAATGCCAGCAGCGAATATGTTCGTTCATACTGAAAAATTACAGCTGGAGAGTAGCTTTCACCAAGTAGATAAAGAAAACTAGCTGATTGGAAATTATATTAAGAATTTTGGTTTGTAGCCTGGCAGATTTCAATGAGCTTAAGGGGTTAAACAATTCCTCCTAAAAAAGTAACAGTAACTTCCGCACTCGGGCACAATTCTGTAGTAAGAATTGTGCTCACTCTTTATATATCAGGACATACTCTCGAATAATTAATTGTGGAAAAATGACAATTTGAGATGGTGCGTTAGTGGCATAAAAAACATTAAATGAATCAAACTTTATTCCAAACCAATACTAGGAACAAAAAACCTGTCAATTACTTGACAGGTTCACTACACATTAAAACGATAACCAGCTCCCCACACTGTTTCAATATATTGCGGATGAGCAGGATCTCTTTCAATTTTTTCACGTAACTTTCTAATATGAACAACAACTGTCGCTAAATCACCTGCTGAGTCTAATCCCCAAATCCGTTCAAATAACTGTTCTTTATTTAATACTTGATTTGGATGCGTCACAAAAAATGTTAATAAGTCAAATTCCTTCGTTGTAAACGCAACTTCCTCATTATTTATAAAAACTTTTCTAGCTCGCTGATCAATAGAAATCCCATGAATGAATAACGTATCACGTTGCTTACCCATATTTCCTAATAATCTTTCATAACGAGAAATATGTGCTTTGACTCTTGCAACTAACTCACTTGGACTAAATGGCTTTGTTATATAATCATCCGCTCCTAATCCAAGTCCACGAATTTTATCAATATCTTCTTTCTTTGCTGAAACAAGTAAAATAGGAATATCTTTTACAGCGCGTATTTGTTTACAAATTTCGAATCCATTCATCTTCGGAAGCATAATATCTAAAATAATTAAATCATAATCTTCCTGCAAGGCCATCTGTAAGCCCGTTTCTCCAGAATGCTCTACATCCACTTGAAAATCGTGAATCTCTAAATAATCTCGCTGCAATTCTGCAATACTTACTTCATCTTCTACTAGTAAAATTCTCTTCAATCTACTCACCACATTCCTGTACTTTTTCCAATGAGAAGAAAATACTTGTGCTTTCTCCAAGCTTACTTTCTGCCCAAATCTTTCCCCCATGTTCTTCAACAATTTGCTTCGCTATCGCTAAACCAAGTCCACTCCCACCTGTACTAGAATTTCGCGATTGTTCTGCACGATAAAACCGCTCAAAAATATATGGAAGCGTCTCAGATTCTATCCCTGATCCATTATCCATAACTTTCACAGTAACCTTGTTTTCATTACTGGATACTGTAACGGTAATTTTTTTCTCTTCTTTATCCATGTATTTCACACTATTATGAATTAAATTCGATATAACTCTCTTTATTTTTTCACGATCTGCCGTTACATATAGTGGTGATGCATGCAGTAATTGTAAGCATATATATATACCTTCTTCACTTAAATCCATCTGTATCTCTTCTATTAAATCTTGCATAAACATATTTAACTCTATCGTTTCAAATTGAAATGGAACTCGGTTCAAATCTAACTTAGAAAACAAAAATAGTTCATCGATGAGTGTGTCCATATGTTTTGCTTTCGTATGAATAGTTGTTAAATATTTATCCATTTTTTCCGGCGTATTTGCCACCCCATCTTTTATTCCTTCAACATACCCTATAATAGATGTAATAGGTGTTTTTAAATCATGAGAGATATTTGAAATGAGTTCTTTTCGATTTTCTTCATATTGCGTTTGTACTTCAATCGACTCTTTTAACTTCTTCCTCATTTCCTCAAACCCTTGATTTAACTGCCCAATCTCATCATGTGATGTAACTGGAATTTGAAAATCTAAATTTCCTTCTTTAATTCTCCCAGTCGCATCTTTCAATACAAAGATTGGTTTTATAACACTTCTTGAAACAAAATAACTTAATAGTCCAATGAGTAAAATGGCTAAAAGTAATAGCGACACGAATAAAATTGGAAATAATTTTTGTGTAAGGTCTACATACGAACTTTGCTCTTTTAGTACAAATATACTCCCTTTTTCCTTCTGCGGAAAATAAAAATCGAATTTTACATATCGATAAAATGTACCATTTACTTCCGTTGTGCCACGACTATTAATATTTGTTTCCTCAAATTTCGGAAGAGCTTCTTTCAAGTACAAACTTTCAAATACTTTTGAAGCATATGAAATTGTTTCTCCTTTTCTTACAACTATTTTCACATCCTCTTTTTCGATTGATGACACGAACGATTCATCTAATAATTGAGATTGATGCTGTTTGGCCGCTAATTTCAATTCAAGAAAAGCATTTTCTTCTTCTGCTGTTAACGGCTTTTGAATGTAAGAACTTTTGTAGAAATTTTTCACTGATTCCAAGTCACCGGTTATCGAAAAAACAATTAAAAACCCCGCAACTAATATAAGCGTAATGGAGACGAGAATAACCGCGATATAAGAAAATAAAAATCTTGTTTTAATAGACATAATTTAAATCCTCACTTTACCCCGTATTAACTGGCAGTAAGACTTCCACCTCAAAATTCGGAAGAAACAAAGAGGTTAGGCGAGAGTCAGACTGCCCGTAAAAACCCGATTGGTGTGGGCTCATAACCAGTGGGGGATAGAAAAAAAACACTGATTAAAGTTGCACTTTACCCAACCTTGTTATTCATAAGCATAAAAATATATTTCCTAATACTCAAGCGATTTTATAGTTATTTTAGCACCAGTTTATAAAAATTTAATGTTCCTATTTTACAGTTTAAATTAGGATGCCGAACTGCTTACAAAAGGAGGTTGAAATTCCATGTTCAAAAAGACATTCAGCATGATATGTTGCGTAATTTTTTTACAAGGATGCTCACAAGAACAAGAAGTTAAAAAGGAGATGACAAGTGACAAGCATGGAGACAGCGCTACTAACAGCTACTGAGAAAAAAGAAACTAATACTGTTATATCTTTACTAAAAAAGGGAGCAAATATAAATACAACGGATAGTAAAGGACGCACTCCACTTATGATTGCTACATATGAAAATGATATAAAAACTGCAAAAGCCCTTATTGATGCTGGAGCTGACGTAAACATCCAAGATGATATGAAAAACAATCCATTTCTATACGCCGGAGCAGAAGGTTATTTAGACATTTTAACACTAACGATTGATGCCGGTGCTGATCCTGCGCTTACGAATCGTTACGGCGGAACAGCACTTATTCCAGCCTCAGAGCATGGCTATATTGATGTTATAAAAGAACTCCTCACTCGAACAAATATCGATGTAAACCATGTAAATAACCTTGGATGGACCGCTTTAATGGAAGCCATTGTACTAAGTAACGGAGATGAAACACAACAACAAGTCATTCGTCTTCTTATTGAACACGGCGCAGATGTAAATATTCCAGACCATGATGGTGTTACTCCGTTGCAGCATGCTCGTACTCATAACTTTAAAGTGATAGAAAAGATTTTATTAGAAGTGAGTAAATAAAAGCTCATTTCCTATAAAAACTTATCATTTTCAAATCTATTTTTTGCCATTCTCCCAAGCCTATGCTACAGTTATTCCGTCACATAGCTACACGGCTAGACAACCTATATACATAATAAGGTGGGAAAACACATGAATAAACCTCGTATTGGAATGATTGGATTAGGTAGTATTGCACAAAAGGCTTACCTTCCAACATTGACAAAAGAAACAGACTGGACTTTTGTGGGAGCGTTTACACCTAATGTCGATAAAAGAAAACAAATTTGTGAGCAATATCGTATTCAAGATTTCACTAATCTGCAGGCACTGGCTTCAGAATGTGACGCGATATTCGTTCATAGTTCAACTGCAACACATTACGAAATCGTTTCTGAACTTCTCCAAAAAGGAATCGATGTTTATGTTGATAAACCGTTAGCAGCTACAGTGGAACAAGCTGAAAAACTAGTAGAAATGAGCGAAAAGTATAATCGCAAGTTAATGGTCGGTTTTAATCGTCGCTTCGTCCCTATGTATGTCGCTGCAAAAGAAGAGGCAAAGGATCTTTCATGGATCCGAATTGAGAAGCATCGTACAAATAAAGTTGGACCATACACATACGACTTTACGATGCTAGACGACTATTTACACATCGTAGATACTGCTCGTTGGCTAGCTAATGGCGACCTTAATGTCGTTCATAATATGATGCAAGTAAACGACGAGAATGAGCTTCTTTACGGACATCATACGTATACAAGTGCAGATGGCCTATTACTTTCTACAGCGATGCATCGCCACGCTGGTACAAATTTAGAACAAATTGAACTTGTAACAACCGGAAAAATTATTCGTGTAAAAAACATGAACACATTTGAAGTTGAACAAAATAATCGCACTTCACAAAGTGGTTCACCATCGTGGGAAACAACCTTAAAGCAGCGTGGATTTGAAGATGCTGTACACCATTTCATCGAATGTGTACAAGGTGATACAAAACCAGTAGTAGATGGCGTGGAAGGCTTAAAATCACAACAAATGTTACATTCTTTACTACAATCTACTAACTAAAAAATAAAACGGATACATTTTTCAGAATTTACTTTCATTCCCATTTCCCCTTTATTTCTATCACAAATTTCTATAAAATATGTTGATAGGAATTATAAATTTCATATTGAATCGTGGAAGGGATGGGAATAACACATGTGGAACGAGTTTAAAAAATTCGCCTTAAAAGGGAACGTAATGGATTTAGCTGTCGGGGTCGTAATCGGTGGTGCATTCGGTAAAATTGTTTCTTCATTAGTAGGCGATGTTATCATGCCATTAATTGGTCTACTACTTGGTGGAATAAACTTCAAAGGACTTTCCTTTACATTTGGTGGCGCAGTTGTAAAATATGGTGCATTTATTCAAACAGTTGTCGACTTCTTAATTATCGCATTCTCTATCTTCTTATTCATTAAACTGTTTAATAAACTAACGTTGAAAAAAGAAAAAGAAGAAGAAAAGACAGAAGAAATTCCAGAACCAACAAAAGAAGAAGTTCTTCTTGGCGAAATTCGCGACTTACTGAAGCAACAAAACTCTTCTAAAGATAGAGCATAATGAAATGAAAAAAAGGCATGCCCCATAGGACATGCCTTTTTTATATATTATAACGTTTCTGAATTCATATGAATAAATAAAATAATACCTGCAACCATGAGCACCATAATGCTACCAGCAAATAATGTAATTCCGATAAACATGAAACTCGTGCTCACATCAACTGATACACTTTTCGTAAAAATAGAAACTCCATACGTGATAAGGGCAATTCCTGCAAGAATACTTCCTGGAACAAATCGCTTCAAACCATTTTGTTTTAAAGTCATATATGCAAAAAAGGCAGTCATGCAAAGCGTAATTATCCAAAGAACGATCATCTCTTCTCCCCCCTCACCAGTCTTTTCTTTCTATTATACATGACATTGCCTTATAATAGTTGAATTTAATCTTATGTGACATATAACAAGAAATAACACCATATATAGCGAATGTCTTCCAACATAGGCTAAATACTAGGAAGGATTACAATTGGAAGATAATCATGTAGGTTACTTTAAACAAACAGAAAGATTTGATTATATTACAATCGACTTAGATAAGAAGTTTTTTTGCATTGAAGTAGTACATATAGAAACAAATACAGTATTGCTAAAAATATCGATTAACCTAGAAGACGATGAAACGATAGTAGAAGGTAATGTGCGGCAATACGATTCTTTTCGCTTGGATGATGTAGTACAAAGTTTCAAGCGTACTGCACAAATTTGTATTGAACACGATTTATGGAATACTGAAGAACTTTTCAATTTCTTGAAAACAAATTAATGTTAATCAATATTGTCCTGAATATGTAGAAAAATAAGAGCGCACAGCAGTAGCTGTGCGCTCTTATTTTGTTACTTCGTTGAATTTCTAAATTGAATGCGGTGAGGTAAAATAACTGTATGATCTTCTACCTTCTCTTTGTTCATATATTTTGTTAGTAGACGCATTGCTACTGCACCGATATCATACATTGGTTGTACAACTGTTGAAAGCTGCGGACGTACCATTAATGCAAGACGTGTGTTGTCAAAGCCAAGTACTTCTACATCAGTTGGTACATTTAATCCGGCATCTTGCGCTGCGTGAATTACACCTAATGCCATTTCATCAGAAGACACGAAGATTGCTGTTGGTTTTTCATCCATGCTCCAAAATTTTTCAAAGGCTTCTAAGCCTGAATCATATGTGTAATCTCCATCGATTACAAGATTTTCATCATATGAAATACCTGCTTCTTCTAAAGCTTTTTTATAACCTTGTAATTTCTTTGCGCTTCCTGCTTTGTCAACGAAAGGACCAGATACGAAACCGATACGCTTATGACCTTGCTCTAGGAAATGCTTCATTGCATCGTAAGCTGCTTGCGTATAATCAATATTTACTGATGGCGTTTCATTTTGCTCATCAAATGATGCTGCTAATACAATTGGTACTGGAGATTTTTTAAATTCTTCAATATGGGCATCAGTAATATCTTCACCCATGAAGACGATCCCGTCCACTTGTTTTCCCAGCATCGTGTTTAATAAATGGAACTCTTTCTCTTTATTTTGATCAGAGTTACTTAAAATGATGTTATATTTGTACATTGTCGCGATATCTTCAATTCCACGAGCAAGTTCTGCATAAAACGTATTTGAGATATCGGGGATAATAACACCTACTGTAGTTGTCTTCTTACTTGCTAGTCCACGTGCTACCGCATTTGGGCGGTAACCTAAACGATCAATTGCTTCTAATACTTTCTTTCTTGTTGTAGGCTTTACGTTCGGGTTACCGTTCACAACACGTGATACGGTAGCCATCGAAACGTTTGCTTCGCGCGCTACATCATAGATTGTTACGTTCATCTCTTCGCACACTCCTTCTATTTATGTTATCTATTTTTATGTATCGGTTCACTTGAATGAAAAAAAGACATCAACTCTATTTGCAGATGCCACCACTCGTCCCGAGTTCTTCCTTTTACTAATGATACGATAAAAACGCAGGCTCATACAATATTTTCCCGCAAAAGTTTCGAAAAAATTCGCTTCTTTTCTCGTATTTTCGTATTTTTTATGCAAAAAAGGACATTTTCTGTAAAAAGTCTATGCAACAAAAGGTTCCATAGACTACAAATTTTTTTATAATTTACTTCCGAATGCTTTTAATTCTTTCATAAATTCATTGAACTGTGGAATATTCATTTGCTGCGCTGCATCTGATAATGCGACAGCTGGGTCTGGGTGTACTTCTGCCATAATCGCATCTGCACCAATCGCCATCGCTGCTTTCGCGGCCGGCAATAGAAGGTCACGTCGCCCTGTAGAATGCGTTACATCGACAACGACAGGTAAATGTGTCTCTTTCTTCAAAATCGGCACGGCGGAAATATCAAGCGTATTACGCGTCGCCTTTTCATATGTGCGGATACCACGTTCACATAAAATGATGTTGCCATTCCCCTCTGCCATAATATATTCTGCTGCATTAATAAACTCTTCAATTGTTGCTGATAAACCACGCTTTAACAATACTGGTTTATTTACAGAACCAGCTGCCTTTAAAAGTTCGAAGTTTTGCATGTTACGAGCACCGATTTGAATGACATCAACATAATCTAGTGCCATTTCAATATCATTTTGATTCAAAATTTCGCTAATAACCGCTAAATCATATTCATCAGCAACTTGGCGTAAAATTTGTAAGCCTTCTACTCCAAGTCCTTGGAAATCATATGGAGATGTACGAGGCTTGAACGCACCACCGCGCATCAACTTCAAACCTTGCTCTTTCATCGCTTCAGCAACTTGACGTACTTGCTCATAACTTTCTACAGCACACGGTCCCATAATAAAATGCTGGTTACCATCACCAATTTTTTCACCATTAACTTCAACAATCGTATCTTCTGCCTTTTTCTTACGAGAAACGAGCAATGCTTTACGATGATCATCTTCTTGTAATTCTAATCCAGCTTGGAAAATCTGTTTGAAAATATGTTGTAAGGTCGATGTTTCAAATGGCCCCTCATTATTCTCTACAATTAAATCCAGCATATTTCTTTCACGTACAGGATCAAAACGTTTCACACCTTGTACTTCTTTTAATTTACCAACCTCTTGCACAAGGCGGCCTCTTTCATTTAGTAATTGTAAAATTTGTAAGTTCATTTGATCGATTTGAGAACGTAAACGATCCAATCCTTGTGATGCCATAAGAAAGCCACCTCTTTTATGTTTCTATATGTTACATTCATGTATTAACTCTTTTAAGATAATTTATTATAGCCGATACACATCAGGTTGTCACATAATATACAATTGGAAGGGTTTAGAAGAGGAATAACCGAATCTCTTTCTTATCATGTATTGGAAAAGAGGGGGTTGTTATGGATACTACACCACTTGAGATTTTGTTAAATCTCATCGCTCAAGTTGAAGCTTCAAAGCAAATGCCAACAGAAGCTCAAATTAATGAAAATTTAAAGCGTCTACGAAATGAAGAATGGTTTCAGTCCTTATTCGCTCAGTATATGCGTCTTTTTTTAGAAAACAGAGATATTCGCTTCATTGTAGGTTCTGCAAAACTCGATCAAATATTACATAGCGCAAAAAAACAAAGGAATTTCGAGGAAACCCTTTTGCATCTTCTTAAACGCAAAAGCTAAAAAAAAAGCAAGCGTCTCCGCTTGCTTCTTTCTACTTTATATTTTCTTCTAAAGCTTCTTTTTTAATATTCCAATGAGATGTATGCCATACTGCCATCCCGTCTTTTATGTATAACACTTGTGGAGACTCATGTTTAATACCGAAATGCTCAGCAATACGGTTTGAAACATCTCTCGAATCTTGCACATATAAGTAATATGTTGGTATATCTTTCGCCTCATTGCAATACGCTTCAAATTCTGTGTATGCACCGTGGCTAATTGGGCATGTCGTACTATGTTTAAAAAGAACATATGGCTCAGGATTTTCTAATAACGCTTCAAATTCTTCAATCGTTTTGATCTTTGTCATGCTCATTATTATTCACCTCTCATACGAAGTCTAGAGCGCTTTTCTTTCTGTTCTGCTTTTTTCTCAGCTCTCTCTAATTTCTTCTCTGCTTTCTCGATTTTCTTTTCTTGTCTCGTAGCGCGGAAATGATTATATACTTCAATTGCAGCACTACTCCATTGTACAACTTGCGCTACTTTATCCGCATTATTTTCAATCTCATTCGTAACAGAATCCGATACGTTACGCAGTTTCGTATTTAAAGAATGAATCGTCGTTCCGATTCCATCTACCCCTTCTACTACTTTATTTAGTGACTGTGACTTTTGTTGAATATCATCAGCTAAGGCGTTCGTCTTATGTAATAATTGTTCCGTTTCTACGCTTATCCCTTGCATTTGCTTTTCTAAGCCCTCTAGTGTACTCGCAACGTTTTCTAATGTCTTTTGAACCGATAGTAACGTTCTGCATGCGTATACTACCAATACGGCGAAAGCAACTGCAATAACAGCCGCACTTACATATAAAAGAACTTGCATTTCATCACTTCCTTTATCTTTTTCATACTTTCTCCTATTATACAATCATTTTCTGTTTCATTCTAACACTTGTCTTCTCATTAGAATTTTCATACTTGTTCGTTAACTTTAACATAAATCATTCAACAAATTCCACCAAGTAGGTTACAATAAGAAAGGATACATAATTAGTAGGGAGGCTTTACATATGAAAGATCCACGTATTGAAAAGTTAGCATACAATTTAATTAATTACTCTATCCGCCTGCAAAAAGGGGAAAAAGTATTAATTGAAAACTTTGGCTTACAAAAAGAACTTGTAACTGCACTTGTAAAAGAAGCATATGCAGCTGGCGGTTTCCCATTCGTTTCTTTAAAGGATTACAGTGTAGATCGCTCATTATTAATGGGTGCTACTGAAGAGCATTTCGAGCAAATCGCTACATATGAAGCAAGCGTAATGAAAAATATGGACGCTTACATCGGCCTTCGCTCTGGAGACAATATTAACGAACAAGCTGATGTTCCAAGTGAGCGCATGAAAATTCATGGCCAAACAGTTGGTAAAAAAGTTCATAGAGACATCCGTGTTCCGAAAACACGCTGGGTTGTCCTTCGCTACCCAAATGCTTCTATGGCACAGCTTGCTAAAATGAGCACAGAAGCATTCGAAGACTTCTACTTCGAAGTATGTAACTTAGATTACGGTAAAATGGATAAAGCAATGGATAGCCTTGTTGAATTAATGAACAAAACAGATAAAGTTCGCCTAACTGGTCCTGGAACTGACTTAACATTCTCCATTAAAGACATTCCAGCTATTAAATGTTCTGGTCATTTAAACATTCCAGACGGTGAAGTATACTCTGCACCAGTTCGCAATTCTGTTAACGGTACAGTTTCTTATAACACACCATCACCTTACAACGGCTATACATTTGAAAATGTACAGCTTAAATTTGAGAATGGTCAAATCGTTAAAGCAACTGCAAACGATACAGAACGCATTAATAAAATCTTCGATACAGACGAAGGCGCACGCTACGTTGGTGAATTTGCAATTGGCGTAAACCCATACATCTTACATCCAATGGGAGACATCCTATTCGATGAAAAAATCGATGGCAGCTTCCACTTCACTCCTGGACAAGCTTACGACGATGCATGGAACGGCAACAACTCTAACATTCACTGGGATTTAGTATGCATCCAACGCCCTGAATACGGTGGCGGTGAAATCTACTTCGACGACGTATTAATCCGTAAAGACGGACGTTTCGTTGTACCTGAACTAGAAGCTTTAAACCCAGAAAACTTAAAATAATACAGAAAAAACGCTCGGAATAAAATCCGAGCGTTTTTTCATTACTACTTTAATATGTCTTTCACCACATCTTTTGGTACTTTGAAACTCATTTTATTATTTTTCATTTCAACTTCAATGTAAGGAACATCTTTATATACTGTAATAGTAATAATTCCATTTAACTTTTCCTTATCTTTACTGCACTCTCCCCATTTTACAGTATCACCTTGATACAATTTATACGTTCTTGCTTGCGGAGTATCCATAGGAGCAGATTCCATTTCCCACTTATCCATTTTCATTGCTTCCGTAATTTTTATAATCTCTTTTTATCAGATCATTAAAAGGATGGATGTGCTTAATAGAAACAAAAATAACATAAAGGTTTTTTTCATTATTCATTCCCCTAAAAAATAACCTCTCTATGTAGAGCAGGCTATCTCATATCTATTTTGACATGTGAATTCTCTTTCTCGATAAGTGATAATAACTTCTTCGTATCTTGTGGCATCGCAATCATGTGCACTTTATATGCATTCGTTGTAATTTCAAGAGATTTTCCAACTTGGCGAACTACAATCACATCTGATAATACGATATCATCATTTAAAATACCGTATTTCAACACGCCATTTTCTACTTTATGTTTTTTTATAAATATATCCCAAACGAGAGGGACATTCACAATTAAACATAGCACCATTCCAATTACAGCCGACATCCAATCCCCTTTATTTGTAATCAACATTACAAGTGGATATGCAATCATAAACGCTAACGTGAGACTAATGAGAATCACCGCTGATTTACTTCTTTGAATAGGAAAATTCATACTATCACCCCACCTAAATTATACCATTACCTCCAATTCGATTCATAAAAACAGATCATTCATGAATGACCTGTTTTACAAATTATATCCATAAAACTTCTTATCTACTTCAAGCACTGGAAAACTCTTTGGTAACTCTTCCATACCTACACTTTGAAATCCATTCTTTTCATAGAAGCGATGCGCTGCTAAAAATTTCAGTGTTGTCCCTAAATAAATACCTTTTAACTTTTTATTCTCAGCCCACGAAATTGCTTTTTGAAGCAGCAAGTGTGATGCGCCCCATTCTTTCCCGCGGAACTCTTTCTTCACGAACATTTTTCTAAGAGCTATTTGATGATTCCCAATATCTAATAAAGCTACCGTTCCAACTACTTTACCATCATAAGTTGCTACCCAAAAGTTTCCTTGATTCCTTTGATAGAACGTTTCTATTTCTAGTAAGTCCGGCTGCTCTTCTTTCGTAATCGGGACATTGTACTCTTTTTGCTGAATATGAACAATGAGATCTACTACTTCATCTTGAAACTTACTTTCATATGGAATGATACAAATCTTCTCGTTCATCGAATCTCCTTCCATTCTGAAGCTAGTAAACTATAGACAGCGATATCCTGAAAATGATCATATAACCATTCTTCATCTCTTAAAATACCGTCTAACTTAAAACCTAAGCGTTCTGGAATTGCACGGCTTTGCGCATTTTCAACACCACAACGAATTTCAATTTTATTCAGCTTTAAATTTTCAAATGCATAGTGAAGCACAGCCTTCACACTACGCGTCATAACCCCTTTTCCACCAGCATCTTCTGCAAGGTAGTATCCAAGACTCGTCGCTTTCTTCCCCCAACTCACCGGATGAATGCCAACCATCCCAACGAGCTTTCCTTTGTAGCGTATACCACTTTCAAAACCGTCTCCTTCTGCAAATTTCTTTAACCACATCGGAAAAATATCATCATAAGCATCAGCAGATTTCGTCCCATCTACCCACGGAAGCCATCTTCTTAAATGATTACGATTTTGATCTAATAATTCATATAATTCCTCTTTATGATGTTTTTCTAATAATTGCAGTTCGATTTCACTATCTACTCGAAGTGTGAACATGTTTTTTAGCCCCTTTTTATTTTTTATTTTTTATTTTTTTATTATTCTAACATTTCAGAGTGAAAAATGTTAGCCATTCACACTTTCTTTTGATTTAATCGCAAGAAGCCCAGAAGAATATAGCACTCCTGTAATAACTAATATCATCCCTATACACTGTGCAGCTGTTATATTTAATCCTTCTACAAAAGAAATAATCATAGTAACAACAGGAACTAAATTAAAGAATAAGGACGTTCTTGCTGCACCGATTTGAGCGATTCCATTATTCCACCATAAATAACCGAGCACACTCATTCCAAGTGCCATAAATAAAATCGATAACCAAGCTGGTAGAGGAATTTCCGAAATCGGTACCACACTCTTTTGCATGAAAGATACCATAATAAAAGCAACTGCCCCAATAGTCATCGTATACGTCGTCGTTTGTATTGGACTACCCGTTTTAATACATTTTCTGCTTAATACGCCGTATAACGCCCAGCAAATATTCCCTAATAAGATATAAAAATCCCCTTTTGAAAATGATACATTTTGTAGTATTGCAAACGAGCCTTTTGTAAGGACGAAAATAACACCAAGTAGTGCAAATAACACTCCAATCACTTGGCGTTTCACGATTCTCTCTCGTAAAATTATACTTGCTAACAATACCGTAACAAGTGGATTTGTCGCCATAATAAGCGCTCCATTAATAGCTTCTGTATGTTTCATTCCTAAAAAGAAAAAGAAGTTAAAGCCGAATACACCAACTATACCAAGTAAAAAATAATAAGCCCTATTCTTCCTCCATACTTCCACCTCAAAATCTTTTCGTATTTTTAAAAGACATAACATCACAATTGCAGCAATCCCAAAACGCCATGCAGCTATATGAATAGCTGAAAAATATTGTACTGCGTATTTTGAAACGTTAAATGTCCCACCAGTGAAAATCGCAAACCCTAATAACTGAGCATATACTTTATTTCTCATTGTCAGCCTCCAAATCTTTTCCTTCTAGAAAACCGTAATAAATTTCTAATTTCTCCTCTGTTAGCCGGGCTACTTTTTGCAATTGCTCCTGTTGTTCTTTTAAACGATCTAAGTGTGCTGTTAAAATTGAGATCCTCTTTTTTACTTTCGCAGGTACTTCCTTTTTCCTCTGTCTAATCTCCTCTATAATGCATCCATCACTTGCAAATTCGACCATCTCTTCTAATGACATTCCGGTTTGTTTTAATGAATATAAAAATTTTAATAAACGTACATCACCTTCTGTATACTGACGAATTCCACTATTTCGCGTTGGTGGTGGTAATAATCCTAATTTCTCATAATAGCGCAAAGTGTGAATACCCATCCCCGTTAATTCTGCTACTTCACCAATTTTATACATGTTCTTCTCCCCCCTTAGTTTCACATGTTTATCTTACAACCTAGAGTTAACTCTAGGTCAATACGTAAATAAAAAACAACTATATATGATTGATATCTAGATATCAATCATATATAGTTAAAGTATGGAAAAAAATGATAATTTTATAATTCAATTACGCAAGGGTGTTTTTGATCTCGCTATTTTGTCTCTAATAAGCAAACAACCCATGTACGGATATGAAATCACAAGTGCATTACAAGAAATCCCTGTATTTCATATTCCAAATGGCTCGATTTACCCTATATTAAATCGAATCACGAAAAACAATTGGGCTGTTTCCTATTGGGAAGAGTCCGGTGATGGACCAAAAAGAAAATACTATCAGATTACAGACGAGGGGAGAGAAATTTTACATAGTCGCTTACATGATTATGACGCAGTTTATCATGCTCTAATGTTACTAGCTAAAGGAGAGGATAAAAAATGAACAAGGAACAATTCGATATGTTTTCATTCTATTATTTAATTGGATATGTTATTTTTAGTTCACTGTATATCATTTTGTTAAAACAACATTACAATAAAAACAAACAGTACCAACATATCAACGCTTTTTAAAATATATCAATTTACCAACTAGATTCAACAACGATGCACACCCACAACAGCACAAAAAAGACGCACAGCCATAGCTATGCGTCTTTTCTATTACTTCTCTGCAACTTGAACTTCTTTTACATAAGCTGCTTCGAATTTTTGGATGTCACCTGCGCCCATGAAAATAAGAACGCCGTTTTTATGTTTCTTTAATACATCCGTTGTTGTATCTGTAATTAGTTCTGCGCCATCGATACGCTTTTGTAGATCTTGAATTGTTAATTCACCTTTGTTTTCACGTGCTGATCCGAAAATATCACATAAGTATACTTGGTCAGCTTTGCTTAAGCTTTCTGCAAACTCATCTAAGAACTTTTCTGTACGTGAGAATGTGTGCGGCTGGAATACAGCGACAACTTCACGTTCTGGGTGTTTTTGACGAGCAGCTTCAATCGTTGCATTAATTTCTGTCGGATGGTGTGCATAGTCATCAATGATAACTTGTTCTCCCATCGGTTTTTCATTAAAGCGACGTTTTACGCCTTCAAAAGTTGTTAGTTGATGTTTAACTGCTTCTACATCAACGTTTTCGTAATGACAAAGCGCGATAACTGCTAATGCATTTAATACGCTATGGTTGCCGTATCCTGTGATTTTGAACGTTTCATAATACGTATTACGAACGAATACATCGAATACAGTACCATCAGTTCTCTTTTGAATGTTACGTGCTTGGAAATCATTATCTTCTCCAAATCCATAGAAAATAACAGGTACTTTCGCTTGAATTTTTTGAAGCTCTTCATCATCACCACATGCAATAATACCTTTTTTCACTTGCAATGCCATCTCTTGGAATGCACTGAACACATCATTGACGTCTGCGAAATAATCTGGATGATCGAAATCGATATTTGTCATGATTGCATAGTCTGGATAGTAAGACAAGAAATGACGACGATACTCACAAGCCTCAAACACAAAATACTTACTATTTTCTACCCCATGCCCTGTTCCATCTCCAATAAGATAAGACGTTGGGTGTGCGCCTTGCATTACATGGGCTAACAAACCTGTTGTTGATGTTTTTCCGTGTGCACCAGTTACAGCAACACTTGTGTACTGATTCATAAGTTCACCTAAAAAGTGATGGTAACGATGTACTGGAATATTTAATTCTTTTGCTGCTACGATTTCTTCATGCGTATCAGGAAATGCATTTCCTGCGATAATCACTTGTCCTTCTTTCACATTATTTTTATCAAAAGGAAGGATGGAAATACCACGCTTTTCCAATGCTGTTTGTGTAAAGAAACGCTTTTCATAATCAGACCCTTGAACAGTATGCTTCATGTCATGAAGAATTTGTGCTAATGAACTCATTCCTGTTCCTTTAATTCCTACAAAATGGTAAACTGTCATCTTAAAGAACCTCCAACATTTCGAACTAATACAACGTCCTATCTATAAGACAGTATATGAATCTTTTCTTATTTTGGTAATCATCATACATTTCTGATGAAGCGAAGTTCTCTTTTATCTTCACTTATCAGGATAAACACGTACTTACGTACTTCTTTTATGTCCATAACAAACTTATTATAGCAAAAAACAAGCTGTTATACTATGATAACAGAAAAACTGATAGGGTCAATCACCTATCAGTTTTTCTGTCTTTTACATCTCTTCTCTTTTTTCTAATTGAACACGCTCTAGACGTAGGTTTGGACGATATTTACGGCCAGCCTTCGCTTCTGGCTTTCCATTTAATTCCACATTGTCACCAGTAAAGCCAATGTTCATTTTTAATAAACTACTTCCTACTCCATATATATCTACAGGAACTTTTTGTGCTTCAAATTCACGAATACGCTTTTCATCAAAGCCACCGGTTACAACGATATTTACGTGTTGGAACCCTTCCTCATCAAGCGCCTTACGAAGTGTAAATACAAGTGATGGATTTACACCACGTGGATCAAATGTTCCAAGCACTTCTGGATGACGAATGAAATATTGGTCAATCATTGTACGTGATGTATCAACACGTACACCTTTTAATGTCGATCCAAATTCACGTGCAACACGGAGCGCATCTGTAATAACGTCATTATTATAATCAATTAATACGACCAATTCGTCTTCTGGGAATTTTTTATGGTATGCTTTTGCAGCTTCAACAACATCACCATTAAACATTTGAATTAATGCGTGAGGCATTGTCCCCATACCACTCTTGCCCCACCATTCATTCATTGCATGCGTCGCTTGTGCGCTCATACCTCCGATGTATGCCGCATATCCGTCACCAGCTTGTTGTGTATAGTGATCGTCACGGTCTCCCATGAAAATAACTGGTTTTTCCTTCTCAACGCTGCGTGCAGCTTGGACAACGTTATATACATTTGTCGCAACTGATGTACGACGAGCTAAAATCCCATCGATTACACCTTCTAAAAACCCAAAATATTCATAAGGACCATGAATTGTTAAAACTGTTTCAAATGGACTAATTTTGTCGCCATCCTTTAAAGAATGAATTTCAAGCTCCTCAGGATTTTTAGCGAATGTTTGTAACAATGCGATTACCTCATCTGTTCCACAAAGTACAGCATGTTCTTTTTGGAAAAACTGCATTGTTACAACACTTTTCGGGCGAAATTCTTCAATAATTTCTCTAGTTTTTAAAAAGTAAACGGCAGAGAACCATCCTTCTCCAACACGCTCATCAAATTTAAATGTTTTATTTGTTAGTCGATTTATTTCACCTTTTAACTTTAATTCAATTTCTTTCATGTCGCTTTACTCCCTACTTTACTATCCAACATTTTCTCTTAGTATACAGCAAAACCGCGTACTATACATTCGTTTCCTGCATAGCAGCAAATTCATCCTCAGAAATAAGGACATCTCTCGGTTTTGTTCCTCTTGCCTCAGAAATAATCCCTTGCGATTCCATCTCTTCAATTAGACGTGCCGCACGATTATAACCAATGCGGAATTTTCTCTGTACAGAAGATGTAGACGCTCCCCCTTGCTCTACAACAAATTGACATGCATCAAAAAATAGTTCATCTTCAGATTCACTCTGTTCTGTTTTCGCCAATAAATCCTCTTGCTTAAATAAATAATTTGGTTTCATTTGCTTTTTCACATGATCAACTGTTTTTTCTATCTCATCATCGGATACGTATACGCCTTGTACACGAACTGGTTTAGACGTACCATTTCCTAAAAATAGCATATCACCACGACCAAGTAATTTCTCCGCGCCCCCAATATCAATAATCGTACGCGAATCAACTTGAGATGATACCGTAAACGCGATACGCGTTGGAATATTTGATTTAATTAAACCTGTAATAACATCTACAGATGGACGCTGCGTCGCAACTAATAAATGAATACCACAAGCACGAGCTTTTTGTGCGATACGGCAAATTGCTTCCTCGACATCACCAGGAGCAACCATCATTAAATCAGCTAACTCGTCAATGACAATAACGATATACGGTAATGTCTCACCTGGAATTTCTCTCTCGCTTACGATTGTATTATAACGAGTTAAATCGCGAGCTCCAGCGTGCGCAAACAATTCATAACGATGTTCCATCTCATCGACTGCCCATTTTAATGCGGCTGTAGCTGCTTTTACGTCTGTAATAACAGGTGCTACAAGATGTGGAACAGAATTGTACGGTGCAAGCTCAACCATTTTTGGATCGATTAGCATTAATTTCACTTCATGTGGTTTCGCTTTATATAAAATACTCGTTAAAATCGCGTTAATGCAAACACTTTTCCCTGAACCAGTCGCACCCGCAATAAGTCCATGTGGCATTTTTCGAATATCCGTTACAATTGGGTCCCCAGAAATATCAAGTCCAAGTGCAACTGTAAGCGGCGATTCACTCTTTGTAAATACTGGGCTTCTTAAAATTTCACGAAGGAATACTGGCTTACTTTCCTTATTTGGCACTTCAATTCCAATTGCGCTCTTTCCTGGAATTGGCGCTTCAATTCGAACATCTTTCGCGGCTAAACTTAGCTTAATATCGTCGCTTAAGTTTGTAATTTTATTTACTTTTACACCTGGATCTGGCTGTACTTCAAAACGAGTTACCGCTGGCCCTTGTGAAACATTAATAACATGAGCTCCAACATGGAAATTATTAAATGTCGTATCTAATAATTCTTTCTGTTCTTCTAACCATTCTGTGTTATCTAGTGTCGATTGAGCTGGAATCGTCAACAATGTTAACGAAGGAAGTTCATATTTTGGCGGTGTTTGTAGCACATTGCGTATATCGTGCTCTCGTTGATTTACAACATATGCTTTCTCTTGTACTTCTGTACTTGAAATTGGTGCTTGTACTTGTTGCATCGGCTTCTCTTCCACTTGTGCTTCCACCACTATTTGCTGCATCGGCTTCTCTTCCACTTGTGCTTCCACCACTATTTGCTGCATCGGCTTCTCTTCCACTTGTGCTTCCACCACTACTTGCTGCATCGGCTTCTCTTCCACTTGTGCTTCTACCACTACTTGCTGCATCGGCTTCTCTTCCACTTGTGCTTCTACCACTACTTGCTGCATCGGCTTCTCTTCCACTTGTGCTTCCACCACTACTTGCTGCATCGGCTTCTCTTCCACTTGTGCTTCCACCACTACTTGCTGCATCGGCTTCTCTTCCACTTGTGCTTCCACCACTATTTGCTGCATCGGCTTCTCTTCCACTTGTGCTTCCACCACTACTTGCTGCATCGGCTTCTCTTCCACTTGTGCTTCCACCACTACTTGCTGCATCGGCTTCTCTTCCACTTGTGCTTCTACCACTACTTGCTGCATCGTTTTTTCTTCAATTCGTTCACCCACAGGAGAGTGTGTTACATTCATTCTTGCTGTATGTCTTTCCATTAGTTTCTTTCGATCTTGTTTTAACATAACAACATTAAATGGTACATGACGCTTTTTCTCACGCTTCGGTTCTTCTTTTTGCATAGCAAGTTGTTCTTCAGCAACATTTTTCTTTTCGGCTGCTTCTTCAATTAAAACATTCGCAAAGCTTTGAACATCTTTCTTCGTTTGCTCATCTGCTTCTGAAGTTGGTACTTCATTTTCTTCTTTACGTTCAATTGTTTCTTGCTGAGAAATCACAGATTCCTCAGGAGTACCCTCTGTTTCTTCAGGAGTTTCTTCCTCTGCTTCCACTGTCACCGCTTCTTCAAAAGTTTCTTTCTCTGCTTCCACTGTCACCGCTTCTTCAAGAGTTTCTTTCTCTGCTTCCACTGTCACCGCTTCTTCAAGAGTTTCTTTCTCTGCTTCCACTGTCACCGCTTCTTCAAGAGTTTCTTTCTCTGCTTCCACTGTCACTGTTTCTTCAGGGCTTTCTTCCTCTGCTTCCACTGTCACCGCTTCTTCAAGAGTTTCTTCCTCTACTTCCACTGTCACTGTTTCTTCAGGGCTTTCTTCCTCTGCTTCCACTGTCACCGCTTCTTCAGGGCTTTCTTCCTCTGCTTCCACTACTACTGTTTCTTCAGGAGTTTCTTCCTCTGCTTCCACTGTCACCGCTTCTTCAAAAGTTGCTTCCTCTGCTTCCACTGTCACTGCTTCTTCAGGAGTTTCTTCCTCTGCTTCCACTGTCACTGCTTCTTCAGGAGTTTCTTCCTCTGCTTCCACTACTACTGTTTCTTCAGGGGTTTCATCTTCAACCTGTTTTTTTGCTACTACTTCAGTTATATTTTCTTCTAAAATAGTTGTCTCTACTGGTTGTTCTTCTATTTCTGTCTTACATTCGATTTCTTCTGTTAATATTGTATCCGCGTTCTCTATTTTGGAATCTACTGATTCCTTTTGTAGAGTTTCTTCGTTATCCTCTTTAAATAACACCACTACATCTTGTTCTGGCTCAAGAGCTTGTAAAGTTGCAATTGTTTGTTTCGCTGCACCTTCCTCTTGTCCTTTTTGCCCAGCCGGTTTTTGAAGCTGGTAATCTGTTGAAACTTCACGTGGTTCTCTCATTTCTTGAACTTGTTCTTGTTCTTCTAATGAAGGAACTTGGCGCTCAGTTTCATAACCGTTTTTCTCTAACCATTGATCAACGACTGATTTTTCTCCTCGTTTCTCTTCTTTTTGCCCATGTACGAATTCTTCCTCTTCATTATTAGAAGAAATCTGCACTGATTCTGAGAAATCCGATAGCTTGTATCCTTTTTTCTCTAACCAAGCATCAACGACTGATTTTCCTTCGACGGATATTTCAAGATCTTCTCTTTCCTGTTCTTCCTTCTTAACAACCTGTTGTTTTGCTGAAGGACGATTATATCCAAAGATAGGAGAAATCATTTCTGTTGGGCGGAACGGTCTTCGATTACTTTCTTGCACCGGTACAGATGTTTTTTTGACGATAGGTTCGGGATCAGGTACGAATTCCGGCTCTATAGATGCAGGAACTATTTCTTGTTGTTTTTCTACATATGTACGCCTGCGTCTTTCCATACTCATGATTCTTTGAATAGGTTGCTCTTCAAAACGTGTTGTTTCTTCCACATCCTCCTCATCGAATCCATCATCTGGTATTAATGGAAAACGGCATTTCGCGCCTACATTCCTACTCGCCATTTGTGCTTCTCTTGCTTCAGTGTAGTGGTTTACACGAGGAATTTTCGGCTGACTTTCATCTTGTTTCTGCACTTCTTTATTCATCGCTGTTTTTTCTTCCTCTTTGTTAAACAGCTTTTTCATCCAATCTAACATGCTTACCACTCTTTCTACTAAATAGTAACATCCTTTATTGTATCAGCATTCGCCAAAAAGTGCAGGTAAAATTAAGCATATTCACCTTATCCATAATATTCTAATTTACTAGTATTCATTACATAAAAAAGGCAGTCTTCCACATGAGACTGCCACCTAAGCTTTCTTCTTCCGATATTCATCTACACTATCTGTTACACTTTGAAGCAACGAATTTACATACTGTGGGTCAGATAATCTCTTGTCTTCTTCAGGATTCGACATAAATCCAAGTTCCAATAAGACACCAGGGACCTTTGACCAATTGAATCCAGAAAGATCATCGCGAAATTTAATACCATTTACTTTCACATTAGGATTCTCTTTCATTTTGTTTACAATTGTTTGAGATATTTGAAGACTTTCTGCATAAATTTCTTTCGTATATTGATTTCCTTCTGCTGGCGTCAACACAGCAAATCCACTCTGTCCAGCATTCTCTGATCCATCTGCATGAAGACGCAAAAATAAATTCGCCTTATGATCATTCGCGAATGTCGCTCTTTCCTTATTACTTATATCAACATCCTGTGATGTTCTCGTCATCAATACTTGCATACCTTTTGCTTCGAGCTTTTCTTTCAATAGAAAAGCCATTTCTAACACAAGAACTGACTCCCTCTTTTTCGTCACAACCCCTGTCGTACCATCTGTTACTTTATATTTCTGTATTGTTGCTCCCGGGCCAATTGGCTCCAAATTCAAGTTAGCTTTTTGCTGATGTCCTGGATCAATAACAACGAGGAAATCTCCTTGCTTTTCGTTACTATCCACTTTTTTCTCATTGTTTTGTGCTAGTTGTTCAGACTGCTTCGCTGGTGTGACTTCCTCTTTCTTCTCTTCAACTGTTACTTCTTTCTTTTCCGGCTCTTCCTGTTCATTTGTTTGGACAACTTGAGGTTCTTCTTTCTTTTCTTGCTCTTCCTGCCATTTTTCTACCGATGCTTCTTTCTTTTTCTCGCTGTTTTTTTCTTGTAACGAAGATGCGGTGTCTTTTTTAGGTTGCTCCTGTGAACAAGCTCCCACATATAATCCAATGAATGCAATTACGCTCATTATTTTTATATATTTCATCTTTCTCTCCCATCACTTTGCACCGATTTAAAAGCATTTTAATTTTCTCGCACCTTATCTATAACCTCATCCATACGACAAATATAAATTGGCTGCCACGTTTCTGATCCGCGCTCTGCTGTATAAACTGGATAAGTATCTTCATCTGCATTAACGAAAATAGGATCACCCATGTCTGTTTCATATCCGATGACAATCCATCCTTCTTGCCACTTTCCGCTTTCTTTACTTATTAATGAATTTTTATTTTTATCATAACGGTAACCAATCTGTCCTTTTTCTAACTCTGCTTCGTCAAATAAATATATTTCGTATGACTCCAATTCAATATCTTGTTGTTTTGAAGTTTCAATTAGCTTAAGAAGTTCTTTTACTTTCGGTTGTTGTTTCATACGTCTATCCCCTTCTATTTTTTCTAAATTTTAACTAAATTGTTTTTGAAATACAATATAGATTTCGAGGAAAAGCGTTACAATCCCAAAAATTCCGCAAAAAAAATAGCCTCACATATATGAGACTATTTTTCCTAATATCAATTAAAATTTAAATTCTTGTCCAACTTCAAAGCTGTCTTCTAATACAAGAATACCTTTTTCTTGTGGAGCATCTGGAAGATCTAATTCACGTGCAGAGCAAATCATTCCAGAAGAAGGAACACCGCGAAGCTCAGCCGGTTTAATTAACATACCGCTTGGCATTACAGCACCGATTTTTGCAACGACAACTTTTTGTCCTGCATCAACGTTTGGTGCACCACATACGATTTGTAATGTTTCTGTACCGATTTCTACTTTACAAATGTTTAATTTATCAGCATTTGGATGCTTTTCTTTTTCTGCTACATAACCTACAACAAATTTCGGTGTTAGATCTGCTTCTACTTTTTCTTCAAAGCCGTTCTTCGCTAAAATTTCGTTAATTTTTTCAACAAACTCTTTCGTTAATGTAACGTTTCCTTTTTCTGTAACTTCCACATAAGAAGACGCATTAAAGATGTTGAATCCTCCTGTTACGTTGCTTTCACGATCATAAACGCGAGCAACATCTCCTTTGCGGTCAAATTCACGGTTTTCTAAAGTAATATCTTGTAAGGCAACAATTAATGTGTCACCAATTCCTTCAAGGTTGTAAAAAACGTTCACTTCGTTCATCCTTTCTCTTTTCCATCTGTCTTCTTCCGATTCTTCGCTAAAATAAAGATTGGTTCAAAATCTCCATCTTCATATACGAATGAAAGTGATGTAATCGGAACATGCCCTTCGGCAAAAAATTTCATTGTCATTTGTGCAATAATATCATAACCGATTTCGTTGACGATATCAGCAATAATTAATACATCTTGGTGAGGAACAGCAACAACCATATCACCAGAAATCTTTTCACGCATCGATTGTAGTAACGATTCGTTTAAAATACGACTTGCATCATATCCATCGTTTGTGTTTAAAAAATAAAATGTATTACCAGCTACTATATCCTGTTTAAATTCATAACCTAATGAGCGGGCATTAAATAATGCCATTTCACGTACTTGTTGCTCTGTAAGCTCTAATTTTTGTAATAGACGCTCATCAATTAGTCGGTACGTTTTATTAGAATCTAGTGCATAGTAAATACGTGTTTCCGCCGTATGATCCGTCATAATAAACGGATTTCCTTCTTCTGCTTGTTTTGGGAAAGAAGTAGAGCGAATAACAGGTAAAATTTTCGCCGCGCTATTTTCTTCTTTGTGCATTGCAATTAACGCTTCTTGTACGTAATAAGCGACCTCTTCAATCGCTTTTTCTTTGTTCACTTCCCATTTTGCCACAACTCCTGGAAGCGATACGTTAATGCCTTTTTTCGAATCTTTTTGTTCAATACGAAGAATATCTTTTTCACTATCATAATGAAAGTCCCATTCCGGGCGAGATAATTTCTTCATTAACTCGTCTTTCATCTTTTTACTCGTCATTTTCATCTCTTTTTCCTCCCTTCCAAAAAAATAACCTCCCCCGCGAAGGTAGAGGTTGTTTTACAATTCAATTGGCTAATCGCCTTATTTTAAACCTTCAATAAACTCTTCGATTTGTTCTTGTGTTTTACGATCTTTGTTTACATAGCGACCAGTTTCTTCACCTTTATTGTACGCTACAAAGCTCGGAATGCCAAATACGTCTAATTTCACGCATAAATCAATAAACTCATCACGATCTACATAGTAAAATGAGAAATCACTATACTTCTCTTCTACTTCTGGCATAAATGGATCAACGAAACGGCAATCTGGGCACCATTCTGCTGAGAACATAAAGACTACGTTCTCTTCATTTTTTAATTCTTGGAATTGTTCCATGCTTTCTAATGATTTCATCTATATTTCCTCCTCTGACGAGTGCACTTTTTTCACACTATAATCTTTCCTTTATACTACCATACATCACGCACCATGCAAGGTTTATGCTTGCTTTTCATCATACTTATATTGACCAACTAATAACTTTACAACATGTACAAATAACGCTGTACGATCAACGTAATCATCTGTAAAAATGCCGATTGCCCCTTCATGGCTGCGAATATCTTTTCGTTTCACAAAGCCTTCCATTACTTCACTTAGCTCTTTTCCTTCTTCAAGAGGCGTTAAAAAATCATCTGGCAATTTAATACGTGCACCGCCTGCAACAAATATTTTACCCTCACTTGTCGCTAAAGCACCCCAGTTACACATAAACAACCCGTGTGCTGTTTTCATCACACCGCCTTCTAGTCCGATACCTATGTGAGCCTTTTCTTCTTGCAACGCCTGCTCCGCCCTATTGATTGCCCCTTGCATCGTTTCTTCATCAGAAAATGGTTGCGCCGCTACTCCTGAAGGAACAGAAACGGATGTAATCGTTACTTCTTTCCATACTTCTTGTACAGCCCCTACCTTTGTTTTATTTTTCGATCCTACTGCTACTTTCATTTCGTTCACCTCTATACAAATTCGCACTATAAAAAAACAAAAGGTAATTCATACTCTCGTTCTTTTTTATTTTAACTCTTCACTTCCATATCACACTATTTCCTGCCATAAAACAAATCTTCTTCTCACTCCATCTTTCGGGGGTTACATAGTACGAGATGAAAATAAGCACTGACCGCTTCTATCCATGGCTTGGTCCTCTCTCAAATCTAAAAAAAGAAAGAGGTTTTCCCCCTTCCTTTTACGCGTTATTTTTGATTGTTTCTAATGTCGTTTTATCTGTTGCTCTCACAAGCTTCGTAATTAATTCTTTTGCAGCTGCATAATCATCAACATGTAAAATAGAAGCATGTGTATGAATGTAACGAGCGCAAACACCAATTACTGCTGATGGGATACCAGAGTTACTTGTATGTACACGTCCTGCATCTGTACCACCTTGTGAAATAAAGTATTGGTACGGAATGTTATTCGTTTCTGCTGTATCTAAAATAAATTCACGCATTCCTCTATGTGTTACCATCGTACGGTCATAAATACGAAGAAGAGCTCCTTTTCCTAGCTGTCCGAACTGCGTCGTATCACCAGATGCGTCATTTGCTGGACTTGCATCAAGCGCATAGAAGATATCTGGTTGAATCATATTTGCTGCTGTTTGTGCTCCGCGAAGACCAACTTCTTCTTGAACAGTTGCACCAGAGTATAACGTGTTTGGTAATGTTTCATCTTTTAATTCTTTTAGTAATTCAATAGCAAGTCCACATCCGTAACGGTTGTCCCAAGCTTTTGCCATAATTTTCTTTTCGTTTGCCATCGGTGTAAACGGGCAAATCGGAACGATCTGTTGTCCAGGTTTCACACCAATCTCAAGCGCTTGTTCATAACTATCTGCACCTATATCAATTAACATATTTTTTATATCCATCGGTTTCGCACGTTGCGCATCACTCAATAAGTGAGGAGGAATTGAGCCAACAACCCCAACAATAGGGCCGTTCTTCGTCATAACTTGTACACGTTGCGCTAATAGTACTTGGCTCCACCAGCCGCCTAACGTTTGAAAACGAATCATCCCGTTTTTCGTAATTTGCGTAACCATGAAACCTACTTCATCCATATGACCTGCTACAAGTACGCGAGGGCCAGTTTCGTCCCCTTTTTTCAGACCAAACACGCTACCTAGACCGTCTTGAACAATTTCATCTGCATACTTGCTTAACTCTTGTTTCATAAAACGGCGCACATCATGTTCAAAGCCGGATGTACCTTGTAATTCTGTTAACGTACGAAATAATTCTAATGTCTCTTTATTCACGAAGTCCCCTTCTTTCAAACCTTAGTAGAATACCTCTTTTATTGTAACGAAATTTTCGAAATGTTTCTAGTTTCTTCTTTTTTGGTTAAAATTGCATTATAATTATTACCGGTACACTATTTTATAGAATTGAGGTGAATATATGAGTTGGAAAGGTTTAATAGCAGGTCTTGGCGTTGGTTTTGCAGCTGGTTATCTCGTTGCAAATAAAGTTCAAGAACAATCCCATATTTCTTCAGATAAAGCATTGAAAATGGTCAAACAAGCACTAAGTCATAAAGGCGAAATTACTGGCTCTTGGGTACATATGGTTCCAGAGACGTTTGAAAAATATGATGTCGCGTACGAAGTATACCGCGGCGGTCTTACAACAATTTTAAATGATATACAAGAACGATTTGAATTTTTAGTTGATGCAAAAACAGGTACTGTTTTAGAAGTCACAGCAGCATAAAAAAGCTAGTTTTCACTAGCTTTTTTATTATATTTACGCTTCTATACTTGTCGTTCTCTTTACTTTCTCTATCATATTCCCTTCCTCATCCCACTTCACTGCGCGGTAATATGCATCATGGTAAAATGTAAACCACGCCTTCTTTTCAACACCGTATTCCATCCACTTTTTCTTATTTTCAATTGATGTCATCGGATAATCATCGTATGCCATAACCCATAATACATTCTGGTGAGCATGCGTCGGCAGGAGGTCTGCTAAATGGAGCATCATTTCTCCCTTACTTTCAAGAACAATAACCGCATGACCATCACTATGCCCACCTGTATGTACCATCTTGATTTCGTCTGTAATTTTTATTTCTTCTTTAAAGGTAATAATTTGGTCTATAATTGGTTCCCAGTTTTCCTTCCAATATGTATTACGTGAGCGAATATTAGGATTTTTCATTTCATTCCATTCCGTCTCACTTACGTAGATCTTTGCATTTGGAAATACTGGAACAAGACGATCACGCTCCCATTTTGTTAAGCCAGATGCATGATCAAAATGAAGATGCGTCATTAAAACATAATGAATATCTTCAGGGTTTAATCCAAGTTCCCCTAATGATTCATGAACAGATGATTCTTCTGTTACACCTTGATTTCGTTTCATTTTTTCATTCATTTTTCCGTTCCCAATTCCAGAATCAATGAGCATGTTTCCTTCTTTCGTTTGCACAAGCAACGGATCTGTTCGTAAATAAATATGATTTGTATCATTATGTTTATATTTACGTGACCAAAGAACTTTCGGTACAACCCCAAACATTGCGCCCCCATCTAAATGGGTGTTTCCACCTCGTAGCCATGTCACTTTTATTTCTCCAATTTGTAACTGTTCCATCTCGCATCCCCCTTTTCTATCTTAATTTTAACATAAAATTCAGATTGTTTTTCCATATAAAAAAACCTGTGCATTACTGCACAGGCTCCGTACGATATTTCGCTTCTACTCGGTAAATACGATGACCTTTACTAGAGAATTTCTCTTCGTATTCCGTCATAATATTACCTTCAAAATCACTATTATGAAGATCAAGGCTAAGGAATGTTAATAACATACCATATTCAGCCATGCTCATAAGAGAGTATTCAAACAAACCTTGGTTATCTGTTTTAAAGTGAATTTCTCCGCCTTTTACTAGTACTTCTTCATAATTACGTAAAAACGTTTTATATGTTAAACGACGTTTTATATGACGCTTCTTCGGCCATGGATCTGAGAAGTTTAAATATACTCGATCAATTTCACCTTTCGCAAAGAAAACAGTTAAATCTTCCGCATCTTTATTAATTAACTTTAAATTAGGCAATTCTTCTTCGATTAACTTATCAAGCGCGTCTACAACAACACTTGTGAACTTTTCAATTCCGATATAGTTAATATGTGGGTTTGCTTTCGCCATTTCATAAACAAATCGGCCGCGGCCTGTACCTACTTCAATATGAATAGGTTGTTCATTTCCAAATACTTCTTTCCAGTTACCAGAGCGTTCTTCTGGGTTTCCAATTACAAAATGTGAATATTCGTTAATTCGATCCATTGCATACGGTTTATGTCTTAAACGCATAGATGTCTCCCTCTCTTTACCAAACTTTTTTAAAGGAATGATTCCTTCTTTCTTTTTCATCAATCTATCAAACAAAAAACCAAGTACGTACGAGCACTCGGTCCGTTTCTTTCAAGTATAAGATGTACCATTTTGATAAAAACTACATAGAGCATTAAACGAAACTTCTACGTTTCGTTAGCCTACGATTAACTACTCCATGACGAAACAGCATTTTCTCTTATATGTTCAAGGAGAACAACAATCGAAAGGATGATCCGGTCATGCCAATTAATCAACAGCATCAATTAGAAGTTCTAAAAGATATTTTAGTCAATCACCAAAGTGACTGCTGTGGAACAGTTTCTGAGTGCGAACAATTAGAACGTCTTATTCAATCGCTACTCGCAAACGATAGTATAAATAGCGACATTAAAGCAATGCTAAACGATGTATATTATTATAGTCAATCGGGTAAATATTCTTCTGATTTGGACAACCACATTTCCAATAATCAAGAACAACTCACTGAGTGGATTGCTGGAATGGACAATTTTTCTTAATATTTACTCTGAAGCAAGTAGTTGCTGTAAATATTGATGCCAATATTCAGCTTCTGCTTGCTGTTTTTTTGTTGTATGCCATTGAATTGATAGGATTGTTTGTGCCACTACGTACCACTTCATACGTCTAAGCAACGATTCATCCACTTCAATCTCATAATACGCAAGCCATTCATCCCATTGATGGCGCGGGATATACCAATACAATAACATACCCAGATCGAGAGCTGGATCGGCGATAACTGCTCCATCCCAATCAATTAAAAACAACTCATCTTCATTCGATAATAGCCAATTGTTATGATTCACATCACAGTGGCATACGACGAACTCGTCGTATTCAATATCCTTTACTGTTTCATTTAAATATTGAATACCTGTTTGAATTGTTTCATCTACTCTTATATCTCCTCTTAAAACAAACTGTAATTGTTGTAATAGCTCTTGTGCATGAAGTGGCTGTTTTCCAAGTCTTTGAATCATTTGCACAAGCGCTTTAGAAGAATGTATTTTCTTTAAAAGTTTCGCAACACGTTCTAGTTTCATATCCTCTGGCTCTAACTTCTGCCCCGGAAGCCACTTTTGAGCCGAAATCACATCACCGTTCGTTACCCTTCTTGTCCAAAGTAATTTTGGAACAATTCCTTCTGCTGACAATACCGCTAAAAAGGGCGATGTATTCCGCTTTAAAAATAACTTTTGTTGTCCATTTTGCGCAATATATGCATCGCCCGTTGCCCCACCAGCCGGTATAAGACTCCACTCTTTTCCTAATAATTGTTCCAACCATTCCATATTCATTACCCGTTAACAAATCCTTATCTTTTATAGTTATGAAAAGAAAAACCGCAACATCTTTTGAACATGTTGTGGATTCATATATTTTTTACTGTAGTTGAATGAAAGAAAACTTGGCATAAACCAAGTTGTAGACAAACCGCCCACTCTTTTACTTTATTTTACAAAACCAATGTTGTAATGACAACTTATCAAAATCGTCACCTTTGTCAATTCTACATTTATTACATTCTCATCGTCAAGTAGCGATTTGTCACATTATCGCCAATATATACATGCTAACTGGCTCTATTTGAAGTTCCTTTCCTTGAAATGAAGAAATTGGCTGTACTTCTGCTCGTTTCTCATCCACTAATATGTGCCACATATCCTCTTTCGGAAGCAAAACTGTCTCTGTTTGCAGACCATTATGGAATAAAACAACAAGCTCCTTCCAAGGTCCAAATGATTCTACATGTTGCAAATGGTATGCAATAACATTTTGAGGGGTTTGTAAAAAAGTCATATGCTCTTTAATAAGATCAGCATTTCGTAATCGAAATGCTCCATGTCCCTTCCGAATTGCAATTAATCCTTTTATATAATCGACCGTCTCCATCTCTTTCTCTTTTTGATTCCAATCTATTTGATTAATTTCATCCGGTGCATTATAGCTATTTTCATTTCCTTTCTTCGAACGATAAAACTCTTGCCCCGCATGCAAAAATGGAATCCCTTGCGAAAAAATCACCATCGCTGTCGCTAAACGATGTCGTTTTTTCAAAACATCTTCTACCTCTTGATTACTACACACAAGTTTATCCCACATCGTCATGTTGTCATGACATTCTACATAATTTACACTTTGAGATGGCTCTAAAAACAACCCTTTGTCTTTCATACTTGAAAGACTTCCTGCTAGCACATACTGCAAATGCTTTTGATCTACATGACCACCAAAGGCGAAACCTTGCTTTGTTATATCAAAAGTACTTCCTTTTATCCCATCACGAAATTGATCATTGAACTGTGCAATATGTGGCATTTTCCCAGCATTAAGTAGCATCGCTTTTTCCTCTCTAGGAATCGGCGTTTGTAAATCCCACCCTTCTCCTAATAGGAGCGCATCACGCTTTACTTTTCTTACTTCTTTTTCTATATCATTCATCGTCTCTACATCCAAAATTCCCATTAAATCAAAACGGAATCCATCAACATTATATTCAGTAAGCCAATACAAAATAGACTCCGTAATAAACTTCCGCATCATTTTCCGTTCCGATGCTATATCATTTCCAACTCCCGTCCCATTAGACGGCATACCATCTTCACCATGACGAAAATAATACCCAGGCACGAGTTTTTCAAACGACGATGTCTCTCTTTCGTATACGTGATTATACACAACATCTACAATAACGCGGATGCCGTGTTCATGAAATTTTTCAATCAGTTGTTTACACTCTAAAATTCGATTGTACGGATTAGAAGGGACTGTTGCATATACTCCCGTCGGTACATTGTAATACAGTGGGTTATATCCCCAGTTATACGTAGCGAATGGGTTTCTTTCATCTACACCAGCAAAGTGATGAAGAGGTAATAATTCAACATGTGTAACTCCCAAATCTTTTATATGCGATAGAGCTGTTAATGTTCCATGCCCTTGCTTTGTCCCCTCTTCTGTAAGCCCCATATACATCCCTTTTTGTTTCACTCCGCTATTTGGATGTATTGTAGCATCACGAATATGCACCTCATACAATATCGCATCTGTAACAGCCTCTAATGTAGGTAATGTGTTTTGCTGTTTTACATACGTCTTCTCTGGATTTATAACAATTCCATATTTCCCATTTATTGATACAGATTTCGCATACGGATCTACCGCTTCGTTCCATATTAAATTAATGCAAACGAGAAACGTATATTGCGCTCCATCAAGATCACCGTTTAAAATATGAGACCAAACTCCATTCTCTTCCCTATACATCTCATAATCCGTATACTCTTTATCACTTTTATAAACACGCACTTTCGCCAGTCGTGCAGTCGGAGCCCATACTTTAAATATCGTTTCTTCCTTTTTATAAAAAGCCCCTAAATCTGCACCTGCATAATAATATTTCTCATCAAAATTTGCCGTTCGAATGACAGCTCCAATTTGCAAATCCGTTTCTTCATTCCGTTCATCTCGTACTGTATAATACTTCCCCACATCTAGCGGCTCTTCTATAAAACATTCATACTTCGTTGCATTTGGAAGTGTAATTGTGTGAGCAATAGGAATATCACGTAGTTGATTTCCTTCTTGCAAACGAAATGTCCGACTTGTTCCATAAGTATGTGGGAGCAAAATTGTAATCTTATTCATTTCATCTAAGTAGGCTTCAAATGGACGTTTTACTTTCAACATAAAAAATCACCATCATTCTTGAAATTAAAATGAAACGAGCTGCAAATGATAAGATGCTCCTTATCTGCAAGACTCTATACAGTAAGTCATTATTCTCTATAGTATATTCACCTGCATAAAAAACGTTTTCATACATTCTATTTCTTTAATTTTATTTCCACTACCGATTTATACTTTGGCGTTTCCTTAACATGCGATTCATATAACGTAATCGTATCAGCTGGAAACGATACGATAGATAATTCTTTTATATTTTCCAAATCAAACTCTTTCTCTCCTATCCATTTACGCGCTACCGTAATATGAGGGTGATAAGGACGTGTTTCTAGAGAAAAACCATTCTCTTCACAAATTGTATGTACTTGTTTTTGCAAGGCAAACAAATCTGGATTTTCACTTATCCCTGCCCAAAATATACGCGGCTGATCTGTCCTTCCAAATGTAAACAAACCTTGTAATGTAAGCTCTAATTCTTTTTTCTCTGTAAGTGTTTTTAATCCATTCTTTATTCCTTGCAGTTGTTCCTGCGATGCGTTACCTAAAAAAGTAAGTGTAATATGATAATCTTCTTCATGAACCCATGAACGAAATGGCAATTCATCCTTCATTTCTTCTTTATAATTAGTAAGCACTTCTTTTATATGACGCGGCAAAGTTACTGCGACAAAATAATGCGGTACCATGTACATCGTCTCCTTTTTGTTATTGTTGCTTTTCTTCCATATCTCATTCAATTAAAAAGAATCCGCCCTCTAAATAGAGAACGGTCATCATTTAAAAACTTTTTATTTCGCTAATTCATAAATCGCTTGTGCATAAATTGCTGTTGCTTTTAATAAATCTTCAATTTCAATGTACTCATCTTTTTGATGAGCAAGTTCTTCTTTTCCAGGGAATAAAGGTCCAAACGCAACACCAGCTTTTAATGAACGAGCGTATGTACCGCCGCCAATTGCTAATAGTTCTGCCTTTTCTCCTGTTTGTTCTTCATATACACGTTGTAAAGTGCGAATTAACATATGATCTTTATCAACATGATGAGAACGGGAATTAGAGTAATCTGCTACTTCGAATCCGTGATTGCTCACATAGTCTTTTAATTTCTCAATCGTTTCTTCAAAGTTTGTCGTAACTGGGTAGCGTACATTTAATCCTAAATTACCACCGTTTTCTTTCGTATAAGAAAGGCGGCCAACGTTCACTGTTAATGGGCCACTAATATCATCTTGATAAGCGATACCAGCTTTCTCTCCAAGCGTATCACCTGTAAATGTCTCCGTTACAAATGATGTAAACGAAGCAGATTTCTCATCAAGTGCTACTGTATTTAAAAAGTTTGCTAATAACAAACCAGCATTATCGCCCTTTTCCGGAGTAGATCCGTGTGCTGAAACCCCCTCAACTTGTAACGTCACTGTATTTCCTTCAACTATCTGTTTCCCTGTTTTCTTCGTCGTTTGTAAATACTCTTCATACGCTTTAGCAAGCTCATTTACATGTTCACCCGTAATAACTGCTTCTGCAAAATCAGGAACCATATTTAAACGGCGCCCCGAATCAAATGAAACGAGCTCATATGCCCCACCTTTCGCTTCGCTACCAATTTGCACAACTTGTATATCAGAAATTCCTTTTTCTGCGTTAATAATTGGAAAATCTGCATCTGGCGCAAAACCGATTGTTGGCATTTCTTCATTTTTAAAATAATGGTCTACACACTTCCAATTACTCTCTTCATCTGTTCCTAAAATCATTCGAACACGTTTTGAAAGTGGCAATCCTAATTCTTTTACAATTTTCATTGCATAATAAGCCGCCATTGTTGGCCCTTTATCATCAATTGCACCGCGTGCAAAAATCTTCCCATCGCGAATATCAGCACTATATGCAGGAGTTGTCCAGCCATCTCCTTCCGGCACAACATCAACGTGGCAAAGAATACCTACCAATTCTTCTCCTTGTCCCATCTCAAGATGTCCTGCATATCCTTCTAAATTTTTGGAAGCAAAACCTTCTGCTTCTCCTTTATGTAACATGAAAGATAACGCTTTTTCTACGCCTTCACCAAATGGTGCGCCCTCTTTCGCAGTTTCTTCTTCCCATACACTTTTAATTTGTAAAAATTGTTGTGTATCATGAATTAAATCATCTTTTCGTTTTGCAACTTCTTCTGTCCAATTAATCGCTGACATCACGCATCCATCCTTCTTCTATATTCTCTCTTTCATCATAGCAAACTGAAATCTCTTCTGCCATACGAGAGTACCTAATGACGAACAATTATAATTTTTCAGATATTTCTTATTAGTTTTTCTTTTATTTTCTTAAAAAAATTTGCAGGAATTTGGCGTTTTACGTAGAAAATTATGAGTTAGTTGATTGAAGAGATATAGAATGTCAACTACCAATATTTTTCTATATGAATATTTGTTAAACTTTTGTAAAATTTAACTAAGTTAAAGCATGAATTTTGTCATGTAGAGTACAATGGTAATAAAGACCTTCTTTCCTGAATGGGGTCAAAAAAACTAGTAGAGGAGTGGTTTTCTCTTGAAACCTACAACTACTCGTATGCTAACACGCATTAAATCAATTTATATGTACATCAATGAAAATGGTACGGTAACGACGAAAGACCTTGTAGATGAGTTCGGGATCACACCGCGAACAATACAACGTGATCTGAATGTGTTGCAGTTTAATGAACTCGTGTATAGCCCTTGCCGCGGTAAGTGGACAACAACAGGAAAGAAAGTGAGAATGACCTCATAACGAAAACAATTGTATGTAAAATAAATACATACCCCTTTCTATATAGTTAGAAAGGGGTCTTTTCTGCATTTTGGAATCGGTGTCACTCTTAATTTTCTGTTTGTACTTGATACGTCTTTAACATTTCTACTTCTTCATCTGTTAATTCACGATATTGTCCAAGCTCTAGCTCTTCATCTAATACTAAAGGTCCCATCTCTGTTCGCTTTAAGTAAACTACTTTTTTCCCTACCGCTTCAAACATACGCTTCACTTGATGGAATTTTCCTTCTGTAATAACAAGCTCAATTTCAGAAACATCATCGCTTTTCAAAATCGTAAGTTCGCCTGGCTTCGTTTCATAGCCATCATCTAAAATAACACCTTTCGCAAACTCTTTTACATCTTCTTCTGTTACGACTCCAGAAATGTGTGCATAATATTTTTTGGGCACATGCTTTTTCGGAGATAATAATTGATGTGTTAGCTTTCCGTCATTTGTTATTAATAAGAAACCTTCTGTATCAATATCAAGTCTTCCAACAGGAAATGGATCAAAAATCGCATCTTCTAATTCTAATAAATCTATTACTGTCTCATGGTTATCATCTTCTGTCGCTGAGATAACACCTTGTGGCTTATGCATCATTAAATATACGAATTCTTTATATTCAACAATCTCTCCATGAATCATAACTTCTTGCTCTTCTACATTCACATGAAATTTCGCATCTTTCACTGGCGTTCCATCAATTTTCACAACGCCATCTTTCAATAATTTCTTTACTTCTTTTCTACTTCCGTATCCCATGTTTGCCAATAATTTATCTAATCTCAATCGATTCACCTTCTTTATTTATCATAGAAAAGGGGACGTATTTACGCCCCTTTTGATTTCAACTTTATTTTTAATCTACCACCAAGTTTACGCTGAATCTTCTCTAAAGCTTCTCCACCAAATACTCTTTCTAGTACTCCTGTGCGAATCGCTAACAATCCGTAAACAAGACCGCCAATACCTGCACAAACTGCAACAGTAATAAGAGCACCAATACGTCCATCTGGTGAAATAACAAAGGATAAGATCCATTGTGATAGTTTCACTACAACAACCATCACAGCTGTTAATACTGCAATTTGGAATGTTCTCTTATATACGACACCGAATGAATAGTGTGCATATTTTCGAATTTGTTTATTCGTATACCAAACGGAAGCTAAGAATCCGACCGCTGTTGCCATAACCGCTCCAACTGTACCGAAGTAACGAATAAAGATTACGTTACATAAGAACTTCAAAATAACACCCATAGCAAGCGCAATAATTGCATGCTTCTGCTGGTTAATCCCTTGCAGAATCGCTGCTGTTACTGTAAATAAAGCAAACAATAACGCAACTGGCGCATACCACATAAGCACTTGTCCACCTAATGGATCTGCTTCATAAAACCCCGTGTAAATTGGGTACGCAAGAGACGAAATACCAATAACCGCTGGCAATGTTAAAAACATATTAGCTTGGAATGTTTGTGTAATTTGTAATTTTAAATAACGGTATTGTTTTTCTGTAAATGATTTTGTAATCGCTGGTACAAGCGTTAAGCTAAACGCTGTTGCAAGTGATACCGGAATCATAATTAATTTATGAGTCCACATCGTGAAAATACCAAGTGCTCGTTCTGCAATATCCCCTTGCCCAATTGCCTGCATAATTGAGTTAAATGTCAATGTATCAATTTGTTGGTATAAAGGAATTGTTAACCCTATTACAACGTAAGGAATCGCATATGCAAATAATTCTTTAAATAATTGAACGGTACTTACTGTTGATTCTGGTACAGTTTGTTCAATTAAATATTGATCTAAATGCTTTTTGCGTTTGAACCAGTACCAAACTAATACCCCCAGTGCCCCAACAGCCGAAACGAACGCAGCGAATGTCGCTACTCCAACTGCTGTTGCAACTGTTCCACCTATTACTTTAATAACGATAAAACTACCCGCCAGTAAAAAGATAATACGAATGATTTGTTCAATAATTTGTGAAACAGTCGTCGGTCCCATTGATTGATGACCTTGGAAATAACCACGAATTAAACTTGCTGCTGGTACAACAATAAGCGCAAAACTTACAAGACGAATAATCGTCGCAACTTCTTCGACACTATTGTGCATACTTTGTTTACCAAGCATTGCCTCTGCAAATAATGGTGCGGTCATGTAAAGTGTTAAGAAAGAAAGAACTCCCGTTACAATCATCATAACCATTCCCGAGCGGAACATTCTCCGGCTCGTTTTATAATCTCCAAGTGCATTATATTTGGAAACAAATTTTGAAACAGCAAGCGGCACCCCTGCCGTTGCGATACTTAAAAAGATCGTATATGGAATATATCCATATGTATAGAGCGTTCCGCCTTCTGTGCCTACTAATGCATGAAACGGAAAGACGTAAATCATACCTAAGAACTTTACTAAAAATGTTCCTAACGTCACAATAAGCGTTCCGCGCAGAAATTTTGAATCGGACATACAAAAATCCTCCTACATCTATATAAAGTGAAACTATAATCAGCGGGAAGGCTTCACCCACACTGATTATTAGTTGAACCAATCGGGCTTTTACGGGCAGTTGACCTACCGCTTCAAAACTCACCTCTTTGCTTCTCCTAAGCCTTGAGGCGGGAATCTTACTGCCCGTTAATGCGGGATAACGCTGAACTCTAACCTTTGTATTGTACCACAATTCTTCAAGGAAGCAGTACTTCACTCTATTTTTCTTTTCCATGAAAACATGCTATTCTTTTAGGCAGGAAATGTAGAAAATGAGGTCGATATATTATGCATTATGATGTTATTGTCATCGGCGGTGGCCCTTCAGGGTTAATGGCTGCAATCGGTGCTGCAGAAGAAGGCGCAAATGTCTTACTTCTTGATAAAGGAAATAAACTTGGACGTAAACTTGCAATTTCTGGCGGTGGTCGTTGTAACGTAACAAATCGCTTACCACTTGATGAAATCGTTAAACATATACCAGGAAACGGTCGCTTCTTATACAGTGCTTTTTCTATTTTTAGTAATGAAGATATTATTTCATTCTTCGAAAATCTCGGTGTAAAACTGAAAGAAGAGGATCATGGCCGCATGTTCCCTGTATCAAATAAAGCACAATCTGTTGTAGATGCACTTTTAACACGCTTGAAAGACCTAGGCGTAAAAATACGTACGAATACACCTGTTGAAACGATTGAATATGAGAACGGGCAAACGAAAGCTGTTGTACTGCAAACAGGTGAAGTGTTAGAAACAAATCACGTCGTTATCGCGGTTGGCGGAAAATCTGTCCCTCATACTGGTTCTACTGGAGACGGATACGCTTGGGCTGAAAAAGCTGGTCATACAATTACAGAGCTTTTCCCAACAGAAGTACCAATCACTTCAAACGAGCCATTTATTCGTGACCGTACATTACAAGGTCTTGCTTTACGAGATGTAAACTTAAGTGTATTAAACCCGAAAGGAAAAGCTGTCATTTCTCATAAAATGGATATGCTCTTCACTCACTTTGGCCTATCTGGTCCTGCTGCCCTTCGCTGTAGCCAGTTTGTTGTGAAAACGATGAAGAAGTTTAAAACGAATACGGTACAAATGAGTATTGATGCATTGCCAGATGAAAATAGCGAGCAACTTTTCCAGCGCATGCTGAAACAAATGAAAGAAGATCCGAAGAAAGGAATTAAAAACGTTTTAAAAGGCTATGTTCCTGAACGTTACTTCCTATTCTTATTAGAAAAAAATGAGATTGAAGGTAGCGAGCAAGCTGGACAACTTTCTCATGAAAAGATCCGTGCCCTTGCGAAAGACTTTAAAGAATTTATCGTTACTGTAAATGGAACTCAACCGCTTGAAAAAGCATTCGTTACTGGCGGTGGCGTATCCGTTAAAGAAATTCATCCGAAAGAAATGGCTTCTAAATTTATGAATGGCCTATATTTCTGCGGAGAAGTGTTAGATATTCACGGCTATACTGGCGGTTATAATATTACTTCAGCTCTTGTTACAGGTAGAATTGCCGGAACAACAGCTGGGCAAAATGCGAAAATGCAATACTAAAAAGAAACAGGTCCCCTGTTTCTTTTTTGTTGCTTTATATAGCTTAGTACCTTTATATTTTATATTGTTGAATATTTGAAAAAAGGGTAAGGGGAAAAACATATGAGAAAAAAAGTCATGATGTCTTTAATGTTAATGACGTTTCTTTCTGCTGTAGAAGGAACGATTGTTAGTACAGCAATCCCTCGTATAACGAGTGATTTGTCAGGCGTCGAACTTGTTAGTTGGGTATATGCAATTTATATGCTTGCAACAGCTGTTTCGACTCCAATATACGGAAAACTAGCCGATTTATTCGGACGCAAAAAAGTTTTGCTCATCGGGGCGGCAATCTTTTTAATCGGTTCTGCACTTTGCGGAGTCGTTACATCAATGGAACAATTAATCATCTTCCGCGCCCTTCAAGGTATAGGGGCCGGTGCTGTAATGCCGATTACGATGACAATTATCGGGGACTTATATAGCGAAGCGAAAGACCGCGCAAAGGCACAAGGCTGGATGAGTGCTGTTTGGGGTGTTTCCGGTGTTATCGGACCATTAGTAGGCGGATTTTTAGTTGATTCCCTTTCTTGGCGCTACATCTTCTTCTTAAACGTTCCATTTGGAATTCTTGCATGTGCGATGATTGCGATTTCCTATAAAGAATCAATCAAACCAGCGAAACACCATATCGACTATCCTGGAGCGATTATCTTCTCATTAAGTACAATCGCTTTACTATATGCACTATTAACAGGAAGCAGTAAGCAAAACTGGGATGACATGACAATTATCGGCCTATTAATCTTTGCCGCTGTTTCATTCATTATTTTCTTATTCATCGAGAAAAAATCTCCGGAACCATTAATTCCGCTAGCGCTTTTCTCTAACCGTACATTATCTATCATAAACATACTAACGCTTATTGCTGGCGCAATGATTATTAGTATTACAATGTATCTTCCAATTTGGAGCCAAGGTGTATTAGGAAAAAACGCGACAGAAGCTGGACTCATTTTAATGCCGATTCCTGTTATGTGGACATTCGGTGCTATTCTTTCTGGTAACTTAGTTGGCAAATTACAAACGAAACAAATCATTTTACTTGGAGCTAGTATTTTATCAATTGCTACCTTCTTATTATTTACATTATCAACAGATTCACCATCATTCCTTATTTATGTTGCAGTTGGATTATTCGGCTTAGGAATGGGGCTTGTTACACCTATTTACATGGTAACAATTCAAGCAGCTGTACCTGCACATACACGCGGCACAGCAGTCGGCTTAAACACATTCATTAACACGTTTAGCCAAACATTAGGTGCTGCAATTTTCGGGACGATCTTCAATACGATGATACATGCACGTGGTATCAAAAACCTTGACCTCGTATCTTCTGGTGGACACGGAGGAACTGTGACAAACGTAGTAACGGAATCGCAAGAAGCATTAGCTTCCAGTGTACATGTCATTTATATGAGTACTTTCGTATTAGCGGTATTAACATTAATTATCGCTTGGCTCGTATTAAAGCCATCTACACAAACAAGTGAACAATAGTAAAGAGGATGACCGGTCTGGTCATCCTCTTCCTATATATCCGCGATTTTTTGAATATATCAGCCGTTTCTCATCATATATCAGCGATTCGACATGAAATATCGTCCTAACAACAAAATACGCCAATACCTATTCCTCGTTTTCCACGACATACTTAAGCATGGACAATTTATTATTCCAAAACTGCTCATAATACGAGAGCCACTGCTTTAATTCTTCTAACGGTTCAGGTTGTAAACAATATAACTTTTCTCTCCCAACCTTTCTTCCACTCACTAAATTTGCTTCTGAAAGAATGTGAAGATGTTTCACGACAGCTGTGCGGCTCATCGGAAAATGATCCGTTATTTTTGAAATCGGTAATTCTTTATCACTTAATAACCGTAATACTTCTCGGCGGGTTGGATCGGCAATCGCTTGAAATACATCGTATTTCGCTGCTGACGAGGTCACTTAGCCCTCGACAACCTTTTTCAGTTTTTCATTTACAATTGCTACCCAGCCACCATTCATTCTTTCGCGAATAATAGAGCTCTTCGCATTCGCTTTCGGAAGAATTTCATCAGGGTGTTTCCAGCCGCCATGAATAAGAGTAAACTCTGTTTTATCTCCTAAGTCTTTCAAAATAAATGAAACGATCCATCCATCTGTATCCCACGAAAATGATAAACGATTCGGTTCATCAATCTCTAACACTTTACATGGTGATGGTCCGAACGGTGATTGTACATGAAATTCATGTCCTTCTTTTCGTTCAAAATCATTTGGCATAAACCAAGATGCGATTCCTTCTGCAGTAGATACTGTATTCCATACTTTTTGAATAGGCGCATTAAAAATAACAGTTTGTTTAATATCATTTAATGTATGTTGTTCCATCTTATATCTCCTTTATTTGGCATCAAAGTAACACCTTTTGGTTTTATTTAGATGATATAACACCTTTTGGTTTCATGTCAACATCAGTTATCTCGTTTATCATTCCATTGTTGAGAAATTCTCAACATTTTTTCAACAGGACAAACACTCTCTCACCATTTCTTCATACTATACTCACAAAGGCAAATCAAAATAAAACTTCACTCATTATGAAACTCCATCATTCATAATAAGTGGGGCGCCTAACTTATCTCATCTGCACTTCGTCTCTCCTCCTTCCCTCAGGGACAATGCATGAGGTATGTAAAAGACCAGAAGGAATATGCCCACCACTTGATTCGGTATTTATTTCTCACCTCCTCAACATTTTCACAATAATGAACTTAGGGGAGAAATGACTACCTGCTCACTCTTTTTTAAAACTATAAATAAAAGGGGATGAAAGTTATGTTTTACTGCATTAATTGTTCTGAAATTCATCATGAAAAACATGTGAGTGATAAAGTATTTAAAAACGGTTTTTATATCGATCCATTTTTAGGGGAGCGTTATCACCTTGGTATGTGTAAAGATGTACATCACCATGAAAAGGCAGAAGTCATGTTAACTACAAAGGAAACCGAAACGCCACAATCCATTATGAATACTTTACCAACTCATGTCGTTCCTACTTAAAAACATAAAAAAGAGCTGGCTCCCCAGCTCTTTTTTATGTTTTATAGACAACCATTGCTGAAAAACAATAAATTTGATTTTCATCGTCGTTAATAGAAACACCTACTTGATACTTAATATCTACAAGCTTTCCATCATCAACTTTTTTTAAAAATGTATTTACAGCGTCCTCTAAGTCTTTTTCATGACTCTCATCAAACACCTTAACGCGAATCATACTAACACCATCCTAGATCGCAGCCCTCCGCCGCTTGATTATTGCCACGGTGCGTATCTATGATGCGATAAAACTTACCATCTTCGTATATATATCCGTCTTCTAACACATACTGCTTCTCTTCAGTATAGACATAAAACTTACCTATCATAAATTTACTCGTATATAATTCCAAATAATCTGCCCTGAATTTAGCTACAACTTTATTTGTAATATCAATTTTAATTGTGTGCCCCACCTTCTCTCCCTCCTTTAAAAAGAACGAATTTAAGTATATTGTATTAGCGATTTTACATTTTATGCTTAAAAATAAGTGGATATGCCTAAGCCTCCATCCCACCTATTTCATTACAGAAACGCAAAACCCTTCCAGTGCATGAAAGGACAACCGACATATGATTTTCGCCTACATTGTTTTTATTATAAATAAACAAGACACCACCTTTTTTCGGCGCACGAGAATAATCATCATTTATTCTTTAAGATAATTCAAAAATCCTCATCCGCAAAACTATTTTTCATTTAAGAAAAAACCAAAAAATCACCTTCTATATATTGACCTCAATATATATGATATGGTATTATAATAAATTTGATATTTTTATCCATATGTGTTATCATTAAATATGGTTACCACATATGGAGGTGGATGATTTGTTTCAAATCGGTGATAAAATCGTTTATCCAATGCAAGGTGCAGGAATCATTGAAGCCATCGAAGAAAAAGAAGTGTTAGGTACTACACGTCAATATTGTGTCATACGCATTATTAGTAACGATATGCAAGTAATGCTTCCGATGGATCAAATACAGAAATCAGGCATACGTTATATTGTAGACAAGGACACATTAGACGATGTACTTCTTGAATTTCAACATGGAGAATCAGATTCATCACTCTCTTGGAAACAAAGATATACGATGAATATGGAGAAAATGAAAAATGGAAATCTTCAAGATAGTGCAGAAGTTGTTCGTGATTTACTCCGCCGCAATAAAGAGAGAGCATTAAATGCGAGCGAAAAACAAATGTTAGATAATGCGCGCAGAATGCTGATTAGCGAAGTCGCACTCGTACAAGATGTTTCAGAAAACCAAGCAACTGAATTTCTTCAAGATACAATTAATCACTAACTTTAAAATAGCGAACTGCTATTTTTTTTTTCACACAAAAGGCCAAAGAGATAGAGCTCTTTGGCCTTTTCATATTATCCACGCCCAGCTTGAAACGATGGATATAACGTCACTCCACCGTCAGCAAACAATGTTATTCCCGTGACATAACTAGACTCTGCTGAAGCGAGCCATGCCGCTACTGCTGCAAATCATTAAAATGAGCTTTCATTTTTTTATTCCATTGTGCACAAGCCTTATGTACAGCGTCCCCAGAAACGTTTTTGACCCGTTCTACTTTCGTTACTTTCACATCTGTTAAATCATCTTCTACAGTAATTGTAATAAGGTCATTCGGCGGATTGTGCGGGCCTTGGAATGTAACAATTTGTATCGTAACTGTGAATTTAGGTATAAACTCTTCTTTTTTTCCTAAACGTTTTATATTTATAACTGATCCACATTCAAATTGATCTTCCGTTACTTGTCTTATAACCGGATAATACCGATTAAGCAAAGCACTTTCTAAAAGCTGTTCCCTCGTTTCTTTTGCCCAAGAATGATTAGGGAAAGCGGAAAAAACCGCACATATGATTACAACCATCGCAAATATTCTTTTCATAACTCCCTCCTATTCCTATCAGATAGTGTTCTCAAAACCGTAATAAAAAAACGCCTTCCCTTATTCAATAAAATAAGGAAAGGCGTTTTTTAACGAACTCAATATTAACCACCACTCACTGGCGGAATTAATGCAACAACATCACCGGCTTGTATGTTATCTTCTTCATTTGCATATTCTTCATTAATCGCAACCATAATTTGCTCTGAAACCGCTACGTCATATTCTTTCGTCAGAATATTTTTCAGCTCCGTAACAGTAATATTTTCTTGCTCTATCTTCAATTCATTCGTTCCTACTTCTTCTTGCAAATGTGCAAATAATAGTACTCGTATCATTTTTATAGCTCCCTTCCAGGCTCTCCAGCTGGATACGGTGTTTTTTCTAATTGATCACCAATCCAAGAATCCCCATCTTCCCAAAACTCTTTTTTCCAAATCGGGACAATTTGTTTAATACGCTCCATAATATATTCATTCGCCTCATAAGCTTCTTTACGATGCGGCGTTGATACAGCAACAACAACAGCAATGTCAGAAATTTGCAGTGTGCCAATGCGATGTGTAATCGCAACATGTGTACCAGGCCATTTCTCTTGCACTTCTGCTCCGATTTTTTCTAACATCTTTTCCGCCATCGTCTTATAAGCTACGTATTCTAAATATAATGTGCGTCGCCCTTTCGTAAACTCCCTAACCGTTCCGATAAAAGTCGTTACAGCACCACATTCACGGCGAATTACTTTCTTTGTCACCGCTTCAATTGAAACCTCTGTATCCATTACTTCATAATACGTATTTGTCATTTTGCACTCCTAACCGTTTGTACAAACCATTCTATATATAACTCTTCTTCTGCGATATGAAATATTTTATACGCTTCTCGTAAACTCGAAGGAACCTCATACCATGTAATAACCGCTACTACATTCTCTACTTTATGTAATAAAGCCACGTCTTCCATCGAGCGAAGTAAAACCACTTTTGGATACTTTTCTTTTTTATATCCTTCTATTACAATCATATCCACTTCAAAAAATTCATACAAGCGAACGATTTCTTGTACAGACCATTTATCTCTAAGTGAAGACAAAGCTAATAATCCAGCACCTTCTACACCACTTACAACAGCGCCAGCTTTCCGATGTCTTTCACTATCTTTTTGCGGCACTTCCGGAATACCGCCATGCCCATGATGTTTAATTGTAGCGACTTTCATCCCTTCTCCTGTTAAAACACGCACCATTTTTTCAACAAATGTCGTTTTTCCGCTATTTTGATATCCTACTACTTGTAAGATTGAAGCGGTTCTGCCCATAGCCACTCACTTCCTTGATCCGATTCTAGTAATAGCACTGAAACCGTCATTCCTGCTTCAAAGCCTCTCGTTCCTCCCGGGAGTACTATGAAGGCATTCGCATCTGCAAGTGAAGATACTGCACTCGATTTATCTAAACCAACTGGTATTGCTTGTAGCACACCATTTACAATATCCACTTTCGCCCTTACAAAACGTGTGAATGGATTTGGTTTCGGAAAATCTTTTTGTAAAATAGCATCTGCTCTATATACGTGAGGTTCCTTCGAATACAGATATGTTTTGATAATTGGACGCACAAATAATTCAAATCCTACATAACAAGCTGATGGGTTACCTGATAAACCGAAAAGTAGTTTCCCTTCTACTTCCGCTACCGTCGTTACACTACCCGGTCTCATCGCAATTTTATTAAAGAGCACATTCGCCTTTAATCTTTCATAAATAGCAGGTAAATAATCATAATCCCCTACCGAAACACCGCCAGTAGTAATTAAAATATCAACCTCATCCATCGCTGATTTAACAGCTTCAAAACACGCATCTAATTCATCAGCCAGTTGTCCATAATAACGCACTTTCCCGCCCACTCTAGTAATTTGGGCTGCAATCATATAAAAATTGCTATTTCTAATTTTCCCTGGTTCCAATGGCTCGTGTACTTCTAAAAGCTCACTTCCCGTCGTTACAATACCGATAACAGGTTGTTTTACAACTTTCACAGTACTGTAGCCAAAAGTTGCTAATAGCGCCGCCACACCCGGATTAATTACTACACCTTTTTCAACAAGTATTTGATTTTGTTTTATATCTTCACCTTTAAATGAAACGTTGTCACCATTTTGAAAAGGACGCTTTAGCTTCATATATGTTTTTCCGTTTTTCTCAAATCCATCTGTCAATTCCAGCATCACGACCGCGTTACAACTTTTCGGAATTGCTGCACCCGTCATGATCCGAACTGCTTGGAAAGGATTCACTTCTTCTGCAAAAACAGCCCCTGCCCCAATTTCTCCTACTACTTCAAACTCAATTGGGTTTTCTTGACTTGCCTTTTTCGTATCTTCTGCCCGAATCGCAAAGCCATCATAAGGAGAACGATCAAAATGCGGAACATCATGATCGGCTATAACATCTTCTCCAAGAATTCTTCCATAGCTGTCTGTAATAAATACCTCTTCTATTGTACCTTGCTGAGCATATTTCATCACTCTCTCCATTGCTTCCGCTACTGGAATTGGCACTCTTTTTTCTAGCATTATTTCTCACCCCATATTTGCAAAATATCATATCTCGATTACACTTTATATTGTAAATAGCAATTACTTCAAGGAGGAATTCCATGTCTTCATTCACACATTTTAATGACCAAGGACGCGCTAAAATGGTCGATATAAGCAACAAAAAAGTAACTGTCCGAACAGCAATTGCGCGCTCTAGCATTCTCGTTACGAAAGAAATATACGATAAAATCTCTCACAATGAAATTGGTAAAGGTGATGTATTAGCCGTTGCACAAATTGCCGGCATTATGGCTGCTAAACGTACTTCTGATATTATCCCGATGTGTCATCCTTTATTATTGAAAGGCGTTGACGTCTCTTTTGATTGGGAAAAGACAGAAAAGCAATATCGATTACTCATTGAAGTCAAAGTTAAAACAGAAGGTAGTACCGGTGTTGAAATGGAAGCTTTAACAGCTGCTTCCGCTACAGCTCTTACCGTATATGACATGTGTAAGGCTGTCGATAAAGGCATGATTATTGGTGAAACTTATTTACTTGAAAAAACAGGCGGAAAAAACGGAGATTACGTTAGACATTCTTAATCTCATTTTTCATTTCTGAACCTAAAGGCCCTCCTTTAGGTTCACCCTATATAACTTGCATATAATCTTTTTGCCACTTTCAAATCATTTGTCCCATGAATAAATGCTCTACCGTCCGTAAATAAAACGAAACGATACTCTTCAACCGGAAATGATAGTAAATACGGTGTAGCCTTTACATCTACACTTTTTTGTAAGCGCTTTTTAATTTCTTCTAAATTAAGAGGCTGAGTCACTCCCGGACGAATTTGAATCGTATTTCTTCCGCATAACACCTCTGTTTTCGTTTGGGCTTCAAACGCCAAACTTGGATATGTACGAAGCTTTCCACAAGATAAACAAGTATCTTTTTTCTGTCTATTCACTTTAAATGCCATATGTTGATTATTCCAAACATCAAATGATAACATCGTTTCACGAAGTGCCTCGAAATCTTCTACCAATATTTTTAAAGCTTCTGTTACTTGATGCGCAACTACTAATTGTACAGCAGGCTGTATAATACCAACTGTATCACATGTCGCTCCGCTCGCTGGATGCTCCATTAAACAACGGAAACAAGGCGTTTTTCCTGGACGAATTGTATAGGTCACTCCGTAGCTACCAACGCACCCTCCATATATCCACGGGATATTATATTTTTGTGAAATATCATTAATAAGAAGGCGCGTTTCAAAATTATCAGTCGCATCTAATATTAAATCTACATCTTTAATTAATGCTTCCATTTCTTGCACCGTTACGTCGGTCACAACTGGTACAATTTCCACTTCAGAATTGATCGCTTTTAAATGCTCTGAAGCTGCGACTGCTTTCGGCTTGTACTGCCTTGCATCTTCTTCTGTATATAACTGTTGTCTTTGCAAGTTACTCCATTCTACATAATCACGATCAGCAATTGTTACTTTTCCAACACCTGCTCTAACAATCGCTTCTGCATTTGCAGCCCCAAGTGCACCAGCACCGATAATGAGCACATGCTTCTTTCTTATTTTCCTTTGCCCTTCTTCCCCAATGCCAGAAAATAATATTTGCCTTGAATAACGCTCCTGCATATTATATCCCCCTTCCTTATCCACCTATATAAGACATTTCAATCTTCGGACGATTTTTTGCACTTTCTTCTGTCCGCTCATCTGAATATCGATCTTTTCTATTATTCCATACATCTTGTATTACTTGTAACAAATCATCATCCGAGAGATTATTTCTAAGAAGCTTTCTTAAATCCATTCCTTCTGTAGCAAACAAACAAGTATAAAACTTCCCATCTGCCGAAATCCTTGCTCTCGTACAAGAAGAGCAGAACGACTCAGAAACGGAAGTAATAAAACCAACTTCTACATTCGTTCCAACATATCGATAACGCTTCGCAACCTCTCCAAAATAATGAGCTTCAGCAGGCTCGATTGGATATATTTTATGAATCATTTCAATCAAATCTCGCTTCGTAATAACTTGATCAAAATTCCAACCATTCGTACTACCAACATCCATAAACTCAATAAACCTGAGTGAAATTCCCTGTTCTTTAAAATAAGCAGCCATCGGAAGAACTTGACTATCGTTCATACCTTTTTTCACAACCATATTTACCTTTACTTCAAGCCCCGCCTCTTTCGCTGCCATAATTCCTTTCAATACAGGTTTTGTACTAATATTCCGACCATTAATATTTCGGAACACATCATCTTCTATCGCATCTAAACTAACATTCACTCGGTGTAATCCAGCTTCTTTTAGTGCTTTCGCTTGTTTCGTCAAATGAATCGCATTTGTTGTTAACCCTATGTCTACTAAACCATCAATTTTCACAAGACGTTCGATGAGTTTTGTTACATCCTTACGCAGTAGCGGTTCACCACCTGTAAGTCTAATTTTTTGTACACCAATACTAACAAACAATTTCGCTAATCGCTCAATTTCATCAAATGTCAGTAAAAACTCTTCCTGTAAAAAAGCATAATCAAGTCCGAATACTTCAGCCGGCATACAATATGTACACCGAAAGTTACAACGATCAATGACAGAGATGCGTAAATCTTGAAGTGGGCGTCCGAAAAAATCTTTAACCTTCTCCTGCATCGCCACTCTCCCTTTCTGCCAAATTTATACCTATCTTCATTCTATTATAATATATTTTCAAACTGCGATGTTTTTGCTCAAACAAATAAAAAACTCCCTTATTTCCTAAGGGAGTCCAGCTATTGAATCCATATTATCTGTATTAGGTACAGCTTGCTGAATACCTGATATATTTGCACCTTGATTCGTATTTGTTCCTGTTAGGGTAGCTGCTGGAGTGCCTCTTGTGTACGTTGTCGTTACCGTATCACCTGGCTGTAAACAAAGATTGGTTTCTGTTCCGATTATTGTAACAACATCAATACAAGTTAGGCCTGTTGAACCACTATACGTTTTCGAAGCAGTAAAAGATGTATCCCTCAAATTATCACCTGTAAATATATTCCCAGAATTGTTAACAATAATAAACTCTTTAATGTTTGCAGGCATAATCGCACTCTACCTTTCCTTTATGAGCCTAATGTACGTGTACTTGTCGCTAATGGTGGAATAAACACTGATGTTCTAATTGCACCTGCTGGCATACGTTTTCCATTAAAAAAAGTAGCCACACTTGACCCTCCAGCACCAGCATATATTTTCGCTACAGCTAAAGGTGAGATATCATAACAGTCGCCCACATTAACGGCCCCCGTATTATTAATAATTTTTATTTTACGCATTTTAATACCCATTCACCTATCCCCCTTTTATACACTGTATGCAAAAGAAAAAAACTTGAAACAGACACGTTTCAAGTTTTTACAGATTACTTATTTCGTTTCGCCTTCATATTGAAGCATACCGCCAACCATGTTCACTGTTTTAAATCCTTGCTCATTTAAATAGTGACACACATTTTCACTGCGCATGCCTGAACGACAAATAAAAATATATTCATTCTCTTTATCAAAGAAATCTACTTTATTTGGAATATCACCCATCTTAATATGTACAGCTTCTGGAATTTTCCCTTGTGCTACTTCCTCGTCCTCACGTACATCTACTAAAAATAACGTTTCGCCATTTTCTAAACGTTCCTGCACTTCTTCTGTTGTAATTATTTTTACTTCTGTCATATTTCGTTCCTCCTTATATACAATGAAACTCTGTAACAAGTTTCGTTTCTACTTGTTCATTCCTCATCAATTTTAGCATGCAAAAGAAGGAACGCAAAGAATGGAAACTTTTCTCCTCTTCATTATTTCTCAAATTCCACATACAACTTCCCCTTTACAAACATAACTTTCACATTGTATCCTCAATATACTTGTTTTATGAAAGGAGTCGATTGAAATGACACTTTTTCTTTTCATTGTAGGCATCATCTTTTTAATTTCTGCAATTATTGCACTTAGCATGAAACAAAATAAAAAGATACAATCTCCTCAAGAAATGTCATTCTTCTTATTATTACTTAGTATAGCCTTCTTTGGTCTATCAATTGCTACATATATCTTTCGTTTGAAAATAATGTGATGAAAGGTGCCTATTACAACCATAGCGCCTTTCATCATGTTATTTAGCGCGTAAACCATTCCTATACAAAACTAGATACTTTTCGATTTAAAAATTCATATACTTTCTTTTCAAACAAATGAACATCTATCCCTCCAGCCATATGCCCATTTATACTTTCAATCTCATAAACTTCTGCATATTTCCTTTGTTTTTGTAAAATATCTACCATTTTATAATTATAGCGAGGTGGCTGAAGTAAATCTTGTTTACACGGAATCATAAGTACATTCGCTTCTATTCTCGAAAGCGCCTCATCTAAAGAAGAAAATCCATGTGCAATATCATGTAATAATATCGCTTTTGCAGTGTACATCCATGAATTCGCATCTACTGAAGCTATACTTTTAAGCGTAATAGCATTTATATCTTTCTCAAATGATGTTAGCGTAGAAAATTCGTTATAAGGTTCTATTTCCATACTATTACGCATAAATGCCGTTTCATAAAAATGAGCATCAAAAGCGTTAGTAAACAGCATTCGGCTCGCTAAATGAAGTCCCTTCGTCGGTTGCGCCTCTCCATAATTCCCATCCTTCCAGCTTGGATCTAGCTGAATTGCTTCAATCGCATTTTGTACTACATTTACCGACGTTATAATTGGATTTTGTGGGTTCGTAATAACCCCAATCATTCGCTCCACCATATGAGGGTAATGTACAGCCCATTGCTGTGCAATCATTCCTCCCGCAGACGGTCCCATGACAGCATATAGCCTTCCAATCCCCATATCTTTTATTAATTCAAACTGGACACGCGCCATGTCCAAAAATGTAAAAACCGGAAAATCCATTGCATATTCAAGGCCAGTTATTGGATCAATAGATTTCGGTCCTGTTGTAATTACATAAGGATCTTTCACTTGCACATTACAAAGATTGTCCGTGCAAATAACAAAATATTTATTTGTATCTATCGCCTTTCCTGGTCCAATTAATCCGTCCCACCAACCAGGACTCTCATCATACTCTGTATACTTTCCTGCTGCATGACTTGTTGCACTAAAATAATGACACACTAAAATTACATTTGACCTTTCTCTATCTAACGTGCCATATGTTTCATATCCAATTTGAATCGGAATCTTTCTACCATTTTCAAACCTAAACTCTCTTAAAAAAAATTTTTCCTTTTTTACAATTTGCACTAACTTCGCTTCCCCCCATCACATTATAAACTTCTCCCTAAAGAGATTTTTTCTCAGTAAACCATTCTCCTTCTCCTTTTCATAAATAAATGAATAATATACAAAATTAGCCACAAAATAGCACTATATTACATCATCAAAGAGGGAATACATATGATTTGGAAATGGTTACGTAAGAAGAAAAAATCAGATAAAACAGAGCAAGAAATGAACGAACAACAGAATTCTAAACAAAATAAAAACAAACAACAAAAAGATTCGCAACAAGATTCTAAACAGAACAATTCAGCTAAGGAGCAACAACAGAGTTCTAAACTGGACAATCCAGCTCAAAATCAACAACAGAATTCTAAACAGAACAATTCAGCTCAGGAGCAACAACAGTATTCTAAACTGGACAATCCAGCTCAAAATCAACAACAGAATTCTAAACAGAACAATCCAGCTCAAAATCAACAACAGAATTCTAAACAGAACAATTCAGCTCAAAATCAACAACAGAATTCTAAACAGAACAATTCAGCTCAGGAGCAACAACAGTATTCTAAACTGGACAATCCAGCTCAAAATCAACAACAGTATTCTAAACAGAACAATCCAGCTCAAAATCAACAACAGAATTCTAAACAGAACAATTCAGCTCAAAATCAACAACAGTATTCTAAACAGAACAATTCAGCTCAGGAGCAACAACAGTATTCTAAACTGGACAATCCAGCTCAAAATTCTAAAATAAGTAAACAATCACAAGAGCACCAAAGCACAGGTAATAACAGTATTTATGACTTTAGCAAACCAGAAAAAGATCATATTCATTCTTTGCAAGATTTAATAGCAAAGCTAAAGCAGTCTAGTGACTTCATCAACTATCACACATCTGATGATGAAACGATGCCTTATTGGATTTCTTACTATCGCCCTTCACTTGATGGAGAAAAGCTTCAAAAATATTTGATGCCTACACTATTAGAACGTTCTTGTTCTTCACTTGAGGAGCTAAAAGAACACATTCCAATGAGCGGGATTACAATTACAAATGACTTACAAAAAATTGAGGATATGGTTTTAAAGGGGCATGCCATTATTCAATTACGTGAACAAGATCAAAAATGCATGCTCGCAAATATTGCGATTGATAATTATCGAGCACCAACTCCACCATTAAATGAGTCAACAGTTATTGGGCCACAAGAAGGCTTTGTGGAAGACGTTGATACAAATATTAATTTAGTTCGTAAACGTCTCCCAGTACTAGAACTACACACGAAAGAAATGATAGTTGGAGAGTTTTCGAAAACAAAGGTCGTCATGATGTATTTAGACAACCTTGCAGAGAAAGATAATGTAGATTTTCTAGAAGAATCATTGCGCGCTCTTAAATACGATCAAATTAATGATAGTGCCTATATACAAGAGTTAATGGGAGAAAAATCCATTTTCCCGTTATATATAAATACCGAACGTACAGATCGGGTAACAAAAGCACTTATTGATGGAAAGATCGCCATTTTTGTTGACGGTTCACCAAATGTCCTACTCACTCCTGTCTCGTACTTTGATTTCTTCATTTCACCAGAGGACTATAACGTCTCTTGGCTATATGCTACATTTTCAAGAGTTTTACGACTTATCGCGGTTCTTTTCTCAATTTGTGCAGCCCCATTATATGTTGCCGTTTTAAATTATCATTACGAACTCATTCCAAGCGATTTGCTTGAAACATTGATCTTATCAAGAGCCCAAGTGCCATTCCCACCTTTAATCGAAGCACTCTTTTTGGAATTAGTTATTGATTTATTAAGAGAAGCTGGCGCTCGTCTACCGATGAAAGTAGGACAAACACTCGGTATTGTAGGCGGTATCGTAATTGGGCAAGCATCTGTTCAAGCTGGATTAACAAGCAATATTTTATTAATTATCGTTGCTTTATCAGCGTTGGCTTCCTTTATTACACCCATTTACAAAATGGGCAATGCTGTACGCTTACTGCGCTTCCCGTTTCTTATATTCGCGGAAGTAGGAGGTCTTTTAGGTATTTCACTTGGATTCATCTATTTATTTACCCATCTATTTAGACTAACTTCTTTACGTAAACCGTACGCACTTTTTTACCCAACTAGACAACAATCCGTGAAAGATTCCTGGATTCGCTTTCCACTAACAATGATTGATACACGAGATGTGCAAGCGAGACCACAACATGTTAAGAAATCAGCACAAGGAATTTCAACAAAACATAGATCGGATTTTGATGATTAAGAAATGAGGCACATTGATGAGTAAAGTTCAAAAAAAATATCAAATATCTCCTATCTTTGTTTTCTTCTTAATTCACAGTGCACAATTTGGTGCTGGGGTTCTTGGATTCGCTCGTATTATTGCAAAAGCGGCTGGGCATGACGGATGGGTAGGTGTTCTTATCACAGGAATCATCATCCATATTCTTATATGGATGATGTATTACTCATTAAAAAATGTAGAAGGAAATTTAATTGATTTACATAAACAAACTTTTGGAAAATGGCTTGGGAATGGGATTAATATCATCTTTATGGCATATTTTTTTATCGTAAGTATTTCTGTCGTTAGAACATATGTCGAAATTATTCAAGTATGGATGTTTCCTAGTGCATCTACGTGGATGCTCACATTCTTTTTATGTTTAGTAAGTTATTACATTATTTCATCAGGATTCCGCGTTATTACAGGAATTTGTGTTATTTCTATCGGTGGAACGCTAGGATATCTTTTCCTTAGTCTTTTTATTTTGAAATTCTCACATTGGGATAATTTACTCCCCTTTTTTTCACATTCCTTTACTGATATTTTGAAAGCATCCGAACTATCTATTTATAGTATGACAGGATTTGAAATTTTCCTTATGATTTATCCGTTTGTTAAAGAACCACAAAAATCCCATAAATTCGCGCAATATGGGGCTTTATTTTCTAACTTCTTATATCTGTTTAGTACTATTCTCGCTTTTACGTTCTTTAGCGAAAAACAACTTCTCAAAACAATTTGGTCTCAACTTTCAATGACACAAGTTATTCAGCTCCCATTTATAGAACGACTTGAGTATCTCGCCATTTCTGCTTATGCTCTTGTTATTATTACGAGCTTTATTCTCCCTTTATGGGCTGCCACTAGAGGAACTCACGAAATCTTTCGTGTGAAACAACGAGGCATTTTAATTGCATTTATGCTCATCACCTTAGCTGTTTCACAACTTTTAACAAACAGACATGATATTAATGATTTTATTAGTACTGTATCAAAGGTTAGTTTTTGGCTTATATACATATACATCCCAATTCTATTTATTATTGTGTGGGTGAAAAGAAAATGGAAAAAAACAAAAGAAAATTAATGCTTCTTTTTTGCATCAGTCTCTTTAGTCTAACTGGTTGTTTACAAAAAAACATTATTGATGATGTTCAACTTATTCAAGGAGCTGCGTTTGATACAGCAAAAGATGATAAAGTAAAAGTGACATTCGTTTGTCCCATTCAAAAAAAAGGAAATAAAGTTCAAGTCTTTGAGGGAACAGGAAACGCGGTAAAACAAGTAAAGGCAGATACTTCTTTAGAATCCTCACAACCATTTGCAAGCGGACAAATGCGGATTGCTTTATTCACTACAAAAATTGCGAAAAAAGGACTATCAACAGCTTTTGACACATTAATTCGTGATGTAAATATTGGTAACTCGCTGTATGTCGGACTATTGGAGGGCAGTGGCACTGAGTTATTCAAAGGGAAATATACTACATCATATAATGTTGCGATTTATATAAAGAAAATGCTAGAGCACAATATGGAAACAGGTCCCTTACCAACTGACAATTTATATTTAGGTGCCTTCCGATACTATCGTGAAGGACAAGATTCTTATATGCCTATCCTCAAAAAACATGGAGATAAAATAGGGATTACTGGTATTGGACTTTTGAAAAAAGATAAATATGTTGGAAAGATTAGTTACCATGATATGTTTGTATTTAAGGGCTTGTTAGAAAAGCATCGATTAGATTCTCATGAATTTAAAACGAATCCTGGATATACAATCATTAATAATATCCGTTCTGTTCCCACCTATCAAATAAACATAAAAGACGGAAAACCATCTTTCTTCATTCACGTCAAACTGGAAGCTCGTATTCAAGAGGTCTCTAGAAAATTCAATTTAGAAAACAAAAAGAATACAATGAAAATAGCTAAGTCAGTCGAAAAACAATTAGATGCAAAAGCTGCAAAACTAATTAAACAGTTCAAATCTTTAGGTGTCGACCCTCTCGGACTAGGAGCAAAATATAAACAACATTATCGCCCATTTAAATTAGAAGAGTGGCGAAAAATGTACAAAGATGTTCCGATTACAGTAAAATATACAGTCGATATTACAAATTCTGGTGTAATTGAATAAGTTAATGATTGAACTCCTTCCTCTGGCGTGATAAAACGGAGAGAGGAGTTTTTTTATTACCAAATATAGAGAGAAAAGATATTCACGGGGGAGCTTATGTCTAAAAAGTTAGTAAAGCCTATTTTAAACGGTATTTTATTTCTCGGCGTCTTTTTATTTGCTCATACATATTTAAAAAATGTTTCTTTTACTCGTTATTTACTTGTCGTTATACCAATGCTACTCATTGGAATGTTCGGCATTGATCTCGTTTTATCCATTTTAATAAAGAAAGAAGAATAACGAGCGAACATCTTATGTCTCATAAGATGTTCTTTTTATTAAACAATCACCTTATGTTACAATAAACTTCGGCACAAAGTGAGAAAGGATGAAACAACATGACGAATGAAAAAGGTTTAGATAAAGGATACGAACTTGTTGCAAAAATGCACGAAGTATTCGGACACCCTGTTACAAATGTTCCAACAAAATTAACAGAAGAGCGTGCAAAAATTCGTGCAAGCTTTATGAAAGAAGAGTTAGAGGAGTTTCTAGAAGCGACAACTGTCGAAGATCAATACGACGCGTTGATTGATTTGATTTACTTCGCATTCGGAACTTTTGCAGAAATGGGTGTACGTCCAGACAAAGGATTTGAAATTGTAAACAATGCTAATATGGCTAAATTATTCCCTGATGGAAAACCACGCTTCCGCGAGGGCGATGGCAAAATTTTAAAACCAGAAGGCTGGGAAGCACCAGAACCACAACTTCGCGCTGAAATTGAACGTCAACGTCAAGATGCATTAGCAAAAGCAGAAAAATAATATAGAATCGGCTGCTAGGATTATTCTTAGCAGTTTTTTTGTACTATAATTCACAAATTATAAACTTCATATTTTTCTCCAAATAAAAAATCCCCTTGCGTACAAGAGAATTTTTCATGTAATTCATTAGTGTCCCACATGTCCAGCATGACCTGCTGCTCCTGCGATACCAGCTGTTGCCGCGGACGCCCCCACTCCAGCTCCACCATACCAGGTTTGTTGTTGTCCTTGATAATGCTGTTGTCCTTGATAATGCTGTTGTCCTTGATAATGCTGTTGCCCTTGTTGATGTTGTTGCCCTTGATGATGATGTTGTCCTTGATGATGATGTTGTCCTTGATGATGGTGTTGTCCTTGATGATGGTGTTGTCCTTGATGGTGATGTTGTCCTTGATGGTGATGTTGTCCTTGATGGTGATGTTGTCCTTGATGGTGATGTTGTCCTTGATGGTGATGTTGTCCTTGATGGTGATGTTGTCCTTGATGGTGATGTTGTCCTTGATGGTGAGTTTGATAAAGGACAGCCTGTGGATGAATATGATGGTGACCGTGGTGATGTACTTGTTGCTGATGATGACCATGGTACTGATGATGGCCATGATGTTGATGGTGGCCATGATGCTCATGATGACCATGAAAACCTTGAGGAAAACCACCGATTCCACCAGCTACAACACCAACACCAGGTACAGGAAATCCTGTTTGTACACCTCCAACGAAAGATGGAAATGTAGTTGGCATACCTACAGGCACCCCTCCCTGTGCTCCTCCTACGAATGTCGGAATTCCTGTTTGCGCTCCAGCTACTGATGTTGGAAATCCTGTTTGTACGCCCGCTACTGACGGAAACCCTGTTTGCGCTCCAGCTACTGATGTTGGAAATCCTCCAGATGCTCCTCCCATCCAACTTGGGGTTCCGCCATATCCTTGTTGCCCAGCTCCTCCCATGAACATCATTTGTTCATAACTATCCGATCCACCTCCAAAGAAGCCATGCGGTGCCTTATTGCCCATCCCTTTCATTTCTTTCACCTCTTCTTCTCAATTTAGCCTACCTTTTTTATCATATTTTCTATAGAAGAATAGGTGTTTGTCTATATGGGAATTCCGCGCTTTTTTCTTTGTTCTCCATTCGTGTCAAAATCAATTAACTGATTATTCTTTCTAAAGGGAGAGCATTGTATTGAGGAGCATAACAAAAGCCGAAATAACTGATGTAGATTCAATTATACAGATAGATATCGATGTGATTGAAAATGATAGTAGACGAGATTATATTGAACATGCTATTCACAAAGGAACATGTATCATTGTACAAAATGATGCTTCCATTGTCGGTTTTTTAACATATGATACGAGTTTCTTTGATTGTACTTTTATTTCATTAATCATCATCTCACCGACTGAAAGACGCAAAGGTTGTGCAAGCTCATTAATTACATATATGCTAAGTAATTCTCCAACTAAAAAAATCTTTTCCTCTACGAATCAATCTAACGAAAACATGCACAAGGTCTTTCAAGCAAACGGATTTATACATAGTGGAATCATCGAAAATTTAGATGAAGGCGATCCCGAGTTTATTTATTTCATTTCTACATAAAAAGCTCAGAGCATAATTGCTCTGAGCTTTCATTTACTTAAGATTAGTTTGCAACAACGTTAACAAGTTTTCCAGGAACAACAATTACTTTACGAACTGTTTTCCCTTCAATTTGTTCTTTAATTGCTTCAAGTGCAAGTTGTTCCATTTCTTCTTTTGATGCGTCTTTTTTCATTGTTAGTTTTGCGCGAACTTTACCCATAACTTGAACAACGATTTCAACTTCATCTTCTACAAGTTTAGACTCATCAAATGTTGGCCAGCTTGCATATGTGATTGTTTCATTGTATCCAAGTTTGCTCCAAAGTTCTTCCCCAATGTGAGGTGCAACTGGTGCAATCATTTTTACAAAACCTTCTACATATTCTTTCGGAAGTGTTTCAGCTTTGTATGCATCATTGATGAATACCATCATTTGAGAAATCGCAGTGTTAAAGCGAAGCTCTGCATAGTCTTCTGTTACTTTCTTCACTGTTTGGTGGTAAGCTTTTTCAAGCTCTTTATTTGGCGTATCAGTAATTTTCTCACTTAGTTCACCGTTATCTTGAACGAATAGACGCCATACACGATCAAGGAAGCGACGCGCTCCGTCAAGACCATTTTCAGACCAAGCGATTGAAGCATCTAATGGTCCCATGAACATTTCGTATAGACGAAGTGTATCTGCACCATGGCTTTCTACGATATCATCAGGGTTTACAACGTTACCTTTTGATTTACTCATTTTCTCGTTGTTTTCACCTAAGATCATACCTTGGTTGAATAATTGTTGGAACGGCTCTTTCGTTGGAACCACACCGATATCGTATAATACTTTATGCCAGAAACGAGCATATAGTAAGTGAAGTACGGCATGCTCTGCTCCGCCGATATAAATGTCAACTGGAAGCCATTGTTTTACTTTTTCAGGATCTACAAGCGCTTCACTATTGTTTGGATCGATGTAGCGTAAGTAGTACCAGCAGCTACCAGCCCATTGTGGCATTGTGTTTGTTTCACGACGACCTTTTTGACCAGTCTCAGGGTCAACAACATTTACCCACTCGTCAATATTTGCAAGTGGTGATTCACCTGTACCAGATGGACGAATATTCTCTGTTTTTGGAAGAACTAATGGTAACTCTTCTTCTTTCACAGCTGTCATTGTGCCATCTTCCCAATGGATTACTGGAATTGGTTCACCCCAATAACGTTGACGGCTAAATAACCAGTCACGTAGACGGTACGTTACTTTTTGATTTCCTGCACTCGTTACTTCTAGCCATTCGATCATTTTTGCAATTGCTTCTTCTTTATTTAAACCATCAAGGAATGCTGAGTTTACGTGTGCACCATCACCTGTATATGCTTCTTTCGTGATGTCTCCGCCTTTTACAACTTCCTTCATTGGAAGATTGAATGTTGATGCGAATTCATAGTCACGCTCATCATGAGCTGGAACTGCCATTACAGCACCTGTTCCATAAGTTGCAAGAACATAGTCAGCGATCCAGATTGGTAATTTCTCGCCATTTACTGGGTTAACTGCGTAAGCACCAGTGAATACACCCGTTTTCTCTTTCGCAAGTTCTGTACGCTCTAGGTCACTCTTCATTTTTACAGAATTAATGTAAGCTTCTACAGCTTCTTTTTGTTCTGCTGTTGTAATGTCAGCAACAAGTGCATGCTCTGGAGCAAGTACACAGTAGCTTGCACCAAATAGTGTATCAGGACGCGTTGTGAAAACTGTAAACTTCTCATCAGTACCATCGATGTTGAAGTGTACTTCTGCACCTTCCGAACGACCGATCCAGTTACGCTGCATATCTTTTAAGCTTTCTGGCCAATCAAGCTCATCTAGATCTTCTAATAGACGATCTCCGTAAGCAGTAATTTTTAACATCCATTGTTTCATCGGACGACGCTCAACTGGATGTCCGCCGCGCTCACTCTTGCCGTCGATTACTTCTTCATTTGCAAGTACTGTACCAAGTGCTGGGCACCAGTTTACAGGTACTTCATCAACGTAAGCTAAACCCTTTTCAAATAGTTTTAAGAAAATCCATTGTGTCCACTTGTAATAGTGTGGATCTGTTGTATTTACTTCACGATCCCAATCATAAGAGAAGCCTAGTGCTTTAATTTGATTACGGAACGTGTTAATGTTTTTCTCTGTGAATTCAGCTGGGCTATTTCCAGTATCAAGTGCATATTGCTCCGCTGGAAGACCGAATGCATCCCATCCCATTGGATGAAGAACATTATACCCTTGCATACGCTTCATACGAGATAAAATATCTGTCGCTGTGTAACCTTCTGGATGTCCTACGTGCAATCCCGCACCAGATGGATATGGGAACATATCTAGTGCATAAAATTTTGGTTTTTCTGTCTCATCTGGCGTACGGAATGTTTTATTCTCTTCCCAATACCCTTGCCACTTCTTCTCAATTTCTTGATGATTAAAGCTCATGAGATACCCTCCTTGAAATTTTGTTTATTTTCACCGCCTAAAATACAAAAAACCTCTCATCCCTAGAAAGGGACGAGAGGTTATAGATTCCCGCGGTACCACCCTAAATTAATGTAGTATATACATTCGCTTAGATCCGTAACGTGGATTAACGGCAATTGCTACTAATAGTTTCACAACCGCAACTCAAAGGCGAGTTCATAACGAAACGTGGATTGACTTGCACCAACCGTCAACTCTCTAAACCAGCTTCTATTACTACTACTCCTTCTCACTGTTATTACACATATGAGTTAATTTAAATATATTCTAAAACATGTTACATGTTCCGTCAAACTAAACTGCAACTTTTTCTTCTACTGTTTCTTCTACTTTTACTCGTTTATCATATACACTCGTTGCTATAAGCGCTACTACAAGCATTACCATGATCGCCATAAACAATACTTCCATATTGTATAAATCAACGATTGCTCCGCCCACAACTGGTCCAAACATTTTCCCTACAGTTGCTGCACTATTTACAACCCCTTGATAAAAACCGAGTTTATCTTTTGGGGCAAGTATATTCGCAATTGTCGGAACCGCTGGCCATACGAATAACTCACCAATTGTTAATGTTACCATTGCAACGAGAAACATCGTGAATTGCTGTGCTTGACTTAGTACAATAAATGAAACCGCAAAAATACCAATTCCGATCATAATTTGCTGTTTTAAAGAGCGCTTCATCCAGCGAATAATCATACTAACAAGAGGCTGTGCACAAACAATCATCGCCCCGTTTATCGTCCATAATAAACTATAATGACGAAGACTAATATTTAATTCCTGCATATGTGTTGCAATTGCACCTTGCCACTGTACATATGTAACCCAGCATAAAGCATACGCTACACATACGATAAGAAGCGCTTTGAATCCAGGTGTAAGTGACCAACCTTTCTTCGCTTCGATTTCTTTTTGTACACCTTGTTCCTTTTTATCTTCCATACCGCGAAAACCGATAAAAGCAATTAAGAAGAAAACAAAGTATAAAACAAAGTTCGCTAAGAAAATATAATCAAAACGGTACGAAGCAACTAAACCACCGCACGCTGTTCCAACAGCGATTCCGACATTTTGCCCAACATACATTGCGTTAAAAGCTCGTCTTCCTCCTTCTGGCCACACTGTACCAACCATCGCGTACATCGATGGAAAGACCATTCCAGAACCGAATCCGATTAACGCAAGCCACACAACATATAATGGCCATCCGTGGAAAAACACAAGACCTAAAATCGCTACAAGTGTAATAATAATTCCTACTAAAATTGATTTATAACCGCCCCATTTATCAAATAACACACCGCCGAGCAAGTTTCCTATTACACCAGTAAGCGAGTTAATCATTAATACCATTCCAGCAACTGATAGAGATTTTCCTAAATGATCATGTAAGTATATTGTGTTAAAAGGCCATAAAAAAGAAGCACCCGTGACATTAATAATCATCCCAGCTACTAATAACCATACTTTCCTTGGCATAGTTTCTCCTCCTATTCTGTTGTTTTTTCGTTCATATATAACAGTACGATTGTATTCGTTTTTAAATAGGAAGGCAACTGATTAATAGTTGATGAAATTCAGATAATAGCATAAAGGCGATGAGACTAAATTCTCATCGCCTTTACTTTAGTTTCACTTATATATAATGAAATCGTTCTCTTACAGAAAATCATCCAACTTCTTTTTTACGTTTTGCACTTTCTTTAGAGCTCCATTTAAATACTTTGTCCAATAGAGAATATATTCTCGCAGATTCCTTCGTTAACAAAGGACCTAACGATGCCAATATTAAAACATATAAAGCTGAGAATGGTTTAATTGTTGCCATTAAGCCACCAGCTATTCCAATATTAGCGACAATAATGGAGAATTCTCCACGGGATACGAGGGTTAATCCGATATTCGTAGAAGCCTTATGTGATAACCCGGCTTTACGTCCAGCAATCATTCCAGCTGTAAAGTTACCGATTATAGTTATCAAAACTGCTCCTAAAGTTAGCCAAACAGCTCCACCTAACGAAAAGGGATCTATACTTAAACCGAAGCTGAAGAAGAATATAGCTCCAAAGAAATCACGAAACGGAACGACAAGATGCTCAATGCGGTCACTATGCTCTGTTTCAGAAAAGACAAGCCCTAATAATAAAGCTCCAATCGCCTCAGCAACATGGATTGTTTCTGAGAATCCAGCGACGAAGAGCAAAATAGCGAATATTACGATAATAAAGATTTCATTAGACGAAATATCCAACACTTTATTCAAGAACGGCGTAGCTTTTCTAGCGATTATAAAGAATAGCAACATGTATCCTAATGCAATTAAAACAGATGTCAGAGCTCCGACAAATGAAGTTGCACCTCCGAGCACTAAACCTGAAACGACAGATAAATATACTGCTAAAAAGATATCATCGAACATAATAATCCCTAAAATCAGCTCTGTTTCCTTATTACCTGTTCTTCTTAAATCTACAATTACTTTCGCTACAATTGCACTGGATGAGATTGTAATAATCCCAGCAATAATTAATGTTTCTAATAGAGGAAAACCCATTAAATATCCATAAAGTAAACCTAATGTGAAATTAAGTGAAATATGAATAGTGCCTCCAATGGCGATTGATTTTCCTGATTTAATTAACTTTTTCATTGAGAATTCTAACCCTAAATAAAACAGGAGGAATATGACCCCAATACGGCCTAGGAAAGCAATTACTTCTCCACTTTCAATAAACCTTAAGTCTATAATTCCTAAATCTGGGGCATGTGGTCCCATTAACATACCGAGGATAATGAGAAACGGAATAATCGAAAACTTTAACTTTGCAGCAAGGATGGCCGCAAATGCCACTAATACTAACGCCGTTCCAACTTCAAAAATTAAAGTATCCATCGACTACGAATCACCTCCTGCTGAAAGTAACTCCTTAATGATTCTTTTCACTTCATGTCTTTCTCCTGATAATATCAACATATCACCAGCATCAATAATGGAATCTGGACCTGGATTGAAAAATTTCTTCATGTTTTTCTTCAAAATAGCAATGACAGTTACGTTATACGTTTTCCTAATAGCTAAACTACCGATTGTTTGCTGAACCGCTGGCGCATGATCCTTCACTTTAAACCACTCTATCGATAATCCTTCAAAAGCCATTTCAATTGTATCTAAAGCTTGTGGCCTATATACCATTCCGCCTAATATAGCGGCGATTTGTCTCGCTTCAGAGTCACGAAGAGAAATGCTTGAAATACTTTCTTCATGATCAGTATCAAAATGATACATTTCTCTTCGCCCATCATCGTGAATAACGATAACCATTTTTTCATTACCTTTTGTTATGACTTCAAATTTACATCCGATCCCCGGAAGTTCGCTTTCTCTAATATTCATATTCATGCCTCCTAAAAAGTTTTTTTAGTTAAGGCTCTTCCCATTTACAAATCTACATCAATTTCTGTTTTAAACTTTTCATCTTTCGAGATTCCTAAATACTTTAATGTTTCGGACGGAGTCGCGTGATGAAAATGTTTTTGAAGAAGCGCAATCGCTATTCCTCTTTTATACGCATGAAATCCAAATGTTTTTCGCATTGAGTTCGTTCCAATCTTACCAGGAATTCCAATCGCTTCAGCAGCGCGATGAATGACACGATAAGCTTGTTGACGCGTAATCGGATTTTTTGTTTTATTAGATTGAAATACGTAATTCTCTCTCTGGATAACAGAAGATCGTACGTAATCTAAAAGCGCTTCTTTTACTTTTGGATTTAAATAAATATCTTGTTTAAATTTTTCATCTTTCACAGGAAGAGAGTAAAAATCTTTAACAGTTTCATCTTCATTTAATACGTCTTCAAATTTAATATTTAATAGTTCTGTAATCTTTAATCCCGTATTAATTCCAATAACGAATAAAAGATAATCTCGCTGTGAGTGCTCTTTTAAATATTTTTTCATAGCCTGAATTTGCTCTATATTTTTTAATGCCTCTACAACTTCCATACATGTATTCTCCTCATCTTATGAACGGTAATTTTTCTAATTATCTTGTTCATTTTACCTTATCATACAAGATGATTTCCATGTATTATCCATTACCCGAAATTTTTTTGTTAAACAATTGGAGCAATATACTTCAATATCACGAAAAATTCTGAATATTTATAATTCGGAAATTTACTATTATACAAATAAGTTGCAACTAGAAAAATAATGAGCGATAGAGATGAAAATAATACAACCTCTTTCGATCTCAGTGCTAAACCTATTACCTCAAGTAAAGATCCACCTTCTTTATGCAAGTAGAATTCCTCCTTTCGTTTCTTTAACTTTTCATTTCTAACCTCCTTATATCAATATTATATGTTACTTAATTATATAATAAATCATGATTAAGTAACATAACAAGGTTTTTTCGTTATTTTTCTGAAAATACAATAAAAATGCCGAGCATCTCTGCTCGGCATTTTTTGTTCTTAATCTTCTTTCGGAAGAACAATTCCTTTATACAATTGAACTGTAATGAAGTAATAAATCGCGTAAATGACTACGAAAATTACGATTGGTACCCAAATACGGAAGTACGGATCAATTAAAATAAATCCGAAAATATTCATACCAACTAATACGTGAGCGATACCTACAATCGCTGGGAATAAGAATACTAAGAACAACTCTTTATAAATTGATTTCGTTAATAATTCACGGCGCACACCGATTTTACGAAGCATTTGATAACGCGTAATATCTTTTGATGCACCAGAAAGAATTTTAAACATTAAACAACTTGCCATCATTGCTAAGAATGCAATTCCAAGGAAGAAGCCCATAAATACTGTTCCACTCGCAACGCCGTAGAACATGTCGTAAGCTTGATATTTACTGTTTAATCTTTCAGCTTTTACATTTTTATATTTATCTAGTTGCAACTCGTCAAGTTTTTTCCATTCTTTTGTGTACGCTATAAAATCATCTGTTTTTCCAGTAAATACGATTCCTTCTTTACCATTTATAGTATCGTACATTTTTTGATCTACAATTTTAATTGCGTGATCCTCATATACGTAAAATGGCTGGATTGTTCTGAAAGCCTCGTCCCATGATACTGGTAACTCTTTCGCATTCGCATCTTTTTCATTCATTTCTCTAGAAACTGCACCTACTGGTAGTTCCTCTGAAACTTTCTTCGTATTCACTAAATCCTTCATCGACTTCATATTTGCCATATCTTTTACTAAAGGGCGATTTTTCTCTAAATCTTCTTTTACATAATAAACGTATTTATCATCTACTTTATAACGATATTCGCTTTTCTCTTTAAATGTAATACCGTCTAAAATTTTCTTTTCTTCAGCTGTTGGGTTATGAACTACTGAATCGTATATTACTAAACCATCTACCATTTTTATAACGTTATTTTTAAACGCCATACCACCTGAAATTGCACCGGCTCCAAGAGCAACTAACATCGCTACTGTCGCAAGCACCTTTGTTAAGCTATTAATACGGAAGTTTAACTGCGCGAAAGTAAAAGCGTTAAGTCCTTTTTCACTGCGTTTTTTATTACTCTTTAACTTTTTAATAATAACCGGGAGAAGTGATCCAAATAGCATGTAAGTACCAGCTGTTGTTGTAATTAATGCAATAAGGATTCCCATCTCTCTTAGTTTTTCCATGTAAATCATTGATGCATAGCCAATTCCTAATAAAATAACCGCAAGGATTGCCACTACACCTGTCATCTTTCCTTTTACTGCAACACGTTCTGTTTGTGCATCTGCATGTACAAGTTGCAGTACAGAAATACGTGATAACTTAATACTATTCATAATTGCTGATAATACAAATAGTGCAAAGAAGAAAATACATGTAATAGTCATCGATGGAATATAAAATGCTTTATAGCCATCACCAGCAAATTCAAGCTGCTTCATTAATAATTGCCCAATACCCCCGGCAAGTCCTACACCAACTGCAATTCCGAGTACAAGAGATGCAGCCCCTAATACGATCGTTTCGATAAACATAAGTAATGTAACTTTATGTTTCTTTGCTCCTAGCATCATGTACATACCGAACTCTTTTTGGCGAAGAGATAATAAGAAAGAGTTCGCATATAAAATGTAGAAGAACGTTATAATTGCTAATAAAAATGAACCTGCTTGGAATACAAATCCAATAGACTTAATAGCTGAATTAGATTCAAGGAATGCTTTATTCAGTGCTAACGTTTGAAACATGTAAAAAATCGAAATGGACATGATCAGACCGACAAGTAAGACGATATAGTCTTTCAACTTACTTTTCAGTCCTGACATGGAAAGCTTAAATAACATGTCTGAACCTCCTTTCTTACGCTTTTTGTGTGCCTAAATCTGCAAGCACATCTAAAATTTCTTTATAGAACGCCTCGCGCGTACCACCTCGGTGAATTTCTTTATACAATTCGCCGTCTTGAATGAATAAAATACGCTGACAGTAACTTGCACTATATGGATCGTGCGTAACCATCATAATAGATACGCCTTGTTCTTCATTTAAGTTTGTCATTGCATCGAGTAAACTCGTTGCGTTTTTAGAATCCAGCGCTCCTGTTGGCTCGTCTCCTAAAATAATTGCTGGTTCATGAACAAGTGCACGAGCTGCTGCTGAACGTTGCTTCTGTCCACCAGATACTTCAGATGGATATTTTTGAAGGATTGCTGAAATCCCTAACATATCCGCTACTTTCTCTACTTTCGGTCCAATCTTACGTGATGGAACACCTTGAAGTGAAAGTGGAAGTGCAATGTTTTCGTAAATAGATAGGTTCTCTAATAAGTTAAAGTCTTGGAAAATGAAACCTAATTTTTGTGAACGGAAATCAGAAAGTTCACCCTGCTTCATCTTCGTAATATCCGTACCGGCAATTTCAACAACACCGCCCGTCGCTTTATCTAATGTTGAAATTACATTTAACAATGTTGTTTTTCCTGAACCAGACGGTCCCATAATCCCAACAAATTCACCCTCTTGAATTGAGAACGATACGCCTTTTAGAGCGTGTGACTCGTTTTCACCTTTTTTACCGTACACTTTTTGGACGTTTTTCACATCTACAACTGGTTTCGTCATATATATCCTCCTACGCTTGTTTTTCCATTACCTATTTTGTGCCTTTTAAGGGTTATCTGCTATTGGTTAACATTACATTTACCTTACACTTTTGTAATAAAATGAAACTTTAATCAGTGGGGGCCCATCCCCCACTGATTATTAGCCCACACCAATCGGGCTTTTACGGGCAGTTGATCTCCCACCAAACTTCTTTGACACACTAATTTTTGAGATGGGAATCTTACTGCCCTCAAATAGCAGGATAAAAAAGCCGAGCGTGTAAGCTTAAGTAGTTCAGTTATTGTGGAGAAAATCTAAAATAACGAGCTAAATAGCATATTAATTCACAGGTTCATTTGCATAGTAAATAACACGCAAAAAAGCTCAAAGTCCCTATATGACTCTGAGCTTTATTTATTGTATAAAATTCATTTCATTACATCCACTCTTTCCCGTGTTCACGAATGAATGTAATATCGTTTTGATAATGTTCAAGGTGTCCTTCATCTATCATTTTTTGAAAATTCATATCACCTTCTTTGGCTTTTCTTTTCATGTATTTACATAACCCTTCTAATCGTAGCAATACCATCTCCAAATAATCTTCTTCCATACCCTCACCGTAGGATTCAAAAAACAATTTAACTCTTTGTTTTATACGGTCGGCATGCTGTAATGAATTATAATAAACTGCCTCACCTGTTTCAGTATGATAAACTCTACTTAAGGGGACACAAGTGTAAAGAGTATAGGCTATGTCCCAAAGTCTTGGACCAGGACCAGCAACATCAAAATCAATAATACCTACTGGTTTTTCGTGATTAAAAATAATGTTGTATATAGCAAAATCATTGTGGCATACAACCTCTATTTTATTTGGAGTATTATCCATTGGTTTCCAATCATCTGATAACGGAAAGTCACTCACAGCATCATGGTAAAGACGGAGCATCTTCGCTATTTCTTTTAAAACATCATGAGACCACATGTATTCTTTTAAAGGATAATTACCAGCTTCTCCTTCAATAAATGATAATATCTCCCTATCTTTTTCATCAATACCTAAAAACTTTGGTGCATAACGAAAACCTTTGTTTTCCAAATGATTTAATAGCTTATGAATTTTGGTACTGCCTGGCTTTAATTCTCGTCGAACAGTACCTTCCGAACGATATACGTTTGAGACGTTCCCTCCCGTTAGCATTTCTTCGTTTTCGTAGTTTGACATCTGATAATTCCCCTTCCATTATTGGAAAACTAGACACTCTTAAAACAAATGCCGATTGTTCAACAATCCTGCTCGTTAACGGAACAGGAACCACTTGGCTTGTCTTTATATTTTAACATAAAATTCCTATTCCTTTTTTTACTCCCTCGAATACCAACTTTAATCGCACCAAAAATAACGAAATGACAATGTTTATGGTCATCCTCATAATTGATGTGCTATTGCACTTGTTAATTCAACAGTGAAAACAGGATAAACCTTTACATATCAACAAAAAAATCGAGTATAAAACCTTTGTGATTTTATACTCGATTTAACCTGCCATTTATACGGTTTCTCCACGTTATCTGAACTACTTCGTGTAAGCGCAGCTTCTTTTTTATCCTTTAAAACAAACTCATTTCCTTCATTATTGTCATATAACAAAATAAAACCAGGTCATACTGCGACCTGGTTTACTCTGATTGTTTCGACTTTTGAGGTTGCCCCTTTTTACGATTACGCTGCTTAGCCTCTACAACTGGATCAAGCTCATTTGAGAACTCTGCGTTATGTCCATTTTGCGTTTTTTGCTCTGGATTATTTTGCTCTGAACGCTTCGCCACTATATTCACTCCTTATTAGTGCGGTGTAATTATCATTTGATGTTGCAATTGGCGAATTGCCATACGAGCACGATTTAACTGCTCACGTTGCTCATCATTTGCATGCCGCTGCATAACTTGTAAATCGTTATATGCTTGTTCTAATTGTAGTTGTGCATCAGAATACTCCATCGTATTGTAATGCTCTTGTCTCATACCAAGGTCTAATTGTTCTTTCGCATATTCTATCGCTTGTTCTGCTTGTGTAATATACGCTTCAAGTGATTGACGCTCTGCCATAATTGTCCCTCCTTGCTTCAATTCCCCTTTAGTGTGTCCCTTCCATATCGACCTTATGAGTATGTTATAATGGATTTTGTTTCATTTACGGTATAAGTAAGCTTAGGAGGGAAAGTAATGAAGGTTCAAAACCCTTTTCCATATACAAATGACAATAAACGTTATCACACATGGAATTACCATTTACGAAATGAATTTGGCGAGAAGATCTTTAAAGTTTCATTAGATGCAGGATTTGACTGTCCGAACCGTGACGGCACAGTTGCATATGGCGGTTGCACATTTTGTAGCGCAGCTGGTTCCGGTGACTTTGCTGGAGATCGCCGTGATGACGTTATAACGCAATACCATGAAATGAAAGAAAAAATGCGCTCAAAATGGAAAGATGGAAAATGTATCGCTTATTTCCAGGCGTATACAAATACGCATGCTCCGCTTGAAGTGTTAAAAGAAAAATTCGAACCGCTTTTAGCAGAAAAAGACGTTGTCGGTCTATCTATCGCAACTCGCCCAGACTGCTTACCAGACGATGTTGTTGAATATTTAGCGGATTTAAATAAACGCACATATCTTTGGGTTGAACTCGGACTACAAACTGTTCATGAACGTACCGCAAATCTCATTAACCGTGCTCACGATTATCCATCATATGTAGAAGGTGTAAACAAACTTCGCAAGCATGGTATTAGAGTGTGTTCTCACATTATTAACGGCCTTCCTCTTGAAAATTACGACATGATGATGGAAACAGCTCGTGAAGTTGCAAAGCTTGATATACAAGGAATTAAAATTCACTTACTTCATTTACTAAAAGGAACACCAATGGTGAAACAATATGAAAAAGGACAATTAGAATTCCTTTCGCTTGAAGATTACGTAAGTCTCGTTGTCGACCAACTTGAGATTATTCCAGAGGACGTAATTGTGCACCGCATCACAGGTGACGGTCCACCTGATTTAATGATTGGCCCAATGTGGAGCTTAAATAAATGGGAAGTATTAAATTCCATCGATGCAGAATTTGTACGCCGCGGAAGTTGGCAAGGAAAATATGCAAATGAGGAGAAACAAGTATGAAATTAGAACGCGTATTACCGTTTGCACGCACGCTTTTGCAAACAGCTGTTAAAGAAGGCGATTATGCCGTAGATGCAACGCTTGGAAATGGTCATGACACTTGTTTACTAGCTGAAATTGTTGGTGATAGCGGTAAAGTATTTGGATTTGACATTCAAAAAGAAGCAGTAGAAAGCTCTACTATCCGCCTAAAGGAAAGAAAACTTTTCGAACGTACTGTTTTAATTCACGATAGTCACGATACACTTCTATCAGTACTACCGGAAGAAGCAAAAGGAAAAGTAACAGGAGCAATCTTCAACTTAGGTTATCTTCCTGGCGGTGACAAACATATCGTCACAAAACCGAACTCAACAATCGCTGCCATAGAGCAACTATTAGAAGTCATGGCATCAGAAGGCATCATCGTCCTCGTCATTTATCACGGACACCCAGAAGGACAAGTAGAACGCGACGCTGTTCTTACTTTCGCAGAAGAATTAGACCAAAAACAAGCCCACGTGCTAAGATACGGATTCATTAACCAACAAAATAATCCGCCGTTTATCGTGGCGATTGAAAAGCGCTAAATATACTGACGATTTTTCCAATATATCGACGTTTCGACATAACATAACAAAAAAAGACGTGCATACACTGCACGTCTTTTTCTCATCCTCCTATATAATGGATATATACATTATATAAAGAAAAAAGTACTGTGGTCTTTACCACCTGTCGAAAGCTTTATGATGCTTGGGCGGTACAGATATAACGTACTTACTCACACTTTATGGCTCACAACTTGGACTATCGCATATTCATTTTCACTATCTACTCTATTTCTTTTTCTTGTTCTCAGAAAACGATTTTGACTACATAATAAAGGAGACTAAACAATGATCGGAATACTAGCAGGAATGGGTCCAAAATCAACCGGACCATTCGTTGATACAGTCGTAGAACAATGCCAGAAAATATACGGAGCAAAGCATGATATGGACTTTCCTCATATGATGATTTATTCTTGTCCAACACCTTTTTATATGGATTGCCCTATTGATCATGAAGCGATGAAAAAAGCGATTATAAAAGGTGCACAAAAACTTGAAAGTACTGGGGTGAATTTCATCGCAATGCCTTGTAATACGGCGCATCTTTATTTCGAGGAGTTACAGCGTTCTATTTCAATTCCTATTTTAAATATGGTAGATGAAACGTTAAACGCAATTCCTGATGGCACAAAAAGAGTAGCTCTTCTCGCAACGGAAGCGACCGTTCAATCCGGCATATATGAAGATGGAATTTCAAAGCGTGGTATAGAGTATGTTCATAAAGATGAGTGGCAAACAACTATTAACCGTACGATTACAAATATAAAATCTGGACAAATTGAGGAAGCGCGCGCATTATGGCATACGCTCATCTCACAATTAAAAGATGAAACAGATACTGCCATTATCGCATGCACCGACTTAAATGTAGTGGCAAATGAGAGGTTTGTTGATTCCTCTCAATGTCTTGCTGAAGCGGTTGTTAGGATGTATGTATCCAACACAAGGAGGTCCTAATGAATATAAAAAACATCCCTTTCGAAATGGGTTATACGTTTGATGAAAATCTTAGAGAAAAGCCATTATCCCTTGCTGAAATGAAGCAAGGGATTGCATTTTTGAAAGAACATTTACAAAAGGGTATGTTGTACGGCAAAGAATGCGGATTAATCGGCGTTTACGAACGAATCGCCGGCAACCTTTCTGAAAGTAAATATTACTTACATGAGGCACTTACATATTACACAAAATCAGAGAATAAACAAGGACTCTTTATTACCAAACTAAGACTTGCCCATACCTATCATTTGGAAAGAAACTTCCTTGCTGCGAACGCACTCTTTACCGAACTTCTACAATTGCTACCAAACTTACCCGCTTATGAAGATTTCTTCTACCAACATTACGGAAAAATCAAGTTAGATGAAGGTTACTTCCATATCGCCTTATTTTATTTTCAAAAAGCACTCCAAATCCGGTTACAAAAAGGAAACGAGGAGCTCATCCACTCAACCAAGCTATGCATCGGGTACTGCATGTCACGCCGATAAATATCGGCGATTCGCCATGCAATATCGATCTACCAACAAAGTTCGACCAAGAAACCCCTACCGTAAAACTTTTAACATTTTTCACAATTCTTTCAAAGTAATCACACTTAATCTCGCTATAGTAAATAAGTAATTTATTCATATAGGGAAGGTTAGGGGAACTGAAGTATGAAACAGAATCGTTCGCTTCATTATATTTTTTGGAGGTGGCATTTTTTCGCTGGTCTATTTATTACGCCTCTTCTTATTACTTTGTCACTTAGCGGAATTGGATACTTATTTCGGGAAGAAGTTGAGAATTTTATCTATAAAGATTTATATTTCGGAAATAGCTCACAAACTGAATCTATTTCGATGTCTGAATCTATCGCATTAACAGAAAAGAAATATCCTCATTATAACGTTACAAAAATTAGCGATTTTAACGATGATTATAATACGAGATTCACGTTATCTAATGAATATACAGGACAGCAAAAATACGTTTATTTAGATAAAAACAATCAAATTGTTGGAGATCAAAATACAGATACAACGTTTTCCAATATAATGCGTGAGTTACACAGTTCCCTTTTAGTTGGTGGCACTGTTGTAAACTATTTAGTAGAGCTCGCTGCTTGTTGGACAATCTTTTTAATTGTAACTGGCTTATATATGAGCATACGCCGCTTCAAAAACACACCTGCATCAAATAAACGCGAACGATCGAAACGACTTCATTCATTAATTGGTATTGTATTCACAATTCCTCTCGTTCTTTTAATCGCAACGGGATTACCTTGGTCGGCCTTCATGGGAAAACAAATTTATACAATTGCAACTTCTAATGAATCACTCGGATATCCGAAATTGTACATGTCTCCGCCAGAATCAAAGTTTAAAGAATTACCGTGGGCAACGAGGCAGGAAACTCCTCCTCAGTCTAATTCAAACGAACAAAGTGCTATCTCAATTGATGAATTAGAAAAATCGATTCAAATTAAAAAACCATATGTGATTTCAATACCAGATGATCCAAAAGGTGTATTTACTGTTTCAAAGTCGAGCGGCTCTGGTATTACAGGTATGCACGTATCACCAAATGAAGAAATTACTGCTTACTTTGATCAATATAGCGGTGAGCTTATTTCAAAAACTGACTATCGTGACTACGGATTATTTGCAAAGTGGTTTTCTTATGGAATCCCACTTCATGAAGGTCATTTATTCGGATGGTCAAATAAAATACTATGCTTACTGACGACATCGTCTTTATTACTTCTCATGTATTTCGGAGTGAAAATGTGGTTAGCAAGAAAACCGAAAGGAAAATTGGCAGCACCACCGAAACAAAAAGATAAGAAAAGCATATTCACTTTCATTATCGTTATGATTATATTAGGTATCTTGATGCCCTTATTTGGACTATCTGTTTTAATCATTTTTATAGTCGAGTTTTTACTATATGTATTCGCTAAAATAAAGGCTCAAAAAATATAGAAAAAAGCATTTGCACAAAAATGTGCAAATGCTTTTTATTTATTATTCGCCTGTCTTTTTTCTGTCTCCTATCAAAAAGACAACATCCACTATAATGATAACTCCTATTACCACTTGTGTTATATAATCCATCGTAGTAGGACCGCCTGCTTTATTCATCATATACATTCCTGTTATAAATGAAATTGACAGTAACACTAGTAATGTAACTTCAATATGTTCATATAACTTTCGGAAAATACGTTTCATTCCTACCACCCCCTCAACCTAATTTTACCATAAAAGAGTAGCTATACTTTAACTTGCTTAACAATTTCATCCATTGTTTTTTCTACATTTATTTGCATAGAAAGAGTGACAATATAACAATCTGGATCTTGTAAAATCAATTCTCTAGCATTCCAAGGACGATGAATAGGTCCTTCTAAGATTTTTGCTCCCCTCTTATTTGCCTCTTCAAAAAATGAATGGATTTCATCTACTGTAAAATTAAGAACTATCCCTTTCCCATCTATACATGTTTCATTATTTACTGCTACTAACATCAAATCTTGATACTTCTCACCTCGTATATGAGCCATCACGATTTTCCCATCTTGATTTGGCAGTTCAAATACAGACTCAAATTTGAGAATATGCTTATACCAATCTAATGAACGCTCCATATCACTCACCAATAACTTAACAAACATAGGCATAGGATAAAATTCCATTATGCTTTCCCCCCCCTTCATATTAAGATATACCAAGCATAATGTATCACGTAACGTAAGAGTCAATAAAAAACCACTCCTTTTTCCAAATGAAAAAGAGTGGTTTTCTTCATCACTGCGCCATTTTCTTTCGGTATATCTTCCCGTTCCAATAAAAGAATCTTGAAGTGAGTCCCCCGTATTTCACAATGCGCCGTGCCATTTTTTGCATATTCTTTTCGGCTGATACTTTTTGGTCTGATAGATAAATTCCTAATAAACCGCGGCTAATAAGACGATGAAACTTCGCATGTGGTAAGTCACCAATGCTTTTCTCGGCTTCTTTTACAAAATGTTTCATGCGCTCTAATATCACTTGTTCATTCTCATAGTAACTACAGAAATTCAAATCTCCACCGATACGATCTTCTTCTTGATCGATGAAATAATCAAGTAAAATGTGAAGGCCTTGTACGTAAGGGAAGTATCCTTGTCTAATTTTCTCAATATCTTCATCATGTAATTCATCATGAAATGCATAAGCTACAAGACAGAAAATTCCCAGCGTTGATCCTGCACATGCTGAAAACTCAAACCAGCTCATGGGTGGTAAATTTTCTTTATGAGCTTCAAACCATGTTTTTAAACGTGGTTCTCTTTCTTCTAATTTCACATGTTTATGAATTTGCAAATCACAATAATAACAAGCAAGTTCATGAAGAATTGGAGCAATTTTGTCATAGTGCTTCGTTTTCTTTAAAACATCCTGACATGTTGCAACAAGGTCATCTAAATAACCACCATCATCTTGATCATCACGATAACGATAATAGTTGCCGCCACCTTCAGTTTCAGGCGTTAATGCCATTAACATCGATTCATGAAGTGCAGCAAAATCATTTGGATCAAGCGATGTACTACGATCACATAAATTATCTAAGTAGTCGCTAATGGTCTGATACGCTACAATAAAACGAATACATTCCTCACGATATTCATTCGCTAGCAGCGCTAAAATACCACCGCCTTCACAATGAAACGTTTTATTTTCAATACTTGCAATCGCTTGACTATGAAGCTCGTCATTCGGAATATGGTAGGCACGCTCTTTCCACATCGCTAGCTCATGGTGTACAACCGGAAACACATCACGGTATACTTTCGCCATGAGCGTTATGGGATTACTCGGTACTTTCACTTCTTCCTTCATCTCCTCTATTAAATGTACAAATAATCACTTATTTGTTTCTACTATGTTATTGACACGCATTTCAGTAAATGACTGAATATAATTCAAAATTTCGTCTCGCTCATACTCATTTAATAACTCATGATAGCAACTTTGCCATTCTTTATAAGCCTTATCACTAGTCTTAACATTATCAAACCATGTGCGGACACGTGTTTTATCTACAAGTTTATCCTCACACGCCTGCATTAGCAAGAGAGGAACGTCTGGAAAATCATCTATTTTATCATGAGCAATCTCGATAGACTTAATCAATTCACTATACCAACGCACTGATACCTTGCGCAAGAACAATGAATCGTTCTCCATCGCATCCCTAACTTCTTTATTACGAGTTGACATTTCTACAGTAAGATTTGTTGCAAATTGTAGTTTTGGTGCAACGACATTTAGTACTTTTGAAATAGCACGAAGCGGAGCAGATGGTGCGGCTAACACTCCTAAACATGGAGAACTTAATATAATCCCATCTATATCGTCTCTCTTCGTTTCTTGCATCATACGAATGACGATAAGCCCTCCCATACTATGGCCAAATAAAAAAATAGGCAATCGATATTTTCTAGCGTCTTTCACCCACAGTTTTATTTCTTCTATGTATTCATCAAATGATTCAATATGTCCTCTATTTCGTGAAGTTGTTCCATGTGCTGGGAGATCACCCATAACGACGTGATAACCGATATGATTCCACATTTCTGCAACCACTTCGTAACGTCCATGATATTCCATAGCCCCGTGCACTACAACAATTACAGCTTTCGCTCCCTCTGCTTCATAGTTCCACATACGAACCTCCTCCATTTCACTCTTTTTCATATTTTGATAAACTAAAATTAGTCTCTAGGAAAGGAAGGCTTTACATGATATATCCTTACAAAGAAAAAAATCCGAAAATTGCGAGTAGTGCTTTTATCGCTGACTACGTTACAATTACAGGTGACGTGACAATCGGCGAAGAATCAAGTATTTGGTTTAATACAGTCATTCGTGGCGATGTATCTCCAACAATTATTGGAGATAGAGTAAATGTACAAGATCAATGTACACTTCACCAAAGCCCCGAGTACCCTCTTATTTTAGAAGATGATGTAACAGTTGGACATCAAGTTATTTTGCATAGCTGCAAAGTTAAAAAAGATGCTTTAATTGGGATGGGTTCTATCATATTAGACGGTGCTGAAATTGGTGAAGGTGCCTTCATTGGTGCTGGTAGTCTCGTTTCACAAGGAAAGAAAATTCCACCCAATACGTTAGCCTTCGGTCGTCCTGCAAAAGTCATTCGTGAATTAACAGAAGAAGACCGTAAAGATATGGAACGCATTCGTAAACAATATGTTGAAAAGGGACAATACTATAAATCCCTTCAAAAATAATTTCATTTGCTGCCATGTTGGCAGCTTTTTTCATAAAAACTCTAACTTTTTCTTTACAGAACCTTATTACTCCCTCAACAAAATCTTATTAAAATAGAAGCTAATATCTCCATATATATGTAAATGAGGGAGGAGAAATTTCATGAAAGTCAGCTCCTTATATAAAATAGAATGTTACATTTTCAAAGGAATTAACCGTTATTTTGATCAAAAAACATTAAATATCTTTTTCCGTAATATTACCCATATCGGTGGTGCAAGCTTTTCTATCCCACTTACTCTTTTCTTTTTAGTTCTTTCAAAAGGTGCCTCTCATCAAGCTGCAATTGCAGCCACCTTTTCATTAGCGATTAGTCATATTCCTGTACAAATATTAAAAAGATGGTATCCAAGGAAACGTCCTTATTTAACAATTCAGGATGCAAAATATCCAGTGCACCCATTAAAAGATCATTCTTTTCCATCCGGACATACAACAGCTGTTTTTTCTGTTTTCGTACCTTTCATTTGCTATAACCCGAGTTTGCTTATTTTTCTACTTCCGTTAGCATTATGCGTTGGAATTTCCCGTATTTATCTCGGACTTCATTACCCATCAGATGTATTTGTAGGTATGTGCCTTGGTACTTGTTCTGGCATAATCTCTTTTTATCAGTTCATTCCACTTTTCACGTAAAGGAGAGATACGATGAGAGTCGCCATATTTACCGACACATTTACACCGCAAATAAACGGTGTAGCGAAAACTCTGGACCGGTTAACAAATTATTTCCAAAAACAAAATATCGCCTACTCAGTTTTCGCTCCTCAGCATAAGGCAGAAGATAATTTCGTAGCCAATGTAAACAAAATGAGAAGTATCCCGCTAACAATATTATATCCAGAATGCCGCTTTGCCTTTCCTACTCCTCGCATTAAACGGGAACTTTTAGCATTTAGGCCTGATATCATTCACATTGCCACCCCTTTCAACATGGGGCTTTGCGGATTGTATTACGCTAAAAAATTGAATATCCCAGTGGTCGGTTCTTATCACACTGATTTTGACGCATATTTACGTTATTATAAAATTGAATTTTTCTTCAATATGCTATGGAACTATTTAAAGTGGTTTCATAGTCATATGCGAAAAAATTTTGTCCCTTCTCCCGAAACATTACAACAATTAACAAATAAAGGATTTCAAAATTTATATATTTGGGGCCGCGGAGTAAATTGCTCTCTCTTCCATCCAGCTTACAGTAAAGACCTATTCCGAAAAAAATATAATATTACAGCAGACTATGTTCTTTCCTATGTAGGGCGCATCGCCCCTGAAAAAGATATCGATACTCTTCAAGCACTCATTCATAAAACTAAAAAAGAGCGAAATGATATTCATTGGCTCATAACTGGAGATGGTCCTCTTGCTAAAAATTTTCATCAAAATACTTCAAAGACAAATGTAACTTTTACAGGATATTTGCAAGGCGAAAATTTAGCGGAAGCGTACGCTTGCTCTGATATAATGGTATTTCCATCCGCTACTGAAACATTTGGCAATGTCGTGCTCGAATCACTAGCATGCGGAACACCTGTCATCGGTGCAAATAGTGGTGGCGTTAAAAATATTATTGAAGATGGAAAAACAGGCCTACTCTGCGAACCCCAAAATACGGACTCATTTTTATCATCTATTTATTATTTATTACATCATGGCGAAATTCGTGTACAAATGGGAAAATCTGCGTCTATGTATGCACAATCGCAAAGCTGGGATGAAATTTTTCATAGCCTATTCATGCAATACGAAGAAATATTTCATCAAAACAATTCAGAGTTACTTGCTTAAATATATGATAAAATCCCTACAAATTATTGTAGGGATTTTACTACATTATTGTGATTTTTAGGTTAATTAATAGTACATGAAGTTAAATTTCATACTCTTTTCATAGTCATTATATCAAGAAAACATATAAACGAATAGACTTGTAATAATTACCTAAAAATTTAATATATGGTTATACAGTAAAAAAAGGTTTTTTGCTGCATAATGATTTTAGGTTATATATTCCCCCTAAAATCAATTTACTCACATACATATATACACTAATTGTTACCCAAATTCATGTATATCAAAAAAACCTTTCATTTATTTGAAAGGTCTTTTTGAGCTTTTACATACTCGTCCTTCGTATTCACATTCATAAACCATTCTTCTTTCGCACACAAATCTTCTCCTATCACATACTTTACGTTGCACTGTGATAAAAATTGTCCCATGCTTCTTCTTTCTTCCTGAAGAGATCTATAAATTTTCTCTTTCATACGCTTATGATACGCTGCGAGTAATGGCTGCTTCCTTCCTTCTATAATAGGAACGATCGCATCGTATTCATCCCTTATTTGTCCTAGTAATATTGTGATCCATTCCTTTGAAACATTCGGTACATCACAAGGAACAATCATATACCAATCTGAATCTATATACTCCATCCCTGATACAATTCCGGCTAATGGTCCATGTCCTTTATAAAGCGGGATATCTTCTATAACAGGAACTTTTACTAAATGAGTTAGTCTTTCTTTTATAGTAGGGTGACTAATTAACACCACATTTTGTAAAGTACTCTGCATTACTGTCACAATATGCTCTGCAAAAGTGTGTCCTTGCCAACTTGCTAATGCTTTTGGCTCACCAAATCTGCTCGACATGCCACCAGCTAGTACAATTCCAACGCAATTGTTCATTGGCGATGCAGCTCAAATATAATATGTCCTAATTCCGGTAAAATCAATTTATTCATCGCAAGGTGCACTGCTCCGCTAGATCCTGGCATTGAAAAAACAACTTTCCTTCCAATTGTTCCGCCAATTGCCCTACTTAACATCGCGCCACTTCCGATATCTTCCAAATAACTAATCATGCGGAACAACTCACCAAAACCGACAATCTCCTTATCTAATAGTGCTGATATCGCTTCAATCGTCACATCGCGTTTCGTAATGCCTGTACCGCCACTTGTTAATACAACATCTACATCTTCTTGATGATAACCAGCTAACACAGCTTGCTGTATGCTTTCTTTATCGTCTTTCACAACTTCATACGCTGTCACCTTATGTCCAGCTTCTATTAATAATTCGTGTAATAATTGGCCACTCTTATCCGTCTCTTTCGTACGTGTATCAGAGACCGTAATAATTTTACAATGCACCTCTTTCGGCGCTTGTTTTTTATGTTCGATTACGCTCATCTTTTTTCTCTCCTTCTCCTGAACTCCTTTTATTTTATCATAGATGCATTTTTACAATTCCCTATGAAAGGATAAAAGCGCTATGATACAATATAAGTATATATACCCATAAAAAGGGATAATTTTATGATTCAAATTCTATTTCACAATATAAAAAATATGTACCGTTACTCCCATTTCTTATTATCCTATCCTTCTTTCGACTCATCGCTTACGGATTCAATATTAACTTTTTAAAACTATATGTAGAATGCCTGATGGCGGAGTTCGTTACTATTTAACTAGTACTTTAATCCCTCTCATACTCGCTTATGTAATAAATTTTATTTGGAAACGTAAATCACAAACTATTTCATAATTAGGAGGTCTACTCATTATGGAACTTTATCAAAAATTAACAACGACATTTATTCTTCTATTTATCGCTTCTATAACGGTTGGATTCGCTCTAAAAGGTGCTATTCCATACGCTACGTTAGGCAGCACTATATTTGCGACCCTCTTTTTATTATGCAGTGCATTTTGCGCAGGAAAAGCACGCCAAATGAAAGGATGATGAAGGATGCTCCGAAAGAAGCCGACAGTTTGTAAATCATGCACGAAAGAAATTAAAACGTATGAAAAAGCATGGATTCATATGCCCTTTCCTGAGAGCGGGATGACCAATATGAAAAAATATATCGTGTTAGACGGAGAAGTATATTGCAGTTCATGCATTCAAGTATTGAACAGAAAAAATAGTGCAGCAAAGTAAAGGAGGCCTATCAAATTGTTCGAAACAAATCGTATCCGTTTACGAAAGTTTTCAGAAGGAGATATTCCAACGTATTACCATTGGCGAAATGATAGCGAAGTTATGAATACGACTAGCCTTAATCTTGATACGTACTCTTTCCAAGAAATAGAACAATTTTGTCAACAGTTTATTCATTCTCCTACTTCTAAGAGCTACATCATCGAGCAGAAAGCAACTAGCCTTCCAATTGGTATTACATCTTTAATTCATATCGACCCACATAACCGAAATGCTGAATGCATGATTGATATTGGAAAAAAAGATTATTGGGGGCAAGGCTACGGAAAAGAAGCTTTAACTTTATTGTTAAACTATGCATTTTTAGAATTAAACTTGCACCGCATCTCTTTACGTGTATTTTCATTTAATGATAGGGCCATTAAATTATATAAGTCCCTTGGATTTCAACAAGAAGGCACGTGTAAAGAAGCAGTATTTCGAAATGGTGCGTGGCATAATATTGAACTATTTGCTTTACTCCAGCATGATTATAAATAAAAAAGCTTTGCGCGTGTGGCGCAAAGCTTTTTTCATATATTATAGACCAGCTTGCTCTTTTAAAGTTGTAGCTTTGTCTGTACGTTCCCATGAAAGATCTACATCAGTACGTCCGAAGTGGCCGTAAGCTGCTGTTTGTTTGTAAATTGGGCGACGTAAGTCTAGCATTTTGATAATACCAGCTGGGCGAAGATCGAAGTTGTTACGAACTAGTTCTACTAATACGTCTTCAGATACTTTACCAGTGCCGAATGTATCAACTGAAATTGATACCGGTTGTGCTACGCCGATTGCGTATGCAAGTTGTACTTCTGCTTTCTCAGCAAGACCGGCTGCTACGATATTTTTCGCAACATAACGAGCTGCATATGCTGCAGAACGGTCAACTTTTGTTGCATCTTTACCAGAGAATGCACCACCACCATGGCGAGCGTATCCACCGTAAGTATCAACGATAATTTTACGTCCTGTTAAACCAGCATCACCTTGTGGTCCACCAATTACGAAGCGGCCAGTTGGATTAATGAAGAATTTCGTTTCTTCATCCATTAATTCTGCTGGTACTACAGCTTTAATTACGTGCTCTTTTAAATCGCGATCGATTTCTTCCCATGTAACTTCTGGGTGATGCTGTGTAGAAATTACAATTGTATCGATACGTACAGGTTTACCATTTTCATCATACTCAACTGTAACTTGCGTTTTTCCATCCGGACGTAAGTATGATAATGTTTCATCTTTACGAACTTCTGTTAAACGACGAGCTAATTTGTGAGCAAGCGAGATTGGAAGTGGCATTAATTCTTTTGTTTCATTACATGCGAAACCAAACATTAAACCTTGGTCTCCCGCACCAATTGCCTCAATCTCAGCGTCAGTCATTTGACCTTCGCGTGCTTCTAACGCTTGGTCAACACCCATAGCGATGTCAGCAGATTGCTCATCGATAGATGTTAAAACTGCACAAGTTTCTGCATCGAATCCGTATTTTGCACGAGTGTAACCAATGCCTTGGATTGTTTCGCGAACGATTTTCGGAATATCTACGTAAGTAGAAGTCGTAATTTCCCCCGCTACCAATACTAAACCAGTTGTTACTGTTGTTTCACAAGCTACACGTGCATTTGCGTCTTTTGATAAGATCGCGTCTAAAATTGAATCAGAAATTTGGTCACAAATTTTATCTGGATGTCCTTCAGTTACAGACTCAGATGTGAACAGATGACGTTTTTTTGTCATGTGGTAAACCTCCCTACAGTAATTGTATATATTGTACGGAACTCATCCTTAATTTGCCACAAACTGCGACATGCATTTATTCTCCCACACAAGCACACAGAAAAACCTTTCCTACTTAACATAGAGGAAAGGTTTAATTTGCTACTTGCATACTGCTTTTTGCCCTTCGCTCTTATCGTTCGAGACCTGTAGCCTCGCACAGGTTTTAGCACCTATTCACTTGTTATTTACCGTTACAAGTGAGGTTGCTGGGCTTCATCGGGCCTGTCCCTCCGCCAGCTCGGGATAAGAGAGTATCCGTCCCAACCTATACTAAAGAAATGATATTCATTTGTCAATTAATATTCACATTTTCTTGAAAGTTTTTCTCAGTACATAAAGAATAAAATATTAATAAGGAAATAATACATTCACACAAACAAAAACAAATAAATAGTATACATTATTTATATAATTGTGTTATACTCTTGGTGGGGATTACGAGAAATATTTCATTAAATGAAAAGGATGGTATATAAATATGAGTACTGTGAATGTCCAAATTGGTTTACACGAATTATTGAACGGAAGCAATGCACAGATTCAACTAAGTGTTCCGCAATTAGTGGAAAAAGTATTAATGCGAAATGAAGGGAAATTAACTTCTACTGGTGCGGTTTCTGCTTCAACAGGAAAATACACAGGACGTTCTCCTAAAGATAAATTTATTGTGGAAGAAGCATCGGTTGCAGATAAAATTGCTTGGGGAGCTGTGAATCAACCGATTTCTGAAGAACATTTTAATAAATTATATACAAAAGTATTAGAATACTTAAAAGAAAAAGAAGAATTATTCGTATTTAAAGGGTTTGCAGGCGCTGATCGTAACTATCGCCTACCAATTCAAGTTGTTAACGAATATGCATGGCATAATTTATTCGTACATCAATTATTTATTCGTCCAACTGAAGAAGAATTAAAAACTCATGAAGCAGAGTTCACAATTGTTTCTGCACCAAGTTTTAAAGCAGACCCAGCAATTGACGGTACAAATTCTGAAGCATTTATTATGGTTTCATTCGAAAAACGTATCGTATTGATCGGTGGTACAGAATATGCTGGAGAAATGAAGAAATCTATCTTCTCTATTATGAACTTCTTACTTCCAGAACAAGATATTCTTTCTATGCATTGCTCTGCAAACGTAGGTGAAGAAGGCGATGTCGCTTTATTCTTCGGCTTATCTGGGACAGGTAAAACAACTTTATCTGCTGATTCAAACCGTAAATTAATCGGTGACGATGAGCACGGCTGGTCTGATAACGGTGTATTCAATATTGAAGGCGGTTGCTATGCAAAATGTATCAACCTTTCTCATGAAAAAGAACCACAGATCTTCGATGCAATTAAATTCGGATCAGTATTAGAAAACGTTGTCATTGATAACCAAACAAGAGTTGCAGACTACAATGATACAACTTTAACAGAAAATACACGTGCTGCATACCCAATGCATGCGATTGATAATATCGTACTGCCGAGTGTTGCAGGACATCCAAATACAATTATTTTCTTAACTGCTGACGCATCTGGCGTATTGCCTCCAATCAGTAAGTTATCAAAAGAACAAGCTATGTACCATTTCTTAAGCGGTTACACTAGTAAACTAGCAGGAACAGAGCGTGGTGTTACATCTCCGCAAGCTACATTCTCAACTTGCTTCGGCTCACCATTCTTACCGCTTGATGCATCTCGCTATGCTGAAATGCTTGGTGAAAAAATTGAGAAACATGATGCGAAAGTATTCTTAGTAAACACTGGCTGGACTGGTGGCGAATACGGCGTTGGTAAGCGTATGAACTTAGGTTACACTCGTGCAATGGTGCAAGCAGCATTAAACGGTGAACTTGATAAAGTAGAAACTGCAAAACATGATATCTTCGGTCTTGAAGTTCCTCATCACGTACCAGGTGTACCTGATGAAGTATTAATGCCTGAACAAACATGGGCTGATAAAGCTGCTTACAAAGCGAAAGCAATTGAGCTTGCAAGCAAATTTAAAGAGAACTTCAAAAAGTTTGACAGCGCTTCTGAAGATATTATCAATCTAGGCGGTCCAATCGCTTAATACAACATTTCTGTTGAATGACCCTTTACTCATATGAATAAGTATAGTGTAACTAGAAAGTTTCGCGTACTCACCGACAAAACCCAATGCGACTTGATGGTTACACATACTTACATAAAAAAGAGACTTACGATAAAATCGTAAGTCTCTTTCTTTTATAATCTGTGACCGATGTTTTGGTTTCTTTGTTTTGACTTGACATTGAACAGGAAAAGGATTTGACCGCTTCCATTTATAGATAGATGCTCTCTTCCATCTAAAAAGGAGTGTTCTATGTCGTTTTTTAGTTCTTTTCATCTTTCATACTGTAATATCCTAAATTAATAATGATCAAGAAATAACCACCCATAATCCCAACTGCAAATGCCCACATAACCATATGGTGCTCGATTTCATACATAATAATTGCACCCAGTATCGCTGCTGCGAAGCGATTAAACATACCAAGTGTTGGTGCCTTCGTCTTTTTTACAATGCTCTCTCCAAGCTTTTCAATACGTCTTCCTAAAATCCAAACGCAATACATACTGACAATAAGCCCGATTCCTGCACCTAAAAAATGTGCTGAAAAAGGTGTCAGCGCCCAACCTATTAACATTACGCCTAGCAAATAATACATTTGAATTTTAAACGCCCTTAGTGACATACTAATCATGCTGTACTCCTTTAACTTTTATAAATTTATTTACATATCATCAGAATTCATCTGCTACATTCAAACTAAAAAAACAACATAAACATCATGTTTATGTTGTTAAAATATTTTCTGGAAATAATATTATACAAGATTTCTAATATGCTAACATCGAATTTTGTGACATTTTTTCAACTTTTTCCGTCTATTTATGAAAAAAATGATATCAATCTATGAACATATGGATATGATGTAGTAAGCACACAAATAAAGGGGGCGTCTAATGATTTATTTTTTAATGGCTCTTATTCATTTCATTGTCCCTGCGCTTATTGGGCTCTCATTATATTGGTACACGAAAAATCATAGCATCTTCTATGCTGTCCTCGGTGTCCTTCTTCCAGGTATTATTCTTATTGCACTCTTTCGAATACCTTTTCTTAATTTAATTCCACTTATTACAGCCATTCTATTTCTCATATTTTTACCAAAAATAAAAAAATAGGAAAGCAGATCATGAATGATCTGTTTTCCTATTTTGATATAGGTTCTTGTAGAGTAGAAACATCCTCTGCTTTTTCAGATTTTACAAGCCATAAACCAAAGAAAATAATGATCCCTCCGATGATTTGCTGTAATGAAATATATTCCTTCGCCCACACTGCCGCAAATAAAACAGCAACAAGTGGCGTCATATACATATACACCATCGTGTGAGACGCACCAATTTTTTGCACACCAACATACCACATGACTAAACCGAATACTGTTACAAAGAAAATTGAATACAAGAGCGCAAACCATGTCATTCCTTTTGTAATGTGAAATGGCAGTGAAAAAATCTGTAGACCACTTAATACCGCAAGAGGTATTGCCCCAACAACTGCTGACCATGCGGTTACCCGAAGTGCCGAATATTTTTTTATAAGCGGGCCTGCTAATATAGGATAAAGCCCCCAGCATATTGATGTAATAAGCCCAATTCCGTTTCCATAGAATGAACCAGCGAATGAATGTCCCGCTAGTAACACAAGGGCTGTACCAGCGCAGGCCACAATAGAACCAATCAACTTTCGCGAAGAAAACTTTTCTTGTTTAAATGAAATCGCAAATAAGGTTGTAAAAATGGGTGAAATAGAAATGAGTAAAGAAGCATTTGTAGCGGATGTATATTTCACAGTTTCCATAAATAACGTTTGATACAGTACAATGCCAACAACGCTGACCATGATTAGTCTCGGCATATCCCTTCTCTCCATATACAACGACTTTTCATTATAAAATGTAAGCAGTAACAATAACGGCGCCGCTGCCATCATACGAAGTGCCGTAAACTCAATCGCCGTAAATTCTATAAGTCCATATTTCGCAATTGTATAATTGATTCCCCAAATAATAACGACGCTTACAATTAATAATTCAATTCCCCATCTTCTCATGCGTATCCCCTCCGCAAAGAAAATTATACAGAAAATTCAATTATATGTACATTTCATTATGTGAAAAAATCCCATAAGAAAAAGGAGCATATCATATACTCCCCTCTGTCTTTGTTATACTCTAATATGAAGCTTCATATTAGGATTATAAAACTGACTCGGGCTCTTCAGTTGAAAATGCCCCCCAGATTGATGTAAATCAACAGTTAACTTATCATCCATAAATACAAGCTTCGTGCGGTCTGCAATAAAGTTTAATGCGTTTGATTCAATATCTACATCACGCTCATCTTTCTCCGATACGGCTACTAAATCAATAATCCCGCTCATGACACAACCGCAACCTTCATTATCATAAAATAGCTTTATATATTTCGCTTCACTTGGAATCGTATCCATAATCTTTTTATATGCTGCATCTGTTACAGTAACGTACATACGTAAATCTTCATCCTCTCTTCTCATATCATTCTTATATTGTACCATTCTTTTTCTTAATTCCATCCGTTTGTTGTATACAGAAAATTGAGACTAATGTTACAATACCTGTGACAAAGGAGGAATACTATGCCAGCCTTAAAAGAAATACAATACGCTCTTGATTATTTATTTCAAATTAAAAAATACGGAAAAGACGGTGCCTTTAGCCGATTTATTCCAGCTGTATATAATCCAATCCAGTTTCCATGGCAGCAATTTTTCGAAGAGGATTTTGTTGAACTATTTAACGGTCTTATGATCCGCGGCGCTGAAAATGTAAACACAGTCTTTTTAGCTGTATTCCCAACAGATGATGTTCTTGAAAAGTTCATTTCACAATCAAAGCCAGGCGATTTACTCTTTATGCACCATCCACTCGTTATGGAATGCGGTGATCCACTTGGGAAATCTGGACGTGGATTTATCCCAATTAAGCCGCACTATTTACAAGCTATAAAAGATAAAAATTTATCTATTTACACATGTCACAGCCCGATGGATTACAATCAGACATATGGAACAAGTATATCAATAGCAAAAGCATTACAGGCTACTGTCATTGATGGATTTGCTTGCAGTGGCCCTGAAAACGAGCCAGTCGGTCTCATCTGTGAAATAGATGAGACATCAACTACGAGCCTCCAACAACATCTAAAGAAGCTTTTCCACATCCCATACGTAGATTTCGAAGGCCAACATCATGATTCCATCAAAAAAATTGCAATTATTGCTGGCTGCGGCGATGTCGTGTCTTTAATGAAAGAAGCAGAAGAAAAAGGTGCTGAAGCTTACATTGCAGGAGAAATCCATTGTCATATTGATAACGAATACGGCAGACATAAATATTCACTCATTATGGATTATGTGAAAGAAACAAATATGTCACTCATCGGTGTATCCCACTCTGCTTCCGAATATTTAGTTAAAAAAACATTAATGCATGATTGGTTTAAAGAAAATTTTGATGTAAATATTACTTTCCTTCCACAAGAGAAGTGGTGGTATTGAGATAAAAAGAGATATATAGCTTAGCTACATATCTCTTTTTACTATACTCAAAATTTCATTCGGAACTTGAAAAACATAATCCCCCTTTATTCCTCTCCATTTATTACTTCAATACCGCATTTCTTTACTACATCTCCTAAATTCTTTGGAATCGTATCATTTGTAATAATGGTATTTATTGATTCTAACTGTAGCGCTTTAAAATTTTTACGTTGATTAAATTTCGTCTCATCAATAAGTAAAAATACTTGATTGGTTTAACCGTTTTTGTTATTGCCTCTCTCTTTTGTGCTATCGCATCATCAAGTAATTTTCTTATCATCGCAAGGATTTTACAAGGTATAGGCGCAGCTTTATTTATGCCCAGTTCCCTCAGCCTTCTAGCAATCTCTTATCCGGATGAAAAACAAAGAGCGAAAATGTTTGGGGTATGGTCAGCTATCGTTTCAATATCTTCAGGAATGGGTCCTTTCGTTAGTGGCATTTTAGTTCAAACATTCGGATGGAGAAGTATTTTTATTATTAATTTGCCAATTGGCATAATTGGTATTTTCATGGCTTACTGTATGATTTCTCCTTCAACACGTCAGCACATAAAGCTAAATCTTTTTAACCACGCCTTAGGAATTATTACATTAGCAAGTCTAGCTTTTAGTTTAATTGAAGGGCCTTCCTACGGATGGATTTCTCCCCAAATAGTAGAGGGATTTTCGATTACCATTATAGCTGCTAGTTTATTTGTCATTGCGGAACATAGTTCGAAACAACCAATTATTCCATTCTCTTTATTTCATGACCGACAATTTTCTTCTGCAAATATAATTGGCTTTTTAATTAACTTTTCCTTATTTGGTGGCATCTTTATGTTTAGCTTATTTCTGCAATATGCAAGAAATGCTTCTCCTTTTTTAGCTGGAATTCAGCTATTACCGATGATGGCCGTCTTTGTATTTGGAAACTTGCTTTTCGCAAAACTAACAACTCGATTTGGTTCTAAATCACCATTACTTATTTCTCTTCTCATTGCTAGTTTTGGTTCATTTTTATTAACTTTTATTTCTCCTAATATACCCTATTGGTTATTAGCAACTATATATGCCATTATAAATTTTAGCATTGGTGTATCTGTTCCAGCTATGACTACAATCGTGATGCAAGCAGCTGGCCATGAACATGGAAATATCGCAGGAGCAACTTTGAATGTGAATCGCCAAGTTGGTGCTTTAGTTGGGGTTGCGATTATGGGAAGCACTCTTACCCAATCTTCTTCATGGTATATCGGCACTAGCCATGGCTTCTTCGCAATGGGAGTATGCTATTTCATTGGTTGCTTACTCGTTCAGTGTTTTATGAAAAATGATTGAACTACCCCCACTTCACACTCTAACGAGTTGTTTGAAGCGGGGGATTCCTACGAACACCAAAGTGTCCCTCGGTTCTATTAATAGGCGATCTCCGTAGTCCCTACAGTTAGAAGCCTTAAGGCCTCTTTTCTCAGATTTTTTCCTGCATTCACATCTCTATCATGATGCATACCACAAGAAGGGCACTTCCATTCACGGAGGTTTAGATCTTTCACGTCTTTATTTTTGTTGCCACAATGCGAACAAATTTGAGAACTTGCGAATGTTTTCGATACCACGACCACTTGTTTTCCATACCACTATACCACTCTGCCTTGTACGCAAGCATCGTTCTGAATTGTGACCAAGATACTTCTTGTATCGCTTTCGCTACCTTATGATTCTAGATGGACTTTTATGATGAAACCATCTCGTATATTTTAGAATGCTTCCTACTATCCCATTTACCTTCTATACAAACTGATTCTGTTACCTCATAGCAAATCTTCCACAAGAAGAACCTTTAAGCTTTTACCTAACCGCCATTCATCTCCCACCTATTCATCGGACCATGTCTTATTCATTCCTTGAGGTGGGAGTCTTCTGTCGGAAAATGAAAAAAAGAGAGAGGATCTCCCCTCTCTTCATAATTAAATCGGCAACACAACCTCAACAGTTGTTCCAACTCCAACTTCACTATCAAATCGCAGTGTTCCCCGATGATCTTTAATAATTTTATCTGTCACGACTAATCCTAATCCTGTTCCATGTTCTTTCGTCGTATAGAAAGCTTCATTTAAAGTTGAAATTTTATCCTTTGGAATACCGCAGCCTTCGTCTTGAATTTGCACAATAAGTACCTTTTCTTCTCCCCTCGCTTCCACAGTAATCGTTCCACCAATTGACATTGCTTCAATCGCATTTTTTATTAAATTTAAAAATACTTGTTTCAATTTCTTCTCATCACATGTAATCAAAGGGATATCTTTATTATAAATCGCATCAATTTTTACCCCTTGTTCCAAAGCTGATTTCTCTATAATTTGAATTACATAGTTCAAAATATCTTTTATATGATGAGTGTCTGATTCTAGTAATTTAGATTTCTCAAATCCCATAAGTTCCGTCGCAATTGTATTTATTCTCTCGACTTCCTGCTTCATAATCTCACTATAAATCTTATCCTCAGGATATTTTTCTCCCTGACTTACAATAAGTTCTTTTAATTTCACTAACGGTCTTCTAATTTTATATCCAATTACCGTTGCCATTTTTCCAATCGTGGCCAACTTCTCTGTTTTCTGAATCTCTTTATCCATCATTTCAAGTGTACGAATGTAAGATTGAAATCTTAAAAGTATAATCCAGCATATTATCGCAAATACACTACAAAGCGCTATCGGGATAACTATAATAAAAGATTTTACAACTAGGCCCATAAGCGCATATTTTCCTACAATCACTCCTGCCACTAACCAAAAATATCTTTTATTCACAAAGATTGGTGCGAATAAAATTAAAAATCCTTCTACTATATTTCCACCGTCAAATTCAGTATCACTTCCATAATAAATAAGGAAATTATGAATAAAATCCAGTACATTGTAGCCAATCAAAATAATATACTTCACAATAAATGGATTTTTCCACTTCATAAAATATATTCCGGTAAAGAATAATAAAATCATCGAAGCATATAACCATGGACCTAAACCTTCCATGAAAATTTCTGCCGATTCTTTTCCTTCTCCCTTTAAAAGGACGATCAACTTTTCAGCAAAGTCATATACAAAGAATATGATAAAAAATAAACTTAAAAATATCTTTAATGCCTTTATTTCTTCCTTTTCAAATATATAGCCTTTATTCATATGATGGCTCCTTTATTACAACTTCTCTTACTCTTGTATCGCGTTACTTTCATGCTTTTTCGGAAGTAAAATATTTACTCTTGTCCCTTTTGTTATTTCACTAGAAATATGTAATTCGCCAAGATGCTCTGTAATAATTCGCTGCACTACTGTAAGACCTAATCCAATTTTATCTTGTTTCGTCGTATAGAAAGCTTCTGTAATTCGTCCTAAGTTCTCTTTTTTTATACCTTGACCATTATCTATTACACTTATAATTACGTGCTCTCGTTTTTTATCTTCTATTTGTATTTGTAATGTCCCACCATGTTCCATTGCCTCTAGAGCATTTTTTATGACATATAAAAATACTCCTTTTAATTTACGTTTATCACATTCAACTTCACTTCTATTATGCTCCGCATTAAAAATGAACCTTATATTTAATGCGTCCATTTTTTTACGCATATCTGCGATTGCTTGTAATACAACGTCACTTACAATATGTTTTTCATAAACGGATGGCTTACAGCTAGCAACTTCCATCAATTCACTGATCATATTATTCATATTATCTATTTCAAAAATCATTTGCTCATATGTTGAATCATTTGCATACTTCTCTTTTTGCAATTGCGTAAAGCCTTTCAACGAAGCAAGTGGATTTTTAATTTCATGCCCAACTGTCGCTGCCATTTTCCCGACAACTGCCAGCTTCTGTGATTGACCAGCCTCCGCAATACTTTTCTTTACTGCTGAAAGATATTGCAAAAAGCGATTTAAAATCATATATGATACAAGAAGTAACACCCCATATATAACGAGCGATACTAATACATTCATTTCTCCAAATACCAATAGATATATCATATATTTCCCTATAATAAATGGAGATAAGAAGAATACATATCGTTTACTCAAAAAAATGGGTACGAAGAATATAAAAATAAACTCGATCACATTACCTTCATCAAATGCCACTTTATTATGAAATACATACCATCCAAAATTAAAAATCTCTGCCCCCATATATGCAAATAAATATGTATATTTAACTAAATGTGCCTTTCCTCTTTCGAATAAATAAACACTAATGCCTAATATGGTCATAATATATGCAATCTTCCATATCCCTTTATGCCAATTCACTAAAGGCATTTTATCTTCTAATATAATTGCATATGCAACTTCATATACAATCAAAATAACATGTAATACCCATAAGAAAATCTTAGCATTCCCTTTTTCTTCTTTATATGATATAAACCCCTCTCTCACTTCAACACCCCTTCAAAATGATACTTCTATGAATACCATTTATTATAATAAATGATTTTCATAGACAAACAAAGATAATTTAAACAATAGAGGAAAATCAATCCATAGGCAAAACATCTCCAAGGCATATGCAAGCATAAAACGACTGAAAAATAATACGTATAATATGGGGGGTACTTGCCAAAATGGAAATACGATTATTCAATCTTTAAATATAGAAGGAAAACCAGGCGTAATAACAGAACAGCACCCTACACTACTTGCGGATGAATTTATTAAGGGGTGACGAAACAGCGTTTTTGGGATAGAGCGTATTGATAGGATAGGGGGATAAATCATGTTTGTTACGGTTGAGAAAGATGTACACATTTTTGTCGAGGACATTAATCCAGGTCCTGGAAGTAAACCTGTCTTCTTTGTTCATGGCTGGCCTTTAAATCATCAAATGTACCAATATCAGTTTAATATCTTACCACAACACGGTTTCCGCTGCATCGCCATGGATATACGAGGAAACGGGCAGTCAGATAAACCTTGGACCGGTTACACATATGATCGATTAGCTGATGATATTGCAATTGTCTTAGACGCTCTTCAAATAGAAAAAGCTACTTTACTCGGCTTTTCTGTCGGCGGTGCTCTCTCTCTTCGTTACATGTCAAGATATAACGGACGCCGCATTTCTAAACTAGTATTAGTAGATGCTGTCTCTCCTTCTTTCGTAAAAAATGAAGCATCCCCTTACGGCGTACCGAAAGAACAAGCGGATGCCCTCATGAATCAAATGTCCATGAATTTACCTAAATTCCTTAGTGATGTATCCTTATCATTTTTTAATAGAAACTTAGGAGCGGCTACATTAGAATGGTTTTCTTACCTCGGTATGCAGTCTGCTTCATACGCTCTTATTAAAATATTACAGGCAGCAGCAAACGAGGACGTAACGAAAGATTTAAGTAAAATTAACGTTCCAACAAAAATATTCCATGGTATTCACGACCAGCTCATCCCTTACAAAAGCGCTGAACTCTCACAAAAACAAATTAAAGGTTCTAGTCTATATCCCCTTACAAATAGCGGACATGGATCCCCAATTGAACAAGCAGATGAGCTAAATAAAGAACTGATAAAATTTTTAAATTCATAATCGCTTTATAAAAAAGAATTTGCCTTATATAATTTAAAAATCAGTTATAATTCACATATTTCTCACAATTATAACGATAAAACGATTACATTTTATTTTATACTAAATATATAAGTAATACTCCCTGATTGAGCCGGCTTGCCTGGTTACCCCGTTATTAATATACGAAAAAGAACTTGTAGCATATACAAGTTCTTTTTTATGTGTAATCTATTTAAATAATATGTCCTTACTATACTGTTTCCCAACTAGTAAATCGTACTGAATAAATTTATATTGTTTCAACATTTCTTGCTGTTTAGCTGTTAAATTTTTTATCACTTCTCCATCTTTTCCTACCTTCAATTCCTCTCGAAGTGCTGGTATTTCTAGATATAAATCTGATAAAAATTGATAGAATGGTGATTTATTTAACCCTGCGTAATCAAGAACAAGGTTTGAGAAATAAATTGGGCTTACTAAGCCTAAATTGTCATTTGGTAAATCAAAGTTTCCATACATTAATAACGGCGTTTCTGCCATGGCTAATCGTTCACTTGGAGTTTTTTCATTTGTTATATATCCAGCCTCTTTATAAAGGGATTTATTCGTTCCTAATGACGGCAAATGATCTCCAAAGAACACCAATAATGTAGGTCTATCTAAATCATCCAATTGCTCTATTAAATATTGAAGCGCTTCATCTGAACGTCTTAAACCTTCTGTATAAGTCTCTAATTCCGCCTTCGCCTCTTCTTCTAATCCACTAATTTCTACTTTATTTACTCCAAATCTCCCTGGAGTAAATGGGAAATGATTTTGCATCGTCACTGCATGAATAAATGTAGGCTGTTCCCTCTTCTTCAATTCGGCTATTATTTCCTTACTCATTGATAAATCGCTAATATAATCTCCATCTATTTCTGTATTTTTCATCTTATCTTGCGAATTGAATTGATCGAATCCTAACACATTGTATACATCATCTCGTTTAAAGAACGATCGACCAAAAGAATGGATGGCACTGGCATAGTACCCTTCTTTTTTCAACGTACTAGTAATCGATGGGATCTCTTTCTTATTTGTAACAACTTGTTGGTATGGAATAGAACCTGGCTTTAACAAACTCATTGAATAACCTGTTAATGCTTCAAACTCTGTATTGGCAGTATTTCCTCCAAATGTAGGGGATATTGTTTGTCCACCTGGAAAGTTTTCTATATACTGATGCAAATTTGGAACAGGGTCTTCACTAAACGAAAGATTTGTTAATTTCGTCGGATCCCAAAAAGCCTCACTCATAATAAATATAATATTTGGTTTCTCTGTCTGTTTTTGTTTCCCTACGTTACCACCATACTGTTTCTTTATATCATTTACGATTTGAAGTATATTTTCTTTAGAATATTCTTTTGACTTTTCAATCACTGTTGTATCTAAATTACTGATAAAGCCTAAAACGAGACCATTTTCAGCATAGTTTCCCGTCTGATCCCACAAAATAAATTCTATGCCCCATTTTTGAAACAGTTTATTCATAAATGTATTTGTGTAATTACTATAAGCATATAGCACAAAAATTGATCCTATAACGAAAAGGATTCTTGTCATAAAATGGACACTTGCCTCTTTAATATACTTCCGAATATACATACATAACGCAATACATACCATAATACAAACAATAGCTATAAGAATATGTTTCCAATTAAAATAATCTATAACCATCGGTATAACGGATTGTAAATGTGTAATTTGTGTAAAATCAGAAGGATATAGTGGCTCTCCTCTGAAAAGAAGCTTTAAGTAGTTTACAATAGCTAAAAAAATCAAGGTGTAGCTCGTTAATCTAACACTTAAAAAGACTTTTCCTAGTAAGTTATACACAAGAATATATATCGCATAGATTACTATGAAGCTCAATATAAACTGCCCATTATAATTGTAAATCCAGTTAATCGCTTCTAAGAAATCTATATTAACTTGTAGAACAATATAAAATAAAGCTACTGTATGAGCTATCAAAAATAATATAAGATGAACTCGAATGGACGGCCTAAATTCAACCGTTTCCCTTTTACTTAAATGTGTAACATATAGTACGATAATCCACATTAAAATAATCGTTATGCTTAAAATAAACTTTTGATTTAAAAAGTCTTTCATCATATCTAAATTAAAAAACTTTAAAATCATAAAAAACATAGTTGCTATTAATAAGGTCACCATACCACTTATGATGGTAGAAATTAATATACTTTTTCTCGGAAGATGATAAAGTGCAGACTCATACTTCAATTCATTCCCTCTTTTCTATCTATTAATTTCACCTCGCATCGGTAAAGACACTTTCTATAAAAATAACATTGTAATATGTAGCACGTCTTCAAAATTGCTTCTATTTTAAATTTAATTTCTTACTTATCCCTTAACACATAGTAAAAATTCCGAATAACGATTGGGAATTATTGAGAAATTAAATTCCCCCATTCTACTTTATGATATAATAATTATGTTTTGAATATCCTTAATACCATTAGGAATTAAGAAAGTATTAATACAAAAGGAGATGCTCATTTTTGCTAAAAAAGTTTAAAAATTTACCTAAAGCGGTATATGCAATTTTGGCGCTTTCTTTCCTCTTACACGTTTTTTGTCTAGTAAAACAGCCAGGATTAGATGGAGAGTTAGTCAAAGTAACATATGGTGCAAATGATGCGTTTAACTATTCGTTAACAGCTGAACAATTATTAAAACATGGTGTATTTGGCTATGTTTATTTAGAACCTAGTGAAGTGCCTGGAAAAAATGCATATATCACACCAGGTCAACCACTATTATTAGCTGGCGCTATGATTATTTCTGATGTTACATCACTACCTTACTATTACGTAGCAACTGTCATTAATATGATACTGAACCTTGGTACAGTGCTATTAGTATTCTTAATAGGGAGAGAATTGTTTGAAAAAAATATTTATGGAATTGTTGCGAGTATTTTATATGCTATTTATCCGAGTAACTATACATACTTCCGTACATTATTAACCGAAGTTCCTTCCATATTCTTATTAGCATTATGTGTGTATGTATTTGTTCTCGCATGGAAATACAATAAGATGAAATTCCATATATGGTTCGGAATTGTTGTTTCTATTTTACTTATGTTCCGTCCAAATCCGGCTCCAATGATGCTTATTCCAGTTCTTGTCATCTTGTTCACATATGGATTTAAAGACTCAATTAAAATCGGATTATTGTGGCTCATCGGACCGTTCTTGATTATTGGTGCATGGGTTGTTCGCAACTATTTAGCGCTCCATCAATTTATTTTATTCTCAACACAAGGTGCGGATCCATTAATTGCAGGTGCAGATCCATTTAACAAAATTGGCTATGAAAATGTAGTAAATCAAATGAAGGCACAAGGATTATCAGATAAAGGTGAATATGCGAAGGATTTAATCAAAAATGGATTTAAGACAGACTTCACATATTGGTTCTCTTGGTTTACTGTCGGTAAAACAATCGAGCTGTTCAAAACTGCTCCTGCTGTAGACCAATACCGTATTCATAACTTTATGCAAATGTGTCATAGAGTCTTTATCATCGGTACATTCTTGAGCAGTTTCTGCTTCATGCTAAATTCATTTAAACATAAACGCGTTATGATGTTAGTAGCAAGCTCTGTTATTTACATCATCTTCTCAAACTTATTCCTAGCAATTAACCGCTATGGATTTTTCATTAATCCTCTTATGTGCTTAATTCTTGCATATGGATTAGTTTACGTTGCACAGAAAATTCCATTTTTCCGTACAAATTGCGCGTAATATAAAAAAGAACCTGTCTATACTGGCAGGTTCTTTTTTATATTACATTTCTGTTTTTCAATACTTTTAATGAACAATTTGGGTAATTTTATGAAGTTCACTATATGAGAGGTAGCAACCACATTTTCCATATGATACATACGATTACTATAAAGGTAAAATCGGTAAAGTCTAATTTCGGACCTTTCTTCATATTCATATGTAACCACATATGAATCCATTTCATTTCCTTATATTTATGAATATTCTTCTTTGCAAATTGGTAAATGAGAAATTGCATAATAAGAAATCCTACTACAAATATAAGTAACAAAATTAAAAAATCGGCCACAAAATTCCTCCTATTTTTGCAATGTCTTTTCTAATATATTATTCCTCAAAATCCATTCTTCAAACTGAGCACTTCCAAATTCCCAGCTTAAATCACGAGCATGTACAGAAAAAACATAATAGCCGGCGTATTCATCCATAAATGTCCCCATCTCTACATCATCTTTCTGAATTCCATATACGTTAAAATTAAAAAAGACATCCCACACATCTTCATGCTTTCTCTTATAAGCGATCGATTCCACATCATACTCATCTCCAAAATAATCAAGATGTAAATGCATGCTATCATCATATTCATGTTTCATTTTTATCACCCCTTATATGTGTACTTCTTTACTACCTAAAAAATTCCTTCTCTGTCCACTCACATATGGGCACTTACCTACATATCATGCCAGTAGATTGACTTCTAGGAGGTGTCCCGTATTGAAAAAATTTATAGCTGTTTTTTGTATAATGATACTGGCTATTTTTACGTTTGCTGCTTGCAGTAGTAAAAAAGAAAATACGAAAGACAAAACACAAAAGGTTCGCGTTGGTGAAGTTACCCATTCACTCTTCTACGCACCGTTATATGTTGGCATTGAAAAAGGATTTTTTAAAGATGAAGGTTTAGATATCGATTTGCAGACAACTGCGGGTGGGGATAAAACGATGACCACCCTACTATCTGGTGGAATTGACATTGCACTTGTTGGTTCTGAAACATCTATTTATGTTCATCAGCAAGGGGCAAAAGATCCAGTCATCAACTTCGCGCAACTTACGCAAACCGACGGTACATTTTTAGTCTCACGTAAAAAACTAGAATCTTTTAATTGGAACGATGTAAAAGGCGTTACGTTTTTAGGACAGCGTAAAGGTGGTATGCCGCAAATGGTTGGAGAATACGTTTTAAAGAAAAATGGCATTAATCCTCACAAAGATACAAATCTAATTCAAAATATTGAGTTTGCTAACATAGCAAATGCTTTCGCATCTGGTACAGGGGAGTTTGTGCAGCTCTTTGAACCGACTGCAAGTATATTTGAAAAAGAAGGAAAAGGCTATATTGTAGCATCTTTTGGAGCTGAATCTGGAACTGTTCCATATACAACTTTTATGGCAAAAGAAAGTTTTTTGAAGAAAGATAAAGCTGCCGCCGAAAAATTTACACGTGCACTATATAAAGCACAGCAATGGGTTGATACACATAGTCCGGAAGAAATTGCTGTTGCTGTTACTCCTCTGTTCAAAGACACTTCAAAGGACATTACGGTAAAAGTAATTGAACGCTATAAAAAACAACACTCTTATGCGACAAATCCACTATTGGATGTAGAAGAATGGAAACAACTACAAACGATTATGAAAGAAGCTGGTGAATTACAAAAAGAAGTTCCACATGAAACGCTCGTCAATACAAAAATTGCCGAAAGCGTCATTAAGAAATAGAGGCGAAGTGTATGAGTTTTTTACAAATACGTAACGTTTCTCACTGTTTTTTTGCGAAAGAAAATGCCAAGCTCGTCCTCGAAGATATGAGCTTGCATGTGGAAGAAGGAGAATTTGTGTCTTTTCTTGGCCCGAGCGGTTGCGGAAAAACAACACTTCTTTCTATTATTGCCGGACTATTAGACCCAATTGAAGGTATCGTATTTTTAGATGGTGAACCGATCACAACTAAGACCCCATCTATGGGCTATATGCTCCAGCAAGATTACTTGTTTCCGTGGAAAACAATTGAAGAAAATATTATGCTCGGACTTCACATTCGAAAAATTTATGATGAAAATACGAAAGAACATACATTAAAGCTTTTAAAGCAAGTCGGTTTGCATGATGTAGAACAGCAATATCCTCGCGAACTATCCGGTGGTATGCGCCAACGTGCTGCCCTCGTTCGAACGTTAGCGACAGATCCAAAAATCCTTTTGCTAGATGAACCATTTTCAGCTCTTGATTATCAAACGAAATTAAAACTTGAAGATCTTGTTTTTACGTTATTGCACAGTTATAAGAAAACTTCATTACTCGTTACGCATGATATTGAAGAAGCAATTGCGATGAGTGACCGTATTTATTTACTACAAGCGAACCCTGGTAAAATAGCAAAAACGTTCACTGTCCCAGAGAGTATCCGCTCCTTATCGCCATTAGAAGCACGACATCACCTAGATTTCCCAGCCCTTTTTCAAGAAATATGGAAGGAGCTGGAACGCCTTGGATAATATAAAACAACTACATGAACAGTTTCGAAAACAAGAAAGACAACGCGCATGGTTAGCTCGTTCTTTACAACTGTTACTGCTCGTTCTCTTCTTTTTATTATGGGAAATCTCTAGTAAAAAAGAGTGGATTGACCCTTTACTCTTTAGCTCTCCTTCAAGCATTTGGGAGCTCTTCCTTAATAAATGGAGTGATGGTTCACTTTGGATTCACATATGGACGACATTACTTGAAACAGGGATCGGCTTCATTCTCGGGACAGTACTTGGAGCTATTATCGCTACTATTCTTTGGTGGATACCACTTTTAGCCCGCGTACTTGACCCTTACCTTGTTGTACTAAATGCGATGCCGAAAGTTGCACTCGGTCCAATTATCATCGTTATTTTCGGCCCAAACATTTCATCTTCTATCGCAATGGGTGTCATCATTTCTATCATCATTACCATTCTCGTTATTTATAGCGCATTCCAAGAAGTCGACTCCAATTATATAAAAGTAATGAATACGTTTGGCGCAAATAAATGGCAATGTTATAAGCAAGTCATTCTCCCTTCATCCTTCCCAGCAATCATCTCAACGTTAAAAGTAAACGTTGGATTATCATGGGTAGGAGTTATTTTCGGAGAGCTCCTCGTTTCAAAACAAGGACTTGGCTATTTAATTAGCTATGGATTCCAAGTTTTTAATTTCACACTCGTCTTACTTAGCGTGCTACTTACATGTGTCCTTGCAACTCTTATGTATGTGTTTGTCGAAGGATTTGAAAAACTCCTTATCGGAAAACGAAAAAGAAGCTGATTCCAAATCATAATGCTGGATTCAGCTTCTTTCTTCTATTTATCACACATTTTTGTATCATTCGTTACAGCACCATTCGCAACCGTAACTGCATGGAAACAATCTTTTACACGCACCGTCACGACATTATCTTTTCGATCTATAATACGATAATCATTAAATTGTTTATTTAATGCACTGCGAATTTGCTCTCCTTCAAAAATCGGAACACCGTGAGACATTACCCAAATGAGACCAGCAATAGCAAGAATTGTTTTCATACGCTCTACTACCTCCTTGAGATTAAATTTTCACTTTATCGCCCCTACAATATGTGCTTTATAATTGTGTCTATTTTGTGACATTTTTATACTTATTCTATTTTAAAGTTTCAGTTCCTTCTTCTACGCGAAAAATAAACTTAATTTTCAGTCTTTTAAAATTGTTAGAGCAATATGATTTTCAAAAGAAAAAAGATACCTTTAACGATCAGTTTCATGACATCTTCATCTTTTTCTTAATACATAATAAAGACCGCAGAAAACTTAAAATCTCTGCGGTTTCTTATTCTTACTGCTTTACATTCCTCGAAATATCATATAACCCCGCCAACACTTCTGCCCTCATTTGTACAAGCTCAGGAAACTGATAGAAAAAAGCAATTTTTTTATATTTTAGTTCTGTTCCTTCTTTTACTTTTTTTGACTCTTGTAAAATAAAAGCTGTAAATGTATCTGCAATATCTTCTGCTACATTCGTGGTACCATATTCAGAAACAAACTGATCGTGCTTATCTTTAAAAAATTGAATTTGTGCTTCTTCATTTTCTTCCACTTTCTTTTCTTTCCACTCCTGCTCAATTTGTTTCCAGAAAGAGTTATAGAATTGATTAATATAAGAGCTCTCCTTCGCACATCCTTCTTGTAAGAAAAGAGCTTTACATTTATTTCGATATGATGAAATATCTTTATCCTTATCAAAAGCCTTTACATACTCTTCATTTACTGGTATTTGTTTATGTCCTAAAGTCAATACGTGAGCCGTCTCATGAATTAATGTTTTCATCGCTTCATCGATATTTACCGCGGAATCAAGTGTATCTAAGCTAAGTACCCATTCTTTTGGATTCTCCATGCTTGGCATAACATGAGCGACAATTCCGTCGTAACCATCTGTTATCATGTCAAAATCTTTTATATCATCACGATATTTAGCAGGAATAAGAGTGCTGTACATATCCCATAATGTTTCATGATATCCTCTGTCTTGACGTTGCTTTAGTACTTCTTCTTTCGCCTCTTTATCTTCGATGAAAGCTTTATTTAATCGTTTCCGGTCTATTTTTTCAAAATAAGGATCTACAATTTCATCACCGTCAATATAATACGAAGCTAAAAAGAAGTAATTTTCATCATCTTCTTTTTTCTGCTCTGCTTCTTTCATATCACTACTACTCGTATGTTCCTCCGCTACAGCTTCTTCTGGTACTTCCAGCTCTGAAAGCCCCTCTATCTTTTTATACACTTTTTGAAGCATTTTATCCCCTATTTTTGTACACTCTTCTTCAGTTTTACAAACTTCTTTTTCAGTAGCAACTTCCACCGGTCCATCGCATCCTGCTACTAAACCGATTGCGATAATAAAACATACTAACTTTCCATACAATTTCCCCATATAAACCTCCGTCGTTCCATTCTACAAAAATATGATAATCATTTTTTCACAAATATGCGATAATTATTTATAGAAATATCCCTAATTTTTTAGGAGGTGCTTTATGATTCACGCTGTACTATTCGATTTAGATGGGACACTATTAGATCGTCGTCAATCTTTAGATCAATTTATTCATGATCAATATAATCGCTTTTCCCTTCATTTTATGAACATTGAACAAGCCGAGTATTGTTCTCGTTTTCTTGAACTCGACAATAATGGCTACACGTGGAAGGATAAGGTATATACTACTCTCCTTTGCGAATACAACATTACCACTTTAACATCGGAGCAACTACTACATGACTACATTACAAACTTTCAACATCACTGCATTCCTTTCCCAAACATGCATGAATTACTGCAACAATTAAAACAACAGAACATTAAAATCGGTATTATTACAAATGGCTTTACTGACTTTCAAATGAAAAACCTCCGAGCACTAAACATACATACGTATACAAACACAATTCTCGTTTCAGAAGCTGAAGGAATCAAAAAACCACACCCAGAAATTTTCGAACGTGCCTTGCAACAGTTAAGTGTTAAAGCAGAAGAATGTCTTTACGTCGGAGATCATCCAGAAAATGATGTGCTTGGTTCTGAACACGTAGGAATTCTTGGCGTTTGGAAGAAAGATTTGTTTTGGGGAGAATTCGAGCATTCACGTGCTATTGATGATTTGTTAGAAGTGCTTTCTTTTCTGAAACTGGAGACTAAGAATGTTTAATTTTATTAAAAGAACCGCTCCGAATGTAGTAAACGAAAGAGCGGTTCTCCAAAAACGAACATGAACTTCCGTTATTTTTCTTTATTCATACACCGTAAACTGAGGCTTCCTCGGATGATCCATAACCATCGCATCGTCTGGAAATTTTGATACTTTTTGATATAAAACGAGATCACCAATACAACCTGCTGTTAGGAAAACACCAAGAAATGAAAGCGCTGGAACATTCATTGCTACTCCAATTACAATTGGCAAAATTCCTGTTGGTACAAACGGAAGCATCAACACCTTTTTCATTTGCTTTACTGTAATTGGCCTTTTCGAATGGGCGTATGCGACACCTAACTTCAAATTCACGCCCCACTCTAGTTCACTCCACGGGACTCCTCCAATATAACGAAACCCTATCAAATGTATTGCTTCATGAATACAAACAAGTGTAATCATAACAATAATAAAAAGAAACATTATCGGTAAAGTAATTTCGATTTGAAATTCTTCAAAAAGAAATGTATGCAAAGAGCTAATTCCAATCATCATCGCAATTATTATAATGACTAAATAAACATTTAGTTTGAACATCGAAACAGAGACAATCGTTTCTTTTCTTTGTTCCATCTTCTCCCCTCCAAAAGTAAAGATATCTTTACATAAATTGTATAATATATCCAAAAAATAAAGATATATTTACAATATTATTTGGAAATTAATCCGTAATTTATTGTTAATAAAAAAAAATCGGCCACTTTACTTCGTAAAACAGCCGATTTCTTCTATATGTTTCATCGTACGCGCTAATACATCGTCGCGCATAATAAAGCTAAATTTCCTATCAGTTTTAATGTTATCAGGAATGTCTTTTAGTAAAACAGACCCTTTCGTTTCTTCGTAATGCGTATGCGCTTCTACTGCACTAATTGTTGCAAAATAAATGTTTTTAATGATTATTTTGTCTTTTCCAGATACTTTGTATTGCCCTAAGTAAGTTAAATCAGAAACTATGCCGCCGGTTTCTTCATGAACTTCTCGAACTGCCGCTTCTTCCGGTGTTTCCCCGAGTTCTACCTTACCACCTGGAAATTCAAGACCGCGGCGTAAATGATGCGTTAATAACCATTGATCCCCGTACCGGCATACAACCCAAACATGCTTTGGCTCAGGAGAAAATGGATAACGTTCAAACGATAATTGTACAGTGTTGTGGTAATAATCTTTAAATTTGTACATGCCATTACTCCCCTATTGATGGTTACAAGTTTTTCCTACCACAAATTGTAGCATATTCTCGCTTTCCTGCCTAATGTTATCCAACTATAATCCATTGATTATTCCCATTTGTGCGACTAATTCTTTCGTTTCATGATTTCCTAGATCATAAATCATCTTATATGCCTTCTGTAATTGCTCATCATACCGATCATTATTCGAGTCATGATGGTACTCAACAAATGGAACATGCGAACGTACAAATGAGCCGAGATCTTCTTCATATGCTTGATCGAAATACTCTCTTAGCTCTGTAATTTCCTCATCATTTGCATGAATTTCAAAATTGTACGTATCTGCCGTCTTCACCTGTGAAATTTGACCATTTCCAACTGATATATAATATGTTTTTTTATTCTCCATGTAACACCCTTCTTTCATCCTTTTAATTTCTATTGTTTTCATCAATTACAAAATTATGTAAAATAAAGAAAAGGAGGGGGATCCCATGCTCAAAATATTAATAATCGGCATTATAATCGTACTTGTCATATTAGTACTCTCTGTCATGACAATTAATAAAGGATATTCATATAAACATTCCATCGATAAGCCAGAAGATAATCCTTATACAAAAAACAGCAAGGAAAATTCATAATATGCTTCATATACTGCGCTTCTTAATTGCATTCATTATAATTATCATATCTGTAATTGGTTTAATTACAAGCCAAGATGCATTCCTACCACTCTCACAATTTCTCTTAGGGGCTTTAATGTTCATCATCGCAATTGAACAAATAAAAAAGAAAGATACAGGAACTGGGCTGACTTGTATCCTTGTCGGTGCTTTCGTGTGGATTGCTCTCGTCATTACCTACATAAAATAGAGGGAGGTCCTTTATGTTAAAAGGATTACGAATTACTTTTTCACTTATCGCTTTATCTATAGCAATCTATGGTTTTATTACTGGCAATAGAGAAATTCTACCTTATATGTTCATCTTTTTAGGGGTTATGGCTTTCATAATAAGTATTGAAGAAATGATGAAACATAAAAGAGGAGGTAGTACACTTGCTTTTGTAGCCGGTGTAGCTGCTTTATTTGTTGGTTTTTCGGAAATTTTCCGCTAAATAGCCTATATATAAGCAGGGCCATCCTGTAAAAGGAGGATGATTCAATGCTAAAAACATTTCGAATTATATCCGCACTTATTGTAATTTCTTGCTCATAACACGGTTCGCTATACCCACTAATGCCGTACATTCTTTTTGGCTTTCCATTAATCCCTACCTTGGCTAATACATATGTATCAAAAATAGTAGTTGCACAGCCTGTATCTACTAGCACATTATCTAATATAAGATGATGCTCTTTATACCGTAAGAGAAATGTGCAATTGGAGGTCCGTACGCCATTCGAATTTTCATGCTCGTCCACGAACTCCGCTAAATCGTTGTTCTTCTACTCCAATTTCTTCTTTCTTTGTATGAAAAATATAAAATTCTCTTTGTGGGGAATCGCGATGTATATTCTTATACGCAGCCCATGCGCTTTTCGTACTATTGTATTTATCTATTACCGACATCTCCTGAATCATACATTGATTCCCTTTTGAATAACCTGAAACAGCTTCTACCAGTACAAGAGTATCAGGATATCTGGCTCTTATCTCACTCCAATTCATTTCCATCACTCCTTTTCTTTACATTTAATGTAGCACACCAATTGTTCTTATATAAAATATATATTTTCCTCCTTTATCAAAAGAAAAACTGCCCTTTCACAGGCAGTTTTTTCACTTTATCCAAATACTTTTTCAAGTTCATCTTTATCTTGGCTTAACCAGAAGTTCATCAAGCGTTTTGCTCCTTCTAAATCGTGAAGTTTCGCTTGACCACATTGTGTTTCGTTTGCAGCTGGAATTTCTGTAATTTGAACCGCATCTTTTAAAGTTAGTTCTAGTAAATCAATGATTTCACGAACTGTTGGTGTCCCGCTCACAACAAGATAATATCCTGTTTGGCAACCCATTGGTGAAATATCGATAATATCAAAATGCGGATAACGATCAATATATTTACGTAAATTAAATGCTAATAAATGTTCTAACGTATGAATAACATCTGGTTTCATTGCTTGTTTATTTGGTTGGCAGAAACGAATATCAAATTTATTTACAATACCGTCGCTACCTACTTTGTGAACTCCACAATGTCTTACATAAGGAGCCTTTACAATCGTATGATCTAATTCAAAGCTTTCTACTGATGGCATAAAACATCTCTCCCGCTTTCAATTTAATTCCGTTATATCCAATATGATATAACGGAAATTAGAATTAGTAAAGTATTATGTACAGTCATGCTATAATACTTTAAGACTATGCTGAAAAGGGGACCATTATGAAACAGATTTTTATCGGTATTATACGCTTTTATCAAAAGTTTATCTCTCCGATGACGCCGCCAACATGTCGCTTTTATCCTACTTGTTCTCATTATGGATTAGAAGCATTTCAAAAGCATGGTGCGCTCAAAGGATTTTGGCTCACATTAAAGCGTATATTAAAATGTCACCCTTTCCATCCAGGAGGATTTGATCCCGTCCCGGATAAAAAGGATGACAAAATAAATTCTTAAGCTTCGTAGCCATTCACAACTACATCTAATTTCCCTGTGTCAGGGTGAATAACAAGTCCGTGAACAGGCACTTCTTCCGGAAGTAACGGATGGTTGCGAAGTACTGATACACTATGCTCTACACTTTCTTCCACACTAGAGAATCCTCTTAAAAATTGTTCTAAATTGATTCCAGAATAACGCAGTGTATCTAGTTTTTCTTCTGTTACGCCACGCTCTTTCATTTTTTCGATTGTACTGCTTGCTTGAATTTTTGCCATACCACAATCATGATGACCAACAACACATACTTCGTCAGCACCAAGTTCATATACAGCAACTAAAATACTACGCATAATACTTCCGAACGGATGTGAAATAACGGCGCCCGCTACTTTAATAATTTTCACATCACCATTACGCATATTCATTGCTTTCGGCAATAATTCTACAAGACGAGTATCCATACAAGAGATAATTACCATTTTTTTATTTGGAAATTTCCCTGCTACATACTCTTCATATTTTTTCTCTTCAACGAACTTCTCATTGTATTGTAAAATCTCGTTTAATGACTTCATAGTAAAACCCTCTTTTCTCTCATTTACACTACATATATAGTGTACCAAAATACGAAAAACACAAAAAGGATATTACTTTATTGCGAATATACATTTTTTCAGATAATCGACATAATTCTTTCAAAATATACACACACCTTTGTAACAAGTTTCACATACTTAGCTCCTATTCTCACTATAAACTAACTGTAGATAATGTAAAAAGGAGTGAATCTTTATTATGTCCGACGTTCTGTTACTGAGTCGTTTTCAATTTGCAATTACTATTTTTTATCACTTTTTGTTTGTACCTTTGACAATCGGACTTGTTATTTTAGTAGCATGTATGGAGACTCAATACGCCCGCACATTGAATCCAACATACCGCAAAATGGCAAATTTCTGGGGTAAGCTATTTACAATTAACTTCGTAATGGGGATTATAACCGGTATTACGATGGAATTCCAATTTGGAACAAACTGGTCCGAGTACTCAAAATATATGGGTGATATTTTCGGATCACCTCTCGCAATTGAAGCACTTGTTGCCTTCTTCCTAGAATCTACTTTCATGGGAATATGGTTATTCGGTAAAGACAAAATTTCGCCAAAGTTCCGCGCTTTCTGTATGTGGATGGTAGCACTTGGAACAAATATTTCCGCCCTTTGGATTATTACAGCGAATGGCTTTATGCAAAATCCTGTTGGCTATGTAGTGCGTAACGGCCGCGCTGAATTAAATAATTTCTGGGCACTTGTTACAAATCCATATGCCTGGAATATGTTCTTCCATACTGTAATTGGTTGTTATATCGTCGGCGCTTTCTTCGTTATGGCAATTAGTGCATATCATTTATTACGGAAAAATGATGTGGAATTCTTCAAAAAATCATTTAAGTTTGGTTTAATGTTAGGATTATTCGCGGCAACTATTACACCTTTTATGGGGCACCAATCCGGTGTATCAGCTGCTAAGTATCAACCAGCAAAAGGAGCTGCGATGGAAGCAGTTTGGGAAACTGGAAAAGGACAAGGTTTCTCAATCATTCAAATTCCTGATGTAAAAAATGAAAAGAACTTTGAACTACTTACAATCCCGAAACTTGGAAGTTTCTTCTATACAAATTCATTTGATGGAGAAATTGTTGGTTTAAAAGATATTCCGAAAGAAGATCGTCCAAACGTTAATCTCGTGTACTATAGTTTCCGCTTAATGGTGGCACTTGGTATGTTCTTTATGGCATTAACTTGGTTCGGCTTCTATTTAAATAGAAAAGGAAAACTAGAAAACTCAAAACGTTATTTAAAAATTACAATGTGGTCTGTCTTACTTCCATACATTGCGATTAATGCTGGCTGGATTGTTGCTGAAGTAGGTCGTCAACCATGGACAGTATATAAATTAATGCGTACAGCAGAATCCGTATCACCTATATCAGTTCCACAAATTTGGTTCTCATTAATTAGTTTAGTATTGTTCTACACTTTACTCTTCATCGCAGATGTATACTTAATGCTGAAGTTCGCGAAAAAAGGACCAGCAGCATTAGAAGAACCTACTGTTCAAGGAGGTGCGGCTCATGTCTCATGATATGCTTGCAATCATCTGGTTCGGTTTATGGGGCGTAATTTGGACAGTTTACTTTATTCTCGATGGATATGCACTTGGTAACGGAATGATTTTTCCTTTCGTTACGAAAGATCGCCAAGAACGAAATCAAATGCAAGAAGCGATTGGACCGTTCTGGGGTGGTAACGAAGTATGGTTAATTACAGCTGGGGGCGCAACATTCGCTGCCTTCCCAATCACATATGCGAATATGTTTAGCTACTTATATACACCGTTATTTTTAGTATTACTTGCTCTATTCGCTCGTGCTGCTGGACTTGAATTTATGCATAAAGATGATTCACCAGTTTGGCAAAGCGTTTGTAAATGGGCATTTGCAATTGGTAGTTTCTTAATCGCCTTCTTATTCGGTGTTACATTTGCTAACCTTTATTACGGACTGCAAATCGGAAAAGACGGTTATGAAGGAACATTACTTAGCTTATTAAACCATTACGGTATTTTAGGTGGTCTCTTCTTCACTGCTATATTCGTCGTATCAGGTGCTCTTTGGGTCATGATTAAAACGACTGGTGAAGTATCTGATCGTGCTTATAAGATCGCAAGACCATTTTCAATGGCAGCCGCTATCATTTTAGCTATCTTCTATGTAGCAACTGCAAATCGTACAAACTTATTCCAAAACTTCACAGAACATCCGATACTATTCATTCTGCCAATACTTGCAATGTTTATGAGCGTCCTAGCAATTATTATGGTGTACAAACATAAAATCGGCTTCGCATTCACGTTTGTTTGTTTAACAATCGCAATGTTTATGACGACTGGCTTTGCAGGTATGTTCCCAAGAATGTTGCCATCACGTATTAACGATGCTTATAGTACAACGCTATACAACGCAGCAGGTAGTGAATTAAACTTAAAAATAATGTTCTTCGTTGCAATGGTCATGGTACCGATTGTTATCGGATATCAACTTTGGAGTTACAGCATATTTAAAAACAAAATTCATAAAGACTCTGCTAAAGGGTATCACTAAAATGAAAAAGACACTTCAAACGAAGTGTCTTTTTTTGCTTATACGTATGATTTTCGATAAGATGTTAATTTTCCAATCTAACATCTATGATAAAGAAAAATTACTAACAGCTTTCGATCCAATTGTATCATACAACCTACACATAAAATTCATGCAATTTTACATATAGAAATTATAACGTAGATTGAATCACTTGATCATACACATCTTTATCGCATATATCCGCTGAGCTAACACCATTAAACGTTTTTATAGTAAATCCAGTATTTGATGAACCTGATCCATTATATGCTTTCGTTTTTTCGATTGGATGTACATTATATTTATCCCCTAAATTAATTGTTCCGTTACAATTTTCAATTATAACTCCCTCAATAACAGAAGGCATTGTATCACCTACTTTCATTCATTTAATTCCATTTTATGAAAAATGCCTAAAAAAATAGCATGTTCCGAGAAAAGAAACAAAAAAGGAATCCAAATGGATCCCTTTTTTGCAAAGCATGAATGGCTACTATGGAGACAGTTGACTTTTTCAAAATTTATTAGGGGTAATATTTCGAAAAAGAAAGCCTTTTCACATTTAATGTAACACCGCTGGAATATATAGTAAATTGATAATGTTTATACGGAAGATTGCTAATGTTTAGTATAGATAGTTTACACTATGCTAACAGTAAAAACTATCTATACTACGAAACGAAAAGGCACCTTTCAAAAAGATGCCTTTCCCTCTGTTTATATGGAATCCCACTTCACGTAAACACACCCTAGAAAACAGAATCAGTGACCGTTACAAGATTGTTAGATACGAAAGAGTTGAGGTAACCTTCGTTTATAAAATTCTGCTTTATAGAGTGCATCCACAAATCATAGTGTAATCCTTTTTCACCCGAAATGAACATATTATGCATAATTGCATAATATCAGCAACACAAAAAAAGAGACACTCTACAGAGTGTCATCTAAACCATTTTACTTTTAATATATCGCTTTAAATATAGTTTATCATATTTATCTATGCCATTTATTGAGAAAGTTCTAAATCTTTATTTTTTTATTACTCCCTTTGAAATCATGTAATATAGGGGGTGCAATAAAAATTTTTTCATTATAAAAAAATCGAGGTGTATTATATTTATGTATTTTGGACTTATTCCTCTTATATTGTTTATTATTTTTCTTTTCTCTTATTTAAAAGATCCACGGAAAATAATAAACGGCTTTTTATTTAATGCCTTTTTCTGTTCATTTCTTTTATTTTGTGCTATTTTCTCGTTCGCATCCGGTAATAACAATTTACATTTCATTGTTATTCTTCCTATGTTAGCACTTATCCTTATGATACCTTTTGGTATTGTCGCTTTAATGTTTGGGTTATTTCTTAATGCAAAAATTTTAATGCAAAGAGAAGGCAGACGCTTTACAAACTCCTTAACTTTAATTGCAGCCATAGGTATTTTATTATTCATATTATTACCTATCCTAAATCCAGGGAGCTTATTTTCACCGCACTTTCAACCTATTTTTGGTGGAATATCCCTTATAATTTTATATTTCTTTGTACATTTATCAAACTTCTTAACAGCTTATTTCCTATATCAATTCAATAGACCAAGGCGTAAGCAAGACTTTATTATCGTACTTGGTAGTGGTTTAATTAATGATAAAGTACCACCACTTTTAGCAAGCCGAATTAATAAAGCAATCGATTTCTACTGGAAGCAAGCAGCTGTTACTACACCACCTACAATTATTTTCTCTGGTGGACAAGGGCCCGATGAAAACCTTCCTGAAGCTGAGGCTATGCAAAAGTACGCTGTTGAAAAAGGAATTCCTATAGAGCATACCACCCAAGAAAATCGCTCTGTAAATACGTATCAAAACATGTTATTTTCGAAACAAATTATGGATTCTTTAAAACCAAACGGTAAGTATAACAGCATCTTTACAACGAATAATTTCCACCTTTTCCGCGCTGGCATATATGCAAAACAAGCTGGTCTTAATAGCCAAGGTATCGGTTCAAAAACAGCTTTTTATTATTGGCCGAATGCAATGATTCGTGAATATGTAGCAATCGTCGTTATGGGACGTAAGCGACATATGAAAGTTGCTGGAACTATTTTAGGATTCTCTGTATTCTTAACTGTAATTAGCTTTTTATTTACTTAATGAAAACAAGCCATCCTTTTGGATGGCTTTTCTATTCGTTATCTACACCGGACCCATAACAATTTCTTTTCTCTCTCTACGAGGAATAACATAAAACTAAATCTTTTATACATAGTCATTTCAATCCCCCCTTACACTTTCATCACACCGGTTCAAAGGAATAAATCCCCATAAAAAAAGACCGAAAAGCATATTCCACTTCTCGGTCTTTCCATTATCTTCTCTTCGTAATTTTCCCTGAACCGCCAACCCGTGTTTTAGGAGGAGACGTATTCTTTGGCGGCGTTTTAATGGATGATTTCGGTTTAACATCAGATCCGCTCGAATCCCCCGGAGTTTTCGTAATTTTCCCTTTGCTTCCGGTAGAAGGTGGAGGCGTGTTACTTCCTTTTTCCGTAATACTACCTGTATCACCTACTGATGATTTCGAATCTACGTTATCGCCTCGTTTAATGATAGATCCTTTACCTTCCTTCGTAATTGGAGGCGGCGTTTTCTTCTCTTCTTTTGTCGGTGGTCTTTCAGGAATAACCGGTTTGTGATTTTGCCTGTCATTATATCCACGGTAATCACCATACGAGGATTTCCTTGAACCAAATATATCGTTTAATATACTTCCCATAAGGTATCCTTGTAAAAAGGATGGTTGATAATTTTGACGAACAAATTCTTTATTGCTTATTTCAATTAATGTATCAGATGGCTTCTCTTTATCCTTCTGAAGGTTATAAATTTTATCAGAATAAACGAGGAACATTTGATTATCATCTTCTTTAGATGATTGCTTCGGTTCCCTTTCAGCAATGAGTTCCTTTGCGACTTCAGGAACTGACCGATTGGCGGCCCTATACACGTAAGATTCTTGTTTACCTTCTTTTGCAACGGACTCTAACGGATAACGGTCTTGAATTGACTTTTCCTTTTGACCACCTTGACAGCCCGTTAAAGCATAACCAGCAATGACAAGTAATGTAACGATAGCAAGTATAGGGATCACGAATGATTTAATCATGGTAAACAATCGGTTTGACATGATTACGCCCCCTTACGTTGCTCTTATAATTTGTACATCAGCAGGAATAATTACTTCCCCTTCATACATCATCGTACGACCATCTTGCCATTCAATACGAAGTAATTTTCTATTATCAGATTGGAATTCCCATACGTGCTGTTCATCAGAAACAGCAAACGGCGTTTTTCCCATTACAACAACGCGTCCATTATATTGCTCTTCCATATGGTACTCTATATCATCCATTTCAATCGTCGTTGGAATTTCATCAATAGAATCTAAACGACCATCGATTGGCGTGTATAGTTTGTAATACGTACTCTCACGATTTTCAATTTTCAAATAACGAATATCTCTTCCGTCCTGTAATGTTAAAACAATTTCATTACGAGAATGCATACTTGTTTTTCCAATTAATTCATACATGATTAAAGAAACTTCAATCATATCACCAGGGGCTAACGTTAATAAACTTTTTTCTGGCTTAGCCGGCTCCGGACTTTTCATTATGTTTTTAATTCGTTTAAATAAACTCACAATCTATCCCTCCTTTTCTTTTTATAGACAAGCGCCTAAAATAAGAGCACCAACAATATGTAAAGAGCCAGCTAACATCGCATGTGCCACACTGCCCTCTTTCGTTCCTTCTTCTAAATCTAGACCAGCCATTTTCTTCAAAACAAATTCAATAAACATTTCTACAACTAATAAAATAACGAAAGAAACTGCTGATGCAAGAAGTGCCTGCCATAAATCATTTGCCTTCGTAATCGATTGAGACAAAATATATCCTTGTGCAAATAACTTCATAACGAAACGAGTTGTTACAGCTGTATTCCCATTTTTAATTTCAGCTAAATCATTGTATTTTGTAAAAATCGAATCAACCCACATAATTGCAAATAAAAGAACCGCACTTGCTCCTGTCCATACAAGCATGGCTAAAACATTCATCCACGTCATTGCAAAACCTCCCCTAAAGAATAATAGAAAACCGACATGAATTCTCTTCAGACATGTCGGTTTCTTTGTCTATTCTATATTATTTCTCGTACTGCTTCATAATACGAGCTAATTCATCGTCAACAGCAGAATTTTTATTTAAGCTTGCGAATTCGTCATCTAATGATTTTTCTTTTTTGTAAATTTCACCGCTTGCTTCTGCTTCAGCCTCTAATTGAAGAGCCTTCTCTTCCATACGGCTTAAACCAGCTTTTGCTGTATTTGCATCAAATCCAGACATCGCCTGATTAATATTCTTTTGTGCTTTCGCCGCATTTACACGTGCTACAAGTGTTTCACGTTTATTTTTCAGCTCTGTTAATTGCTTGCGCATTTCGTCTAGCTTCGCACGAAGATTATCAGCAGCCGCTTTATTTTGCTCATAGCTCGCTTTATATTCATTCATCTTTTGCTCTGCATTTTGTTTTTCCTCAAGAGCACGACGCGCAAGATCAAGATTACTTGCTTGAACAGCCATATGAGCTTGCTCTTCACGTTTTTTCACAAGTGCTTCTTGCTCTTCAAATAATAATTTAAATTTTTTCTCAAGCGCAATTTGAGCTGCTACACTTTTCTCAGCTTCTTGTACATCTGCTTGCATATCGCGTAAATATTGATCCGTCATTTTAACTGGATCTTCTGCCTTTTCAATTAATGAATATACATTGGACATCGTTAAATCTCTTAATCGTTTAAATACAGACATTCAAACTCCTCCTATAACTTACCTCATATTTCAAATTCACTACTTGGAAAACTCAAAAATCTCCCTTTACAGTAAGAATATTCATTTTTAAAGCCTATGTGTTTATTATAACAAAACAAAGATATTCTTACATGTTATTTCCAAAATATAGCCAAGATAATATGACATTCTTCATACAACATTGTAATCCTACTATATACTTATTTCTTTTCTCCAGAAAATTGACAGTTTTGCAACATAGTTGTGACTATTTTCACTTAATTACATGATTGTAATGTTACTGTAAGCTAGCTCGATAGTTAGAACTGCGCGATTCCTATACACTACTAACAGAAGCAAGGTTAAAACAAATACGCTTCTTAAACGATACGATAAAATACAGAAATTACCTTCTCTATAAAACAAATACAAAGGAGATATCATCATGAAAAAATTAGTAGGAATCGGATTAGCAGCAGCAATTTCATTAGGAGTATTGTCAGGTTGTTCTTTATTAGGAGAAAAAGCGAACGGCTTAGTATTATACGGAACAGAAGATCAAGTTCAGCAAATCGCAGATAAAAACAAAAAAGATGTAAAAGAAAAAGATGTATATAAAATGAAAGTTGCAACACTTGGAGGTAAAAAAGTACTTGTAATGAATACAAAAACTGGTGAAGAACTCGTAAAGAAAGAATTGCTTAAGAAAGTTGAAAAAAATGATGAAACAAAAGCAATTGATAAGTTACCAGCTGTAACAGCAGAACAGGGTGTGTTATTTGCAAAAGAAAAAGTTGAAAATGCTACACTTGATAGAGCTAAATTAAAGTATGAAGGTAATACAATTATCGGTGACGGTCGTTCTTATGGAGATATGTTCGCCATCGTTGATGATGCGGCATATGGAAATGTAAAAGGTGAAGAAAAATCTGTAGGTGTACTGAAATTTGATAAAGATCCTAGCAAAGAGTTACCTGGAGCAAATGGAGTAGATGCATCACAACTTGTAAAAATTAAAAAGTAAACAAAAAAGCTTTGCGAAATTCGCAAAGCTTTTTCTACTTATGGGCAATTTGCTCCATATCTGGACTACAAGTTTTCGACTGACACGACTTACTTACAGAACATGCTGCGCATTTTCCTTTTTTACTTCTCTTCACAAAATTAACCAACGTATATGCTGCATAACCAAAAATGATAGCTCCAATTATAATATTGACCATCATTGTAATACATCTCCTTCTAGAATCCGAGTAAGGATCCAACTTGGTATATAATGAGCGTTAATACATAAGCAACAACAAGCGGATAAACGACTGAGAAAATTGTCCATTTCATCGATCCTGTTTCGCGTCTAATAACAGCCACTGTTGCTAAGCATGGAACATATAACAAAATAAAGAACATAAATGCATACGCTGATAACGCCGTATAATGTGCTCCCATTACATTTCCAAGCACATCTTCTTTAACTGCATAAATAATTGCCATCGTAGAAACGACAACTTCTTTCGCCAAAAATCCTGTTAAAAGTGATGCCGCGGCTTGCCACGTTCCAAAGCCGAGCGGTGCTAAAATTGGTGCGATAAATCCGCCGATTATCGCTAAGAAACTGTCTCCCATATCAACACCAAATCCTGATGGTCCTGCATAGTTTAATAACCAAATGACAACAGAACCACCGAAGATGAATGTACCAGCTTTACGAACGAAGCCTTTACCTTTTTCCCATGTGCTCAGCCATAACGTTTTCGCTTGCGGCACACGGTAAGGTGGTAGTTCGATTACAAAAATAGATTTTTCTGCTTTTAAAACAGTAAGAGACATAATTTTTGTTACTAATAACGCAAGAACAATCCCTGCGATATATAAAGAGAACACAACCGTCGCCTGACTATGAGGGAAGAATACTCCCGCAAATAATGCATATACAGGTAAACGTGCTGAACAAGACATAAATGGTGTTACTAAAATTGTAAGTAAACGTTCTTTCTCCTGTTCAATCGTTCTCGCTGCCATAATACCTGGAACGTTACATCCAAAACCGATGATCATCGGAATAAACGCCTTCCCGTTTAAGCCGAAAAACTCCATAATTCTATCCATAACAACTGCAATTCGTGCCATATATCCTGAGTCTTCTAATAATGAAATGAAAAAGAATAGTGCAAAGATTTGTGGAACGAATACTAATACAGCACCGACACCGGCGATAATCCCCTCTGTAACAAGCGCTTGAATAAAATCAGAAGCACCAACACTTGCGAGCCCAGCTGTAACCCAATCCGTAAGCTGTCCTCCAAAAAATTCATCAAGCATATCAGATAAAGGTGTCCCAATCCACGTAAACGTAACCTGAAAAATAAAAAACATAACTGCTAAAAAGATTGGAAGTCCTAAAATTTTATGTGTAATTAACTTATCGATTTTTTCCGAAAAAGGAATTTTCCCTTCTTTCTCATGCTGAATGACATTTGTTTTTAACTTTTCAATATACGCTTCACGAGTCTTGTAAATGTGCTCCTCCAACGTACAATCAAGTTTACCTTCTAAACGAGATCGAATGGCTATAAGTTCCTTATAAATTGGCAATGCTTTCATTTCTTTTTCTACTACTTCGTTATTGCTTAAAAATTGGAGAGCTAACCATCTTGGATGTTCATAATTCGCCTTCTTTAAAAGAGTGATTACTTCTTGAATTCCTTCATCCATTTGTACACCATATGAAATAACGAATGGCTTTTTCTCCTTTTGTTCCTCTTCATGAAGAGTAGCAAGTAATTCTTCACAGCCTTTTCCGCTTCTTGCAACGACTGGAACGACTGTTACTCCTAATATTTCTGATAATCTTTTTACGTTAATAACAATTCCTCTTTGCTTTGCCACATCGATCATATTTAAACCGATTGAAACTGGCTTACCAAATTCGAGTAATTGTAATGTTAAGTGCATATTTCTCTCAAATTGTGAAGAGTCCACAATATTTAACATATGATGAAATTCTTCTGTTAGTAGAAAATTCGTAACGACACCTTCATCACGTGAAACTGGATTTAAATCGTATACGCCTGGTAAATCGATTAATGTTCCTTGCTTATCTTTTAATTTACCAACCTTTTTTTCTACTGTTACACCGCTCCAGTTTCCTACATATTCATAAGAACCAGTGAGCGCATTAAATAATGATGTTTTCCCTGTGTTTGGATTCCCTAGCAAAGCAACCTTATTCACGCTAATTCCACCTTTATCATTTTCGCGTCACAATGACGAATACTAATTAGCTGTCCACGACACTCCAATGTACAAGGACCTTTAAAAATCGCTTTTTGTTTCAGGCGAAGTTCGCTTCCTTCTGCAAGACCGAAAGAAGCCAGTCTTCTCTTTAGTAAATGATCTAAAGACTGAATACTTTTTACTAACACTTTCTCACCAATTTTAATATCTACTAAGCTCATAACCTTCCCCCCTCAGAAGAGAATGATAATTATTTTCAAAAAAATTATATCATACTCTATTTCACTTGGACTATATCTTTTTGCTTCATATTTATTAACATTTCAATACAATTATATTTCAATAATTGTCATACAAGGTTCATTTGCCATTCTCACCCATTTCGCTTACAATAAACAATAGCAAATAAAGAATCTCGTTATCACAGGGGGAGCCTTACCGCTGAGAGGGAACATTTCGTTCCGACCCTTCGAACCTGTTAGTTAATACTAGCGCAGGGATTGTGCAAACGTCCGAAATACATACCTCTTTTTTATTTACGTATTTCGTATCCTCCTATGATAATGTTCTTTTTTGTGCAACTTGGATTTAGGGGGAGACAACATGCGTAACACCAATTTACAAGCGATGATCGAATCTGCAATTCTTGCAGCCTTCGCCTTGATTATCGACATTTTACCATTATCAATTAAACTTCCAACAGGCGGTTCCATTTCATTTGCTATGATTCCTATTTTTATTATCGCATACCGCTGGGGATTCAAAACGGCTTTCTTAGGAGGCTTAATTTGGGGACTTTTACAAATTGTCGTAGGTGATGCTTACATTTTAACACCAGTGCAAGCATTCATTGAGTACTTCATTGCCTTTGCTTTTATCGGATTTGCCGGTTTATTCTATCGTCCAATTCAAAAAGCTCTTATCACATCAAACAATAGCAATGAAAATCATTCTATTCTTGGCAGTCGCAAAGATAAACCTGAGGCCAAAAATCAGCAAGGAAAAAAGGTATTTGTTTATATTATCCTTGCTACATTTATTGGTAGCTTTGCACGTTATTTCTGTCACTTTATCGCTGGTATTATCTTCTGGGGACAATATGCACCGAAAGGGCAATCAGCTGTCTTATATTCATTAATCGTAAACGGCAGTACAATGATTGGTTCGTTCATACTCTGTACTGCATTGTTACTCCTTTTATTTACAACTTCACCACGCTTATTCAAGAGCCTTGGTGCTTATCAAATGAATACAAAAAATAAGAGTGCCTAAATGGCGCTCTTATTTTTATATCGAAACTCTCAATGAGTAATATCAATAATAAATACAATAAATGCACAAAAGAAAATAAATACCATCACACCTAGTAAATTGCTATTCATGGCTAATCTACTCCTTACATACCCTCATTTTCTAAACAGATTATACCGTCTAAAAATAAAGATTAGGTAAAGATAATATGAAAATAAATTAAAAAAGCGTAGCATGTATTGTCTACGCCTTTTTCGATAAATAAAAGTAAAATAACACACCATCTTCTGTATTCTTTACCCCATATTCAGCTTTGTGAAGTTCTAAAATGTTTTTTGAAATTGCAAGGCCAAGTCCTGTTCCACCTTGTGAACGTTGCCGTGCCGCATCCACGCGATAAAAACGATCCCAAATCTTATCTAATTGCTCTTCTTCAATGTGAGTACCTTTATTTTCAATACACACTTTTATATGATTCGTCTCGTCTATTGTGGAAATAATAATATCTTCTTTTTCTGGTGTATAACGTATTGCATTCGTAATGAAGTTCACAATTACTTGTTCAATTCTATTTTGATTCCCAACCACTTCAGCTGGACATATATGTTTGTGCACACTCAGTTCTTTTTTCTCTATCTCCGATAAAAGCTGTTCACATATTTCTTCAATCACTCCATCGATATAGAAAGAATCCATCTTCATGTTATATGTGCCAGACTCAAATTTAGCTAATTCCAGCATATCCAAAATTAGTATATCCATCTTGTCTACTTCTTTTTCCATCGCCTGAAAATAGTAGTCTTTCTTATGTTCAGCTACCCCATCTTTTAGAATGGAAATACAGCTTTTCATAATACTTAACGGCGTTTTTAATTCATGCGAAACACCTGCAATAAACTCTTTCCGTGTGTTCTCTAACTTTCTTTCTTTTTCGATATCTTGTTCAAGCTGTCCAATATGTGAATGTAGTTTATTAGATAGTGTATTAATATTTTTTGATAAATCACCAATTTCATCTTTTGAAGTAATCGGAATTTCTTCTGTAAAGTCTAAATGTGCTATTTTCTTCGTTGTATCATTTATTTTTAATAACGGTTTTGCAATTTGTTTTGAGTAATAGAACGAAGCTAGAAAAATAAGAATGACTACAAACGCAATAATGTAAATGTAATAATCTTGTACCATTTGTACAGCCTCATCTACAGGCTGTAAAGAAGCCATCGCATATATATATGTTACCGCTCCGTCTTTTTCTTTTATTGGTTTGATTAATAATTTATATTTTATATCATTTTTTTCATAATCAATTGTTTGTGTTGAATATTGTATTTTATTACTATCTTTTAGCAATAAATCAGTTTGAAATTCTTTTATATTATCCAAAAATAAATTATTTTTATAAATTGGATTCACAGGTCCTTTTACATCAGGGAACTGTACTTTCGTAACACGTCCTCCTATGTAAGCATCTAATTCCTGAGTAGCTTGTTCCTGAACGACTGGCTTCTTTTCCTTAACAAGTGGCTCTTGGGCCGCTTTCTTTTTTTCCTCATCTGCTTTAATCATTTTCTCCTTAAATGTTTTTTCTAACGGTTTATTAGATCCACTTAAATTCCCCTTTACTAACGTAAAAGAGAATGGGATAAAACTATCTTCCTTTTTCACTCCAGAAAAATAAATTTCTTGTCCTAAAAACTGGTTTGACGCTTTATTATCAATCTCTTCTATATTGATGAGATTGTATAAGGGAATCATGATTATTTGTTGTCCAAAGCTCTTCTGTTGCCTACGGTCTATCGTTACCTCAAAATAAAAATCATCCGCATGTTTTAAATTCCCATTCTGATCTAATGTCGTAATCCACGTATTGTTTTCTCTTAAAAAGTCTTGTTCCAGTTTTTGAATTTCTTCTGCACTTCCTGCATAATTTAAATAACTCTTTTCAAAGGAATCTAAATTCGCTTTAATACCTTCAACTTTTCGGTTCGCATAATATTGTTTAAAAAATATCGTTTGGCCAATAAAAATCGTCGCTAAAATCAGCATGCATAATGCTGTTGTAAGAGTAAATAATTTTAATACAATCCCTTTTCTCATACATTCCCCTCAAATTTATAACCGGTTCGCACTACAGTTGTAATGTACTTCGCTTTCTCTCCTAATTTATTTCGTAAATTACGAATATGGCTATTAACCGTTCGATCATCACCCACAAATTCGTAGCCCCAAATCTTGCTAATCAATTGCTCTCTTGTCAAAACAATCCCTTGGTTCTGCATGAAATATGCTAAAATCTCAAATTCTGTATGCGTTAAATTAATGTCTACTCCCTCCACTATGACAGTACGTGAAGGAAACTGGACATGAATTCCGTGAAGCGATAGCGTATCATCTTCATTCTCTAAAGGTTTCTTTGTTGCTTTTCTACTTTCTAACAACCTTTTCGCTCTCGCTAATAAAATAGGCGGACTATATGGTTTCGCAACATAATCATCTGCCCCAAGCTCAAATCCAAGTAACGTATCATCTTCATCTACACGTGCCGTCAGCATAATAATTGGAACTTGGGACGTCTTACGAATCCTTCGGCAAACGGACCAACCATCAAGTTCCGGCAACATAATATCAAGAATAACTAAATCAACCTCTTCTTCTTCAAATAAAACTAAAGCCTCTTTCCCGTCTCTCGCTTCAATTACTTTATATTGTTCACTCAAAAAGTAATCCTTTAATATTTCACGTAAAATATCTTCATCTTCAACAATTAAAATGTTTTTTGACATAATCTATGTCTCCCCCTCTCATTTTAAGTAGTTAGCATTTAGCACTTTATAATTTCATTTTAAATTGCTCGTAATTAACTTTGCCTCGATAATATATCGATCCGGTGCATCCCCTATATAATCAAATGGATAGCAAGTCGTCAATGTTAATGTCGGCTCTTCTTTTTTAACAATAACAGTACGATCATCCGCATGTGTAATCCATGTCTTTTGAATTTCGTATGTGTAAGTTTTATTATCATACTCCAAAATGAGATTGTCCTTTTCTTTTAGCTCTCCTAAATCTGTAAATACAGTATCTCGATGCCCACTTAGTACAGTATGTCCGCCTCCAGATGGTGTTGTCGTTAAATCACTAACAAACATACCAACCCCTTTTTTCAATGTTGCATCGTTTGCTCCCCAATGTATAGAAAACTTCTTCTTTATTTTCGGTATATTTAACATAGCTACTTTTTGTCCCTCTGTATGTTGTATTTGAGAAGAAGGCACTTGGGCGTTTACTGGTACTTCACTAGAATATTGCTTATTTGTTTGCTGCTCAAAATTTTTAATCTCTTCCTTTGTTAAATCTTGTACAGAACTTTTCCCTTTGTACCATTCAAAAGAGTAATAAGCTCCCATTAATAGGCCTACTATCATTAACGTAAATCCGATACGATTTAGAACTGTCACCGTTAATCCCTCCATGCAAAAAATGGTAGGGATATCCTACCATTTTTAATATATGAAATTATCCCATTCTTTATAGGCTAATAAATACTTTATTTTTATGCCTTCACTTTATTACGACGATTCAATCCAAATAGTGTGCCTATCGCTACAAGACATGCGCTTAATGCCATCATCGCTACGCTATTCGATGCTGTGTTCGGTAATTTTTCACCTTGTACAACTTGCTTCGCTACTTCTTTTTTCTTTACATCATTCTTTTGTTGTGCCTTGATCGCTTCTTCTTTTTTGGCAATATCACTTTTTTCTTGAGCCTGTACCTGTGCTGTTACTGCTTTTTTCTCTTTTTCAACCTTTTTTTGTTCTTGAATTGCAGCTTCTTTTTTCATTGTATCTTGTTGCATTTGTGCCGCCTCTTCTTTTGTCAATGTTCCTGTAGACGCACTTGCTACTGAAGAATATCCTACTGTTAAAAGTGCCATCGCACAAATTGGTAATAGTTTCTTTTTCATTTTATTTCGCTCCTCTTATCCTTTTTCACATCGCATCGGATGTATTACTAGAATAAAGTTCTTATGTAAATATGAGATGCAGATAGAGTGGATTTCTGTTAAAGATTAAAACCTTAAAACAATCCAGGCTCTTATTACTACAAGTAAAATATCTTTTCCCTAAAAAAATAAAAAAGCATTATAGATTCTCTCTATAATGCTTTTTTTGAGTGTGTGTCTCAGTATTTATTTGTTACTTTCTCGTGATTTCGAAATAGAAGGGGCCGGAGTGATAACTAATCGTCTCGGCTCAGTTTTCTTAAAGTGATTTTTGACGTTACACTTGCGATGTTGAAAAACCCATGCTTTTATAGGATTTGTAAAAATGATTCTTTGCTCTTCATTCGGGGCCTCTTCTTCAAAATTACAACTTTCGCTCCATTTACGCCATTTCATTGTAATTTTGGAAGAAGAATGATCTTCTTCTCGATCAAATAAGTGCGAAAGGTTCATTTCACCAGCTAGCATTATGCTATTACTAGTTGCTAAAAAAGAAAAGGTCGTCCAACGTTTCTCCATTCCCTCCTACTCCTTTTTCACATATAGAGTGCCTAAAACTTAATTTCCCTAAAATATGCTTGCCTTTTACCTTACACTTATAGTTTATCCAAAACTCTACTATGCAACTATCGATTTGTCTTACAAATTACCTTACATTTTTGTAAGAAAAGAAAAAACCTTCATCTATATATGTGAAGGTTTCTCATTTCTTATCTATATAGTCTTTCATATTATCTAGTCTCGATTCATACATTTGCAACATCATTGTGTGCGAAATGGCACCTAACACTAAAGTCATACCAATCAGTGATATGCGAATAGCAGGTGCATCAATTACGTAAGCCAACATCCCAAGAACAATTGTTAATACTAATGCTTTTATAAATGTCACACTCGTGTACTGTTTCTTTTTCATCATTATCATCCTTTATGAAAGCGTTCTCGAAACGTAATCAGTATATCATATCATCAGTTCTTTTTGTGGATATTTTTGTAAAAACTTATTTCCTCTCTCTTATCTTTTTGACTTTTTCCATTCTATCCTTTACAGTCGAAATGTTCACAAGTTTTACAATGTAGGAGGATTACAATGAAAATTGAAATAAAAGACACTTTAATTTCCCAAGAAGAATTACAAGCAAAAGTAAAAGAACTAGCACTTCAAATTGAGCATGATTTTGAAGGAGAAGAAATCGTTGTTATCGCTGTATTGAAAGGCTCTTTCGTATTCGCTGCCGATTTAATTCGTCACATTAAAAACGAAGTAACAATCGACTTCATCTCTGCATCTAGCTATGGTAACCAAACAGAAACAACTGGTAAAGTGAAATTACTAAAAGATATCGATGTAAATATTACGGGGAAAAACGTAATTGTTGTAGAAGACATTATCGATTCCGGCTTAACACTTCATTTCTTAAAAGATCACTTCTTCATGCATAGACCAAAATCATTGAAATTCTGTACTTTACTTGATAAACCAGAATGCCGTAAAGTTGACTTAACGGCAGAATATGTAGGCTTCCAAATTCCAGATGAATTTATCGTTGGATACGGCATCGACTGCGCGGAAAAATATCGCAACTTACCATTTATCGCTTCAGTTGTAACGGACTAATACAATTCAATAAAACTTCCATCAGCAATTGATGGAAGTTTTATTTCTATCACGATTGGTAACAAACAAAGGGAGAGATTAGAAATGACAAAGACAAAATTTGAAAAAGTTCTTCTCATCGTAAATCCGAAAGCAGGACAAGGCGATTTACATACAAACCTGGCGAAAATCGTACCACCGCTCGCTGCTACTTTTCCTGACTTACGCATCCTACATACAAAACAACAAGGTGATGCAACAAAGTATTGTCAAGAGTTTGCTAGTAAAGTAGATTTAATTATCGTCTTCGGTGGTGATGGTACTGTCTTTGAATGCACAAACGGCTTAGCCCCCCTTGAAATTAGACCAACGCTTGCAATTATTCCGGGCGGAACTTGCAATGACTTCTCTCGTACGCTCGGTGTTCCGCAAAACATTGCAGAAGCAGCCAAACTCATTACAAAAGGCCATTCAAAACCAATAGACGTTGCAAAAGCAAACGGACAGCATTTCTTAAACTTTTGGGGAATCGGTCTCGTTTCAGAAGTCTCTAACAATATCGATGCAGATGAAAAAGCAAAGCTTGGTAAAATCGGCTACTATTTAAGCACAATTCGAACGGTGAAAAACGCCGAAACATTTCCTGTAAAAATTACTTATGATGGACAGGTGTATGAAGATGAAGCTGTTCTTGTCATGGTTGGAAACGGTGAATATCTTGGTGGTATTCCCTCCTTTATTCCGAATGTAAAATGTGATGACGGGTCGCTTGATGTTTTCGTTGTAAAATCAACTGGTATCCAAGCATTTAAGGATTATATTGGAAAGAGATTATTTGAAGACACAAATGTGAACGATATTTTCCATATTAAAGCGAAATCCATTCATATTGAAACGGAGGAAGAAAAGGAAGTTGATACGGACGGTGAAAGTTCATTGCATACACCTTGTCAACTCGAATTATTACCAGGACACTTCACAATGATTTATAATCCTGAACTTGTATAATCGCTATTTCTCTATACTTTAATAATTACTAAAGTTCGCATTTTTATAAAAAAAGTAGTATAATTAGTAGCATAAAAGGTTGTTAACAAAAAACGTTAACAACCTTTTTATTTTTCATGAAAAACATTTCACTTTAGAGGAGCGATCACATGTATTGGAGAAAAAATGATAAGCCTGTAGAAGAACCCGAAGCAATTGCTGTATGGGAATGCCAAGCAGAAAACTGCCTTGGATGGATGCGTAAAAACTTTTCATTAGAAGATAAGCCAAAATGCCCGTTATGCACAGGTGATATGAAAAGTGGCGAGCGATTACTACAGAAGTTATAATTACTCTTCGCCTTCCTCTTTTATACACAGAACAAAATAAAGGATTATCTTTCTCCTTATCTACAGGATACATTTCCTATATGTGAATCGAAAGAAAATAGATTATAAAAAAAGCTTTGCGTATCCTCGCAAAGCTTTTCAAATCGTTCAAGCTCACCAAGTAACACCATTCTTTACTACATTTCATTTTGAACAAAAAGGAGCAGAATTCCCCCTTCGAATTCGTTGACCACATTTAGGACAATACACATACAAATTTTCTTTGTCGCTCCATCATCCTTAAAACTATTGCTCTTATCCCAACAATAACTCAAATGAAAACAATGCTAAGAATGAATGACATGGTTGTATCCCCCTCATAAAAGTAAAATATCGGAAGGAAACTCCTATATCTCATTTTAATGCTCCCCATGTCTACTAAATCAATTCACTACTGTCTTCCTCTTGTTCACATACAAATAAGAAACACCGGAAATAGCGATAACGATCCCACCAAAACACATACCATACTGGTTCGCAAGTGCTACTATCGTTTCTATATGTTTCCCAAATATAGAGCCAAGCACGAAGTAAACTAAAGTCCAAACAAATCCTGTTACATATGAATAAAGCGCATACGTTTGAAATGCCATGTTATTCATCCCGACTAAATACGGTACGATATGTCTTACGACAGGTATAAAATAACTTGTAACTAACGCAAAATGACCGTATTTTCCAACCATCTCTTGCGATTTTATAAGATACTTTGCTTTTTTCTTTTTCATTAACTTATCAAGTACTTTTGTGCCAAATACTTTCCCAAGTATATATCCTAGCGAAAGTCCTGATACAACGCCTAAATAGGTTAATAAAAAGGCAGGAATTACACTTAGTATGCCTAATGACGATACAAAACCACCGCTCATGACAATCATCTCATCTGGAATCGGCATACCGACGATTCCAAGCCATAAACAGAAAAATAATGCCCCATAACCGTACTGCTCAATGTATGATAATAATTCATTTAACTCCATTATGCATACGCCCTCCCTAGCTCTTTTTTACAGCTAAAGACGTAAGCTGGCGGGAAATTGAGCCATACTTTTTTCAGCGTAATTTCAGGAAAGAAATGCTGTATGAATCCTTTTTTCACAAGTGAATATTGAAATGTTATAAATTCGCCATTCTCATGTATCGTTTCCATTACATTGTTTAAAATTCGCATTGAAACTTCTTCTGGTAAAGAAGTAAAAGGCAATCCTGATAAGACGTAATCAATACATTCTATATTTAGCTCTTCCATATACTTCTTTATATTTTCAGCTGAACCATGTATAACAATCACGTTCTGCTCATCTTTAAACTTTCTCTTTAACTCTTTGAAAAACACTTCATTAATTTCAATAAGAAGAAATATTGTCTCCTTCTTCTTTCGCTTCATAATTTCTTTCGTAAAAGCTCCTGTACCAGGACCTAGCTCTACAATGCATTTTGCTATATTAAAATCAATTACATCTACCATTTTTTTTGCTAATATTTTTGAACTTGGCGCAATCGCACCAGTATGTTTCGGATGTTTAATAAATTCATTTAAGAATGTTATGAGTTGCATGTAAACTTCTCCCCATTCGTTCAATAGTTTTTAACTTGTGTCTAAGTATAACTATCGTTTCTTAATAAAAATTGAGGAGATTTCTTAAGATTTTATAAAGAATTTAAAAAACAGCTATCGCCTATAGCGATAGCTGTTTCGTTATTACTTCGCGCTCACAATCTTATAATAAGAGCGAACTGTTAAGAAATAATATCCGATATAAATGACACCATATACTCCAATACTAATAAGGAGCGGGATCATAATTTCAAATGGTAATAAGTTTGCTAAACCTTTTAGTGCAAATAAGCTATGCAGAATTCCGATTACTAACGGAATCGCAAAGATAAAGCTTACTTGTTTTGCAATAGCTTTTTTCATCTCTTGTTTCGTTACACCAACTTTACGAAGTACGACGTAACGCTCACGATCAGCATTTGCTTCTGTTAATTGTTTAAAGTAAATGATAGATCCTGTCGCTAGTAAGAATACAAGTCCTAAGAACATTCCAATGAACATCATGAGTCCCGTTCCTTCGAGCCCCATATGGAAACCAGTGTAGAAATCTCTAAATGATAGTACCATTTCTGATTCACCAGCTGGCATCACTTTTGTTAATTTTTCTGTTAATACTTTACTGTTTCTTTCATCTTTTACATCAATATTTTTTACAACACGTGTTCCAAATGCTTGCTTCGCTTGCTCATACATTTCATCTGAAACGACAACAACTAATTCACCTAAGTTCGTAATTGCAACATTATTTACACCTTGAATCGTTAATGTCTTCGTTTCATTTCCAATTTGGAATACCGCTTTATTTCCTTTATATTGAGGGCTAAATTCATATCCATCAATATAAGAACTATCATAGATAAATGCTTCATCAGTAGCTACATTCACTGTTTCTACATCAATTTTTTTAGCAAGTTTATTAAATTCTGACTGGGATATAAACTGATATTTCTCTGAGATTTTGTAGTTCATATTAAAGATGAAATCCACTTTATCTCCTTCAAACTTCCCTTTTACAGGAACCGTCTCAATTTCAAATTGATCTTTTACAGGATGATTCGCTTTCTCTTCAGCAAGAATCGCATTTACTTTCTTATCAAGTTCTGCATCTTTTTTCTCATAAGAATAACTGTATGGCGCAAATGCTTTTGATTGCGTAAATGTGTTGTAATACATCGTAACTGACGTACCAACAGCCGTTAATGTTACTGCACTTAAAATAGAAATTGTCGCAAGTGACTTTGCATTCCCTTTAATACGATATAGTAACTGTGACGTCGTTACCATATTCATACCGTTATAAAACGCTGATTTATTATTTCTTGCACGTTTTAATACGAATACTGTAAAGAACATAAATAGTAAGTACGTACCTAATACTGTCGCAAGTAAAATGTAAAGTGCGACTACCATAAAGTCTGCATACTTAAGTGCCTTCACATATATTAATGCTAAGAAATAACCTGAACCGATTAGGAAAACTGAAATTAATGCCATAATTACTGATCCTTTTGGCATGGCTTCTCCTTCACGCTCTGCGCGGAAAAGTTCAATTAACTTAAATCGATAAATTAAGCGATACCCTTGAAGTGATGTATACAATATAATCACAAGGAAAATAATTGCTGTATCAACAATTGCAGCCATCGGCACTTCAAAATGAACATTTAAGTTTAATCCCATCATGCTTACTAGTAGTTCAAGGAATAATTTTGAAAGGATGCTACCAATCGCAATCCCGATAATTAAAGACATTAATCCCATTAACATATTTTCATAAAAGAGCATTTTACCGATTTGTCTTTTACGAATACCTAATAAGGAATAGAGTCCAACTTCTTTTTTACGCTTTCGTGTAAAGAAACCATTCGAATATATAATAAACACCGCTACGAAAATGATTAGCATTACACTTGAAACTTGAAATGCCCCACTAATTTTCTTAGAGCCTTCTGCCGCTTTTTCCATTTGTGAATTGTACTGCAACGCCTTAAATGTAAAATAAATGACGATGCTAAATATCATAGATGCAAAATATACAAAGTAATCTTTAAAGTTCCGCTGTATGTTGCGGAGGGCAATACTAGATAAGGTCATCAGCCATACCTCCAGAAATGGAAGACATTACATCAACGACTTTTTGGAAAAATTGTTTACGCGTTAATTCGCCTCGGTGCAATTCTTTATATAACTCACCATCTTTAATGAAAATAACTCGTTTACAATAACTCGCCGCAAACGCATCATGCGTTACCATTAAAATTGTAGAATTATCATATTCATTTAATGACTTCATACTTTCTAATAAATCTGTTGCTGATTTGGAATCAAGCGCTCCTGTCGGCTCGTCCCCAAAAATCATACTTGGATTTGTAACGATTGCACGTGATGCCGCGCAGCGCTGCTTCTGTCCACCAGACACTTGATACGGGAACTGACTTAAAATATGATCGATACCGAATTTCTTCGAGATTTCAAGAACACGGCGATCGATTTCATTCGCTTTTACCTTTGATAACGCAAGAGGTAAAGCTATATTCTCTTTCACCGTTAACGTATCTAATAAGTTATAATCTTGGAAAATGAAACCTAAATGATCGCGTCGGAATAACGCCAACTTATCATCATTCATCTTCACAATGTCTTTTCCATCAATTAAAATTTCACCGTCCGTCGCATTATCAATTGTGGAAAGAACATTTAAAAGAGTCGTCTTACCAGAACCAGAAGGTCCCATAATTCCAACGAACTCACCTTCTTTCACTTGTAAGTTAATGCCTTTTAACGCTTCAAATGTATTACCACCTGTGTCATATACTTTTTTAATATTTTTTGCTTCTAACACTGTTTTCATCTCGACATCCCTCATTTCATCTATTCTCTATTTTTACTATATATAACTTCTACTCTTGCCACTATCGATGTTTCTTACACAAACATGACAGTTATGTAAGACCCATTAGGAGCAGAAACATAAACTTAACTTTATGAATGAAAGTACTTTGTTACTATAACATTGGGATATCATACCATCCATTCATTCTCCTTACAGGAACATTACATTTTTGTAAGGTTAAAAAATTCTCCCTACAAAGTTGTGCACGAAATGTCGGGTGGGGCTATTTCATTCCTGCTATTCTATTTATAAAGTGAAACTTTAATAAGTGGGGGTTTTGTCCATACCCCACTTATTATTAGCCCACACCAATCGGGCTTTTACGGGCAGGTGATCTCCCACCTAACTTCCTCGTATTCGCCGAATTTTTAGGTCGGAGTCTTACTGCCCACAAATAGCGGGACAAAGGAGGGTCATATGATGGATTCACTAAAAAACATGAATGCTGCAATGCAGTATATTGAAGACAATCTAACAAACGAAATTGACTTTAAAAAAGTAGCAAGACTAGCTTTCTGCTCCGAATATCATTTTAAAAGAATGTTTTCTTTTCTTAGCGGCATATCACTGTCAGAATATATTCGCTGTAGACGTCTTACTCTCGCTGCCTTTGAGTTAAAAGATAGCAATGTAAAAGTCATTGATGTCGCTATAAAATATAGATACAACTCACCTGATTCTTTTGCACGGGCATTTCAAAATTTGCACGGAATAACACCTTCAGAAGCTCGAAATACTGGGCATGCTCTGAAAGCTTATTCACCAATGACCTTCCATCTATCCATTCAAGGAGGAAATGAAATGAACTATCGAATTGAAGAAAAAGAGCTATTTCGAATCATTGGTATACAAAAGCGAGTACCGATTGTTTTCAACGGTGTAAATGAAGAAATTGCTTCTATGTGGAAAAGCTTAGACACCCAATCAATCGACATATTAAAGTCACTTTCAAATATTGAACCTACAGGACTCATTAGTACTTCTACTAATTTTTCTGAAGGAAGGATGGAGGAAAAAGGAGAACTCGATCACTATATTGGAGTGGCCACAACGAAAGATTGCCCGAATCCATTCAAACAACTTGAAGTTCCTGCTTCAACATGGGCTGTGTTTGAAGCTGCCGGTCCATTTCCTGATGCATTACAAAATGTGTGGGGACGTATTTATTCTGAATGGTTCCCCTCTTCAAACTATGAACTAGCGGAAGGGCCGGAAATTTTATGGAATGAACAAAAAGATGTAACATCACCAAACTTCAAAAGTGAAATTTGGATACCGGTTTTGAAGAAATAAAAAATAAAGCTGCTCTTCCATGAAAGGAAAAGCAGCTTTTATTTACATTTTTAGTTCTTTTTTATAAACAACATAAGAATATCCCATCGTTAGTCCTACTGCACCGATAATAATTCCAATCATCAAGAAAGATTTCCATGCCACCGGTGCAAAAATACTTATTATCATAATAACTCCTAATACAACAAACACTTTTCCGCTAAAGCGGTGTGTCTTTCGCCATACTTCTTCGTTACTTAAAGTCCACGGTGTTTTAATCCCTACAAAGTAATTTGGTTTGCACTGTGGTAAATAATTTCCTATGACTATAAATAAAATACCTACAATAATATGCGGTGTACTATTCATCGGAATTTCATAACCTAATCCTACTCCAATTACAATGATATTTACTAAGAATAATACGAATAATACACTATAATTCATTATCGTATAACTTTTAGAAAACTTATCGTAATTCTTTTTCTTCGGATCAATCTTTGGGGTTACTGATAATACAATATAAACAACAATCATAATTCCAAGTGTCAAAAGCATCGCATTAAGCTTTAAAGCAAATCCATTCGCTCCTTCACCACTCCAATGAATTGTCATTGTATCCGGCAAATGTGGCCAAGCAAAAGCCCAAGCTAGACAAGTTGTAAGAATTAATATAATTGCAAAAAGATGTCTTTTCATCTTCCCTGCACTCCCTTTTTTAAAAAAATCCTCTCATCCTATGCTATTTCTTTTTTATAAATGGAATATGATTTTAATGTTGATATGAGAATACATATTAATATCGTTCCAATTGCCATAAAGATATTGAATGGATCTGGAAATAATGCACCACCATATATACATAGTGCCCCCATTACAAATACCTTTGAAGCAAATCGATGTGTTTTTCGCCATACTATAGGGTTCTCTAATGTCCAGTACATTCGAATTCCTACTAAACCATTCGGCTTCGTTTGTTGCATATAATTACCGAGTACAAGGAATATTGTTCCGAGTCCGAAATTAAATGCAATTGATCCTGAATCAATATAATTAGATGCAGCTAATAGCGCAAATATGTTACAGCCAAATCCTATAAAAAGAATGGCATAATTTATTGCAGAAAGTACATTAACATGCTGTTTATGTTTACCTTTCGTTACATCAATATTTCCTATAACTAACCATATAATATAAAGCACCACCATACTACTTATCGAAAAAGAACTTGCTTCTACTTTAGAAAAATATCCATCTATCATTCCTTCAGCATTATAATGACGTGGAATTTGCTCCGGCAAATACGGCCATACAATATACCATCCGATTGCAATAGTAAGAATTAACCCCCATGGAAATACATGCTTCCTCATTTCCCCTCTTCCCCCTTATTCGTAAACGTAAACACCCAAGTCAATAAATCTTGAAATACAGTTGTGTTTAAAGAATACACAACGAATTGCCCTCTTTTTTCATCTTGAATAAGTTCAGCATTTTTAAGCGCATTTAGGTGATGAGAAATACTTGGCTTTGTCATGTTGAATTGTTCGGCAATTTCACCAGCTGTTAAGTCACCTTCTTTTAATAAATCTAAAATTTTTCTCCTTGTTGGGTCTGCTAACGCTTTGAATGCTTGGTTCAATGTCTTTCTTCCTTTCACTAATTAGACATTTAGATATTTATCTAAACATTAAAACGAAAACTACGGATTGTCAATTATATCCATGTCCCTTTTTACTTTTTCCACTTTTGACCTATACTGTTTACTAGCTTATATTTCAACATAATGAAAAGACGTGAAACACATGGTACACTATAGCTACAATTGTTTTTTGAGGAGGAATATACATATGTACAAAATTTTAATCGTTGAAGACGATCCAAATATTTCATCATTACTACAATCTCACATTCAAAAATACGGCTATGAAGCTGTTGTTACAGAAAATTTCGATGATATTATGGAATCGTTTAACGCGGTGAAACCACATCTTGTTTTACTTGATGTAAACTTACCGAAATTTGATGGATTCTACTGGTGCCGTCAAATTCGTCATGAATCTACTTGTCCAATTATTTTCATTTCTGCACGTGCAGGTGAAATGGAACAAATTATGGCGATTGAAAGCGGTGCGGATGATTACATTACAAAACCGTTCCACTACGACGTTGTAATGGCGAAAATTAAAGGTCAATTACGTCGTATTTATGGTGATTATGCACCAAATATTTCTGAGCGTATCGTTGAGGTAGAGGGGCTAAAATTATTCCCTGAACGTCCAGAAATTCATTTTGGATCTGAGCAAGTTCTTTTAACAAAGAAAGAAGCTATTTTAGCAGAAATGCTATTATCTAAATTCCCTCGTACAGCAAGCCGTGAAGATTTACTAGCTGCCCTATGGGATGATGAAAGCTTCGTTGAGGAAAATACATTAAACGTAAACATTACGCGTCTTCGTAAGAAATTTAATGAGCTCGGTATTGAAAACTCTATTGAAACAGTACGTGGACTTGGGTATCGTTTTAACGCAACTTGGAGTGAATAAGCATGAAGCTATTTTTACGTGATCATTTTGTATTTTTTCTATTATATGCACTAAATTTTGGCATCATTTTCGTTCTCTATGATGCAGTAGATGGATTTCAAAATAATAAGTTTTATTTCATCGTTTTAAGTTTATACTTATTTATCTGTTTCCTCGCTTATCGTTACGTTCGGAATCGTAGAATGTATCATCGATTAAGTGAACCACCAGAGAAAATGGAAGATGCGTTTATTGAAAGAGCGACTGCTCCTATGCCCCACGGTGTAAATGAGCTCGTTCGTACGCAATATCGTCTATTCCAAAAAGAACTACAAACATTCGAAGTAAAACAACAAGAACATCAATTATTCATTAACCATTGGGTACATCAAATGAAAACACCAGTTTCTATCATGCAGCTTATGGTGCTTGAAATGGAAGATGAACATTTAATTCCTAAGTTTAAGAAAGAACTAGAGCGCTTAAACCAAGGACTTGATATGGCGTTATACATGGCAAGGTTAAATAACTTCCATGAAGACTTCCATGTTGAGACGATTTCATTAAAAGATACTGTAACAAAAAATATTAATGGATTAAAGGAACTATTCATTCGTAATGGCGTCTTCCCAGTTTTAGAAGTTCATTCTGATCTAAAGGTTGCTTCTGATGCGAAATGGTTAAAATTCATCATTTATCAGTTAATGACAAATGCTGTTCGTTATTCTGGTGAGCGTGGAAAGAAAGTTTTCTTATCTGCTTATCGAAATGGAAAAGATATTATTTTAGAAGTTCGTGATGAAGGCGTCGGTATTCCGCAAGAAGATATTCGAAGAGTATTCGAACCGTTTTACACTGGGAAAAATGGTCGTGCATTTGGAGAATCTACTGGTATGGGACTGTATATCGTAAGTAAAATTTGTGATTATTTAGGTCATTCTGTAAAACTAGACTCTGAAGTTGGTAAAGGAACGACGATTAAAATCATCTTCCACAATGCTGCAAATAATCAAGCAGATAATGTAGAGAAGGTAACTGAAACATAATCATAACATGTGCTAGCAAAATGTATGAGAACTTACGCTCATACATTTTTTGCAATAAAACTACCTCTATATCTTCTAACTGGGGGTATCGTTTATGATATTTTGGCAATTTGCATTTAAAAATGTAACGCGCAACTCAAGAGGTTGTTTTTCCTACTTTGTAAGCAGTTCCTTTTCAATTGCCGTTTATTTATTCCATCCAAAATTACAAAACTTCAGTATGATAACTGACGTTTCAGGATTAATGATATTTTCCGAAGTTGTTATCGTATGCTTTTTTTCTTCTTTTTGCTATATTCCATCGGTACATTTTTAAAAGTTCGTAAAAGCAATTTGGAATTTTAACCGTTTTAGGAATAACAAGAAAACAACTGCGCCGCCTCATTTTCATGGAAAATATGTTAATCGGTATTTTATCTACCTTTTTCGGCATGCCGTTCGGACTCTTTTTTTCGCAGTTTTTCTTATTAGTAACAGCGAAAATTACGCATGTACCAGGTATATAGTTATACTGGCCGACGGACGCTTTCATTTTAACAACAATTTTTTTTCTTAGTCTCTTTATTGTTGTATCTGCGTTCACACCGATGCTGATTCGGACGAGAAAAGCAGTACGTCTTTTAAAATCAGGCAGCAGCAACAATTCAACTTGCCATTTTCTTCTTTGTTCCTTACATTATGGCTTTGATCCATACGATGTTTGCAACAAAGATGCTACAAGATGTTATCAATTCATCATTGTTCGCTGAAATCACGGTTGTACTTACGATTTTTGGTACAATTGAGATTATCTTTTTCCTATTAATTCGTTCCCTTTATATGCAAAAGTTATCGCAACATATTAAGATTTAAACAATAGAAAGGTGAGATTTATGGGAAAAGTATTACACATAAAAGTAAAAGAGTATGAGGAAAAATCCTCTCATACTCCTTTCACGTTAACCCTATTAGGAGGTTTAGGTGAATGACATTTTGGCAGTTTGCATTTAAAAACGTAACGCGGAACGCCAGAGCTTATTTCGCCTATTTTATAAGCAGTGCGTTTTCCATTGCCATTTTCTTCTCGTTTGCAGTTTATTTATTTCATCCTAAATTGCAAACTACAGAAGTGAATTATGCTCTTAGCGTATTAATGACAATTTCAGAAGTTGTCATTGTATTCTTTTCATTTTTCTTTTTACTATACTCAATCGGTACATTTTTAAAAGTCCGAAAAAAGCAATTTGGGATTTTAACAGTGCTTGGAATATCTCAAAAACAGCTAAAACGACTCGTATTTATGGAAAATATGTTAATTGGGGTCCTTTCCATCTTTGTAGGAATTCAATTTGGGCTTGTCTTTTCACAATTCTTTTTATTAGTGACTTCTAAAATTACACATATACCAGGGCTATATTTATATTGGCCTACAGGTGCTATTATTTTAACAACTACAATCTTTCTCGGACTTTTTATCTTTGTATCATCATTTACACCCATGCTGATTCGGACGAGAAAGGCTGTACGTCTTTTAAAAGAAGGAAAAAGACAAAAAGAAAAGAAACCGTCAATACTCATCTCCCTATTCGGAGCAACATGTTTACTATCTGGATATGTATTAGCGGCAAACCCAAAATTCTTTCTTTCACTTGGAACTGTTATCGGGATTTTATATATGCTCTCTAGCATCTTTTTCATTCCATCGCTTGTGGCAGCCGGGACATATTTTTTCTTTTCCCAAATTAGCTTCTTGCTCATTCGTATATTAAAGACAAGAAGAAAGTTTTATATGAAACGTATTAATATGCTTTGGATTTCAGATTTAGCAACGCGCATTCGGACAAATATTAACATGCTCTTTATTGTAGCCATGCTATCAACGCTTGCCTTTACAATGATTACATTCCTATATGGATTTGGGAAATTCACAAAATTCGATGCAATACAAGCCAATCCGTTCCCTTTTACTTATTTATCACATACGGAAAATACACGAGCTGAGGAACATTTAAATTGGTTAGAACAAAAATTTAGTGAAGAACAATTTACTTATAAAAAATTTAAAACAAACATATATGAAGTAGAACCAACAGAACAAAATTCACAACCTTATCATGCGATTAAACAAAGTGACTATAATATACTTGCTAAAGCATTAAAATGGGAAACTCTCACTGTGAATAATAATGAAGCTTATGTCCTTATTAAAGATTTAGATGACCAATTCTTTGGAGCAATTCATGATACAGAAAAAAAGACTACTCTTACGCTCGCTCCAAACTCTTTACAATTGCAAGTGAAAGAATATAAAAGTTATAACCCTTTCCCAAATAGCTTAGTACCGCAATTACTCGTATTATCTGATGAAAACATAGAAGCCTTATCAATCATTTCAAAACAGATGAGTGTATATAGCTTTCAAGTTACAAATTGGGAAAAAGCACATAATATTGGTTCAGCGTTTACAACAAAAATTAATAACGACAATGCAGCGATTCAAGCAGAGCATCCACCGTTCCATGCAAAAGAAGCAAGCGCCTCACTATACGAAACGAAACTGGATGCCGCCTCCTTCTTCTTAATCGGCACTTTCCTTGGCGTTATTTTCTTTATCGGTGCTGGCAGCGTCCTTTACTTCCGCATGTATACGGATTTAACAAATGAGCAAGAAAAGTACATAACCGTTACAAAAATCGGTTTAACAGAAACTGAGATGAAACAATCCGCTACTATCCAACTTGCTATTTTGTTCTTTGTTCCATATATTATGGCTTCAATCCATACGATATTTGCGACAAAAATGCTGCAGGAAATAATAAATCTATCATTATTTGCCGAAATTACAGTCGTACTTACAATTTTCGGAACGGTGGAAATTATCTTTTTCCTTTTAATTCGTTCCCTTTATATGCAAAAATTATCACAACATATTAAGCTTTAAGAAATAGAAAGGTGATTGTTATGGAAGAAGTATTACACATTAAAAATGTCTCAAAAGTGTATGAGGGAAAGGTCCCTCATACTGCATTAAAAAATATTAATTTACACGTAGATAAAGGTGAATTCGTTGCGATTATGGGACCGTCTGGAAGTGGTAAATCCACATTTTTAAACGTTATTTCCACAATCGACTCACCTACTTCTGGAGATGTAGTTATTAACGGAAAACAACCGCACACATTCCGTAGAGAAAAGTTAGCGATTTTCCGTCGCCAAGAATTAGGGTTTGTTTTTCAAAACTTTAATTTATTAGATACGTTAACGATTGGTGAGAATATCGTATTACCATTGACGTTAGATAATGTTCCTTTAAAGGAAATGGACGAAAAGCTTGATTCTATTTCTAAAAAACTTGGAATTGATCATATTTTAGACAAGCGTATTTTTGAAGTTTCAGGGGGACAAGCGCAGCGTACTGCAGTAGCGCGTGCCGTTATTCATCATCCGTCTCTTTTACTCGCTGATGAACCGACAGGAAACTTAGATTCTAAAGCAGCAATTGATGTAATGGAGTTATTTACGAAGTTAAATAAAGAAGAAAATGCCACAATTTTAATGGTTACTCACGATCCGTTTGCAGCAAGTTATTGTAACCGTGTTATTTTCATTAAAGATGGTGCGCTTTACAACGAACTACACCGCGGATTATATCGCGAGAAATTTTATCAAGAAATATTAGATGTTCTCGCATTATTAGGAGGAAGACGTGGATGACATTTTGGCAATTCGCATTTAAAAATGTCTCTCGCAATTCCAAAGCATATTTCGCTTATTTTGTAAGCAGTGCATTTTCTATAATGGTTTTCTTTTCGTTTACCGTATATGCGTATCATCCACGTTTCCAAAACGTCCAAAACTTTCAAGAGCGTAATCCTCTGATGAACTTAGCTAGTACAGCTCAGTTTGTTATCATTATGTTCTCGTTCTTTTTTCTCCTATATTCAATCGGAACATTTTTAAATGTTCGGAAACAACAATTTGGGATACTAACTATCCTTGGTATCTCAAAAAAACAATTAAAACGACTATTATTTACTGAGAATATGATTATTGGAATATTAGCTATCTTTGTGGGTATTCAAGGCGGCCTTGTCTTTTCTAATTTCTTCTTATTAGTTACTTCTAAATTAACAAGTGCCGAAGGCCTATATTTGTATTGGCCTACAGAGGCAATTATTGTTACAACAGTAACTTTTATCATTTTATTTTTTATCGTTTCTACGTTTACTCCTATGTTCATTCGAACACGTAAAACAGTCCGTCTCATTAAAAATAATACAAAAATAAAAACAGAAAAAAGGCCGTCTATACTCATTTCTTTATTTGCTTTAACTTGTTTAGGACTATGCTATTATATTGCCGGTTACCCGCAAGGCTACGTAACAGAAAAAAACGTACAAAATGGTTCTGTATACCTTATTATGTTATCAATTTTGCCACTCGTAGCAATCGGAACATATTTATTCTTTTCGCAAACATTTCTTCTCTTTATATTTATTTTAAAAAAGAGAAGAAAGTTTTATATGAGACAAATCAACATGCTATGGGTTTCCGATTTAGTTGCTCGTACTCGTAGCAATATTAATGTACTCTTTATCGTTTCCATGTTATCTGCACTTGCATTTACAATCATTATCGGGTTATTCGCTGCAAATAATCATACGAAAGCATCGATACTAGAACAATATCCTGTTCCCTTCACGTATACAATAGAAGGTGACAATTCACTTGAACAAAAGCACACTGCTACAATTGAAACTGAGCTCACAAATGCTAATTTTCAATATAAAAAGTATAAGCTTACAGTTTTAAAAGATATAGCTTTAAAAGAAGAAATTGCAATTATGAAAATGAGTGATTATAATGCAGTTGCTAAACAATTAAAGAAACCAGAAATCACTCTTGATTCTACAGAAGTTTATATTATTTCTCGCTATTCGCCAGAACTATTAAATCTTGTATCAAACCCATTTGCAAAACAAAATACAATTACACTGGAATCTAATAAAAAAGAATTTCATATTAAAGGATTTATTAATAAAGGGGTAGAACCATCCTTTGCATTGCCCCATGTAATTGTTATGCAAGATGACGTAATTGAAAATATGATTCCTCATATTGAAACAATTACAATTTATAACTACTTCGTGGAGAATTGGGAAGATACGATTGTTCCGACACAAAATATATTACAGAGCATCAATAATGATGCACACAACTTCTATGAAGCACATAAAGACGAGGAATACGTTCGCAAACCATTTGATATTTATACGGCTAGTGATGAATTAATCCATAGTAAAGAAAATGCCGTTGCTCAATTCTTTATTTGGGCATTTCTTGGCTTTATTTTCTTTATCGGTGCAGCTAGTGTTTTATATTTCCGTATGTACAATGACTTAACGGCTGAAAAACAAAAATATATTACCATTACAAAACTTGGATTAACAGAATCAGAAATGTTTCGTTCTGCGACAATTCAATTAGGGATTTTATTTTTTGTGCCATATATCGTCGCTGGTATTCATACAGTATTTGCAATTCAGTTTTTACAAAACATGCTTGCTTTCTCTTTACTTAAAGAGTTAGTAATCATACTCACTTTATTTGGGATTATCGAGATTATTTTCTTCTTCTTAATCCGATCTCTTTACATTAATAAATTATCACAGCATATTAAGATTTGAATAAAATAGCCTTGTGCAAAGCGCACAAGGCTATTTTCAATAGTTTTTAAATAATTAGCAACAATATCCGCCGTAACCGCCAGCATATCCACCATAACCGCCGTAACCACAACCGCCACCGCCACCGAAGCAGCTAGCACCGATGATGATTAATAAAATAAACAATACGATTAGAAGCGCAAAACCGCCGCCGCAACCGCGTACATGTCCGTGATCATGTTTGTGTTCACACTTTTCACTCATTACTCTATTCCTCCTTTAGTATCATTCGTAACAAGTTCACCTTGTTCTAAATGAGGGGATTCAATTTATATTATGTTTTCAGGGTAAATCCGAAGCTTGCCCCACCCAAAAACAGGCTTGTTTTACGAAAAGGGCTTAATATAAAAAAGGATACCTGTAATGAGGTATCCCCTTCGTCTAAATAAACCTATTAAGTAAAAGCGCAAAACCAAAGGCAATACATGATAATAATATCTCAAACACAGTCCATGCCTTAAATATAAATAATTAAAAAGCTATCTACTCCAGATAGCTTCCTTCTCTATTCATGAATCGTCACAATGACTCCATCCATATTGTCCCCCGAAAGTTCATACTGCTTATTTACAGGAACATTAACATTGATACTCTCTGAAACTTTATAATAAGAAACCGTATATTTCTTCCCTTCCACATCAGTTGAAACTTCTTTTTCTTCTTTTAAGAAGTCCAAATATTCCTCTAACGAAATTTTCTTTTTTTGCATAATTGCGCTATGTGGTAAACCGACATAACGAATGTGCCATGGCTCATATTGAATGCCTGTAATGCTACTTTTATTTTTCGGGTAGCGTAACACAAAACCGTACTTCCATACATTCTCTTCCACCCATTTACCTTCAGGAGCTTTCTCCATTTTCTTTTGAGTTGATCCAACATCCAGCGATAACCCTAAATTATGTTCACTATATCCTGCTGGAAGTGCATAGTCTGATCCCATTTCTTTATATAATTTGCTTTGCTCTTTAAAATCTCGATACCCGCTACTCATTACGAAATGCTGTACCCCATCTTTTCCAGCTGCATCGACAACGTTCAAAAACTTTTTCACAACATCCTTTGATAAGTGAAGATTTCTATCAAATATCACATAGCCTCTTACTAATTCACTATTGTGATTTACATTTATAATATCAGACCTAATGCTATCTTTCTTAACCGGGTAATCTTTATTAACTAATAATAGATCCCCTTTATAAATTTGTTCTTCTGTAATCTCTATCTTTTCAGTATTCGCCGATTTTACCTTATTATCTTTTTCTGCAATTTTAACATCGATCTCCTTTTGAAATAATGGTGATATATAAAAGCCTACACAGACTGTACATAATATAAAAAGAGAAATAAATACCCACTTTTTCATTTCTAGTTCCTCCTTGACCTAACATACGTATAGAATAGAAAAAACTATTAAAATAAAAAGTGGGGTAAAGTTTAAATTTTTATTAAATTGGTAAGCTCTCTTCTTTTGGCAATCTCACTTCAAATACTGTTCGAATTACATTACTTTCAGCAGTGATTGTCCCATTATGCTGCTCAATAATATTTTTAGCGATAAATAATCCAAGACCTGTTCCGTCTTGTTGCTCTGTTCTAGCTTTATCACCTGTATAAAACATATCAAATAAATATGGTAAATTCTCTTCTGGAATGCTATCTCCGTAATTAATAATTTGTACAACAACTTCTTCATGATCAATATATCCATTCATATCAACAAATTGTCCATCATACCCATAGCGAATGGCATTCGTTAAAAGATTTTCAAATACTCTCGCTAGTAATTTCCCATCACCGTTAATCGGTAAATGAGGATTAACATTCAATCTAGCTTCTAAATCCTTTTTTTCTAATAATGGATATAATTCTTCATCTAACTGTATGAGTAATTCACTTATATCAATTGGTCTTTTTTCAAGCTTCAACATACCATAATTCATTCTCGTTATTTCAAATAATTCATCAATCAAACTTTCGAGTCGTTGAGATTTCGTAAACGCAATCGTGGAAAAATGTTTAATTTGTTCCTTCGTCAATTTCTCATCTTTAAGAATTAAATCTAAATAACCTAAAACAGATGTTAATGGCGTTCTTAAATCATGAGCTAAGTTAACAACGAGCTGATCTTTACTACTTTCTGCAAAGTCTCCTCTTTCAACCGCTTCTTTTAATTTTTCACTCGCTACATTAATTTCACGCGCGATATTCCCGAACTCATCACTTGATGAAATTTGAACTTGATTTGTAAAATCACCGTTCGCAAGGTGATGAATTCCATTAGAAATCTCATTAAAATATTTTAAATACGGTCTAGTAAGAAAGAAGAAAAACACAATGGATAGAGGGATAAATATAAGTAAAAAGAAATTAATATCCCCAATTGCTCTTATAACGGAGCGAAATTGAGCTAAAGGATCCTCATAACGAACTACTAATTTATAATAGAGCCGTAATCCTTCATAAATCATATACGTTACGCCAGCTGCTAGTATCATACTTAACGCAAACAGCATAATCATCTTCGAGCGAAAACTTCTCATCATTTTAGCCATTGAAAGTATAACCTACTCCCCATACTGTTTTTATTAACTTATTCTTTCTTTTATCTTCCCCAAGCTTTTTCCGCAGCGTACGAATGTGTACCATAACTGTATTTCCGCCTTCGTAATAACCTTCTGCCCATACTTGCTGAAATATATTTTCCACACTATACACTTTCTTCGGATGACTCGCTAATAAATATAAAATATCAAATTCTTTTGGTGTTAACTCAATTTTCTCTCCGTACACACTTACCGTTCTTTGCTCAGGATCAATAACGACTCCGCCTACTTCTAAAGCGGATTTATTCTCCTCGACTCTCGGTTGATTTAATGTAAGAAATCGGCGTAGTTGTGCATTTACACGCGCAACTAATTCAATTGGTGTGAAAGGCTTCGTCATATAATCGTCCGCGCCTAGTACAAGACCTGTCACCTTATCAAAATCAGATGTCTTCGCACTTAAGAAAATGATCGGCATATGATGTTTGGCGCGAATTTGACGCGTCACTTCATAACCATCCATTTTCGGCATCATAATATCTAAAACCACTAGGTCAATTGGCTGAGATTGAATAACATGAACTGCTTCTTCTCCATCAGAGGCTTTCACAACATGATAACCTTCTTTTTCTAAATGTATCTCAATTAAGTCAGCAATTTCCGCCTCATCATCAGCTATTAAAATTGAAATTCGCTTCATTTTATTCCCCCTACTCCATTCCATTTTCATACGCTCGATTGTAAACTAGTCTATCCAATTTGTACAATAAGAAAAGGTTACTCATAAGAGTAACCTAAGTAAATAAAATTATATCAACACAAAATGGAATATATCGACGTTTCGATACTAAGCGACAAACCTACTGCTCAATCACAATCCGCTGCCTCGTAATTTCTTCCAGTCTTCCGCGTTCTACTTCATACTCAGTATCAATACTTTGCGGTACAATCACTTTCCCATCTTTAAGCGTCACTTCTGGCGAAATAATATCCTTCTCCCAATGTCTACTAGAAGCAGATATATCTCCTGGAATCGTAAAGTTAGGCAATGAAGCAAGAGCAACATTTTGCGCTCGTGAAATCCCCATCTCTACCATACCGCCACACCAAACTGGTATGTTATGCTCCATGCAATAATCATGAATTTGAACCGCCTCTGTTAAGCCGCCCACTCGCCCCGGCTTAATATTGACGATTTGGCAACTGCCAAGTGTAATCGCAACGTGTGCATCTTCTAGACTATGAATGCTTTCGTCTAAACAAATCGGTGTTTCCATTTTCTTTTGTAATTCTGCATGATCGAGAAAATCATAATCTGCTAACGGCTGTTCAATCATCATAAGCCGGAATTCATCTAATCTTTTGAGCTTGTCAGTATCCTCTAATGTGTACGCTGAGTTTGCATCAGCCATTAATGGGATATTCGGAAACTCTTTACGAATTTCTTTCAGCAATTCGTAATCATGTTCTGGCTTTATTTTCACTTTAAAGCGCTCGTATCCTTCTTCCGCGTACTTCTCGATTTGTTTTAACATAATAGGAATTGTATTGATCCCAATCACAACACCCACTTCAATTTCAGGCCTAGTTCCACCAAGTAATGTCGCTAACGATTGTTTTTGACGCTTCGCATATAAATCCCAAACAGCTCCTTCAATTCCCGCCTTTGCCATTCGGTTTCTCTTTATATGCTGAAACAAAGACGATATTTCATTCGGATGTGAAATTTCAGCTTTCAATAAATCAGGTAATAAAAAATCCTGAAGTACATGTAGCGCAGTCTTCACTGTTTCTTCCGTATACCAAGGCTCAGAAAATGCAACAACTTCACCAAACCCAACGTATCCATTCGTATCTTCTAATTCAATGACAATACTCTCACGCTTTTCGTAAGTTCCGTAACTTGCAGTAAACGGAATGACAAGTGGCATTTCCGTTATATAAAGTGTTGCCTTTTTTATCTCCACTTACATCTCCTCCAGCAATTGTCTTAACTCTCGTCTTAACAATTTTTTCGAAGCATTACGGGGTAATTCCTCTAGGAAACACACTTTCTTTGGTACTTTATATTTCGCCAATTTTTCTTCACAAAAATGGATAATCTCCTCTTCTGTTACGTCACCAGTTTTCACAATAAAGACAGCTGGAACTTGTCCCCACTTTTCATCTTTCATTCCAACAACACCTGCTTCTGCCACTACTGGATGAGCAAGCAACACCTCTTCAATTTGAGCTGGATAAATATTTTCCCCACCAGAAATAATTAAATCACTGCGGCGATCTAAAACATATAAAAATCCTTCTTCATCTAAATAACCGAGATCACCAGTATGAAGCCATCCATTTTGAATGGTTTCCCGCGTTGCACCTTCACGGTTAAAGTAACCACGTGTTACATTCGGTCCTTTTACAACAATTTCTCCTTCAGTATGAGGCAGTACTACGACGCCATCTTTTTCAATGCGAAGCTGACATTGAAATAATGGTTTCCCCGCTGACCCTACTTTCGTTAACATATAATCTGCGGATAACGTACAAATTTGCGAAGACGTTTCTGTCATTCCGTACGTTTGATAAACAGGAATCTCTTTTTCTACACACGTTTCTAATAATGGTTTCGGTGCTGGACCTCCTCCAAGTAACATGCATCGTAAAGAAGATGGATATGTTCCTTCTCCAAGTCGGTCTAAAAGATCTGTTAACATTTTAGAAACGACAGAAATAATCGTAACACCTCTCGTTTGAAGTGCTTCATGAATGAAATTAGCATCATATTTCGGAACGAGTAAAATACGCATACCGTACATAATGTTTTTCATTAAAAGAGATAATCCGCCAACATGGAACATTGGCATACAAGCTAACCAGCAATCATCCTCACGAAGACCTAAATTAAGTGAAGAACCAACTGCGCTTGCCCAATGATTACCATACGTTAAAATAACGCCTTTCGGTTTTCCTGTCGTCCCTGACGTATAAATAATTGTCATCGCTTCTTCTAAGGCGAATTCTTCTTGTATAAATGCTTCTGCTTTCGGTCCATTCATCACTTCAGCAAATAAATATACCGGCATGCTTTCTGCACGAAATGTTTGATCCGTTACTAAACAAACAACTTCAGCATCACTCATTTGCCAAAGTAGCTCTTCTCTTGAAAGACGCGTATTTAAAAGTACAGTTACTGCACCTACGTACGATAAGGCGTGAATAACTGTAATCATCTCCATACCATTTTTCATCAGAACAGCCACCTTTTGACCTTTCTTCACTCCTACGTGCGAAAGGTGTTCACAAACAGATACTACTTTTTCATGCAACGCTAAAAAGGTAACCTTCTCCTCTTCTATTTCAATTGCAGTTCGATCTGGTGTTAAAAATGCACGTTGCATTAACCAATTGGGCATCGTCTCCATCATTCATTCTCCTTTCATGAAAGAAAGAGACTTGATATGAAATCAAGTCTCTTAGTTGTTTTGTTTCCGCTTTTGAGACATCCAGCTACAGCGGCTAGAATGTTCGGTGGCTTCACTTCTTCCTACGAAGCAAAAAGCGCCTCTTTGTCAGAAGCTCCATCCCCCTCACATTCTGAACGAGCCGCTTCCGCTTTTGATCACGGGAAACGAGGGAATTGACCGAAGTCCGGACTGCGTTTTTCTTTGAACGCGTCGCGACCTTCTTTTGCTTCGTCAGTTGTGTAGTACAATAACGTTGCGTCTCCAGCTAGTTGTTGAATACCAGCTAGACCGTCTGTGTCTGCGTTGAATGCAGCTTTTAGGAAACGAAGTGCCATTGGGCTGTTTGCTAAGATTTCTTGTGCCCATTGTACTGTTTCTGCTTCAAGTTGCTCTAATGGTACAACTGTGTTTACTAAACCCATATCAAGCGCTTCTTGAGCGTTGTATTGACGGCATAGGTACCAAATTTCGCGAGCTTTCTTATGGCCTACCATACGAGCTAAGTAACCAGCTCCGTATCCACCGTCAAAGCTTCCTACTTTAGGACCTGTTTGTCCGAATACAGCGTTGTCTGCAGCGATTGTTAAGTCACATACGATATGAAGTACGTGTCCACCACCGATTGCATAACCTGCTACCATTGCGATAACTGGTTTAGGAATTGCGCGAATTAGACGTTGTAAGTCTAATACGTTTAAACGAGGAATTTGGTCGTCACCTACATATCCACCATGACCGCGAACTTTTTGATCGCCGCCAGAACAGAATGCACGTCCACCTTCACCTGTTAAAATGATAACGCCAACATTTGCATCATCACGAGCGTGTGCAAAAGCATCGATTAACTCCATTACCGTTTTAGGACGGAATGCGTTATGTACTTCAGGGCGGTTAATCGAAATCTTTGCGATACCATTGTATGTTGAATAAATAATATCTTCGTAATTGCCTTCTTTTACCCATTCAATAGCCATTACTACTACCTCCTTGTATATTTCTGATCTCCTCTATAAGTTCAACTTCCTTCTGGCTGAAAAAAGCATCACTGCATAGTTTTTAGAAATCCCTTTACTATTGTATCAAACTTTTCCGGTTGTTCCACATGAATTGCATGGCCAGCACCATCAATTTTGACAAATTTCGCATGAGGGATGCATTTTTCTATGTTTTTTAATATACGAAAGAACTTTTCATCTCTCTCTCCATTCATTAAAAGAACAGGCATATGAAACTTCTCAAGCTTTTTCCACCATGAAGGCTGAGCCCCTGTTCCCATGCCGCGCAAGCTATTTGCAAGCCCTTTTGGATTGTTAGCAAGTCGTTCTTTTCGTACCGCTTCTTGTACGTTTTTTGCTAAACTTTTTTGCGTTTCAAACAGCGGAATATTTTCCCACATAGAAACAAAACTTTCAATGCCTTCTCGCTCGATTTTATCGGCAAGTCGCTCATCTTTTTCACGACGTTCTTTTCGTATCGCTTCATTTTCGAGCCCAGCTGTACAATTTTCTAATAAAAGAGAATGTACATACTCTGGATATAAGCATGCCATCGTAATCGCCAGTCTCCCTCCCATTGAATAGCCAAGTATATGTGCCTTTTCAATATGAAGGTAATCTAGTAATTCTTTCATTTGCAGCGCCGCATTTCGGATATCATAATGCGTGACATCTTCAGGGCTCTCGGTCTTCCCGTGCCCAACAAGATCCACTACAATAACTTGAAACTGCGCGCTCCATGAAGGGATAAAAGAACGCCACGTTTCCTTGCTTCCCGTAAAACCATGAAGAAGTAGAAGTGGTTCCCCGCTTCCGACTACTTCATATTCATACGCTACACCTTGCAGTGTTACTTTCATTTTGATTCACCTTGCAATGATGTAGTAATCACGTCCATCGTTTTTGCCCATAATTTACGGTGCAATGTTAAGTTTTCATCACGGTTCGTACAAATTTCCACAACGTGTAAACCTTCTGTCGTCGTTCCTTTTTGTACCTCTTCTCGGAATTGCTCCCAACCATTTACACGGCTAAATGAACCGCCGTACATTTTGACAACATGCTCATAATCAAGCCCAATTGGTGTTCCAAATAATGATTCGAAATGTTCCTTTTTCTCATATTGCGGTAAGAATGAGAAAATACCTCCACCATCATTATTTACAACAACAATTGTTATATTTAGCTCATGTAATTTCGCAGCTAATAATCCGTTTAAATCGTGATAAAATGATAAATCACCAATCACTAATACGAGTGGATCACAAATAACGCTCGCCCCTAAAGCTGTCGAAATGATTCCATCAATACCATTTACACCGCGATTTGCCATCACCTGAATGTCTTTATCCGATGTGAAGAAAAATGAATCTGTATCACGAATTGGCATACTATTACTCGCAAATAACGTTGCCCCTTCTGGTAATACACGGACAATATCCGTAATTACTTTTCCTTCAAATGCAGTTTCATATGTTTCCATCTCACGAAGTGTTTCCTTCGTTTTCTCGTTAATATGTTGCCACATTCCGAACCAATCATTCTTTTTCATAACTGGCATTTTCTCTATTAGCGCTTTACAAAAATCGACATCACTTGCACATATGACATCCGTTGCAACAAGAGCAGGATCTCTCCATTGTCCTGATTCATCTACAACGATATGGACAGCTGTCGTTTGCTTTTTAATAAATTGAGTTAATGCTTTAGAGACAGGCATACCACCGAAACGAATAATAACGTCTGGCTTCCACGTATCTTTCAATAATTCATTTCGTAAAAACGTATCATAACAATCCATAACCATTGTTTTGTCATGATTGCCACTACGAAGGTTAGAAAGCGGATCCGCTAAAATTGGATATCCCGTTTTCTCAGCTAACTTCGTAACATTTTCCGCAAGTTCTGGATGACTATCGTCTCCACAAATAATAAGCCCCTTTTCCATATTCAAAAGGCGCCCTATGAGAGAATCTACATATTCACTCGTCATCGTCATATTTCCTTGATGAACTGATCCTGTATATTCACCACGGCCTTTTTCCCATAAGTTTTCTAATGAGAAATCTGGAATAAGTGGTTCTCGAAGCGGGAAATTAATATGAACGGGTCCTTGCGGCATGAAGCATGCGCTTGCTACAGCACGCTGAGTCGTCATACGAGCATAATGATACATTTGCTCTCTCGCTTCTGGAATTGCCATTTCCATAAACTGTTTTACAAAAGTGCCATATAAATTAAGTTGATTCATCGCCTGTGGTGCACCCACATCTCTTAATTCATGCGGTCTATCTGCTGTTAATACGATAAGTGGCACTCGTGAATGAAAAGCTTCACAAACAGCTGGATAATAATTCGCTGCTGCCGTTCCTGACGTACATAGAAGCGCTACCGGGCGCTTCTTCGCTTTCGCAATACCGAGTGCAAAAAAGCCTGCTGATCGTTCATCTACATGTAAATATGTTTTCATCTGTTCATGTTGTTCCATTAACAAGGCTAACGGCGTTGAACGTGAGCCTGGGCTAATAACAACATCACATACATTTAGACGCGTCAGTTCGTCTACGAACGCGCCTAAATAATATGATACTGCTTCTATATGATTGTTCATTTCATTAATTCCTCCAAAGCACCAAGCATCGGTCTAAACTTCAAACTTGTTTCTTCATATTCAAGCTGGGGCACCGAATCAATTACAATACCACATCCAGAAAATAAGGATGCTTTCTCTCTATTTAATAATCCGCAGCGCAAGGCAACCGCAAATTCACCGTTCCCTTGATCGTCTATCCACCCAATCGGCGCTCCGTACAATCCTCGGTCTAATAATTCTACATCACGAATAAGCTTCATCGCTTCAAGACGAGGTGTACCGCCGAGAGCCGGCGTTGGATGTAATTCTTCCACCATTGTTAAAAGAGAAGCATCACCTTTCGCTTCTACTGGTGTATATAAATGGATTAAGTTTTTCGTTGTTAATAAGCCTGGGCTCTCTGGAATATTAACGGATTCGCAATGTTCATTTAGTACACCACGAATCATGTTCACTACATAACCGTGTTCAGCCAAATTCTTTTCATCATGAAGAAGCGTCTCACTATTTTGTTTACTTTCTTCTATAGAATTACCATGACCGATAGAACCAGCAAGGCACATCGACGTAAATTTCTCTCCTTCTTTACGGATTAATCTTTCAGGTGTCGCTCCTAAGAAGCACGCTCCTTTATAATCAAAAGAAAATACGTAACAATCTGGTTGTCCAATTCGAAGTGCTTCTAAAACAAGAGCGGAATCAATATGCTGATCCATCGCTACTTTTAGCTCCCTCGCTAATACAACCTTTTGCACGTTCCCTTGTTTCATTTCATCTTGCACTTTTTCAATCGCATTCATCCAGCCATTTGGATCAACTTCTACTTTAGAAGTAATTTTCAACCCTGATCCTCTTAATGCATGTTTACTCTCTTGTAAAATTCTCTCTTCTAAAGAAACAATTTCTTCGTAAATCGTTTCTGCACAATCTTCAGCTGAAACGAATGTATTCATCGTTAACCACGCTTTTTCATTTTTTACTGTTAATAAAAAAGCCGGTAATGACAATGTTGTATCCTTAAATCCTTTCCAAAGGTCCGTTTTCTCTTTATTTGGATCGAATGAAAATCCACCAAATAAAAGAGGACCTGTTCCAAATTCGTACTCTTCCCTTTGAACAATCGCCTTTTCATGTAATTTATTCCACTCATCACGAGCACTTTGAAAGCGTTTGTGAGAAGAGTTTGCTATAGTGAAAGCAGAGCCAATACCGGCAAATATTACATGCTGAGCTGGGTCTGCAAAATAACATCTATTTTCGGATGCGACTTTTCTTCCTGCTGCATAAAAAAGAAGTGGATCCACCCAATCTATTTGTTTGACAAAACTGACTAATGTTTTTTCATCAGTTGGACGCTCAATAGCTGTAACAAGAATTTCCTGTAAGCCTTTTTGTTTCGTTTGAATCACAATGTCTCCCCCCTATGGGCGAAAAATAGTCATAATTACGCTTGATTTTAAGATACACCTCAAACGAAAGCCCTGTCAACGTTTAGCAATTCTGAGAAATTCACCTTCTCTTCCTAGAAAATAAACGTTGACACTAAATGCTGCTTTTCCTACACTTAATTGTGTACAATATGTGACCAAGGAGGATTCAACATGGAAATGAAAGTCGAAACGAATTCCTCTCCTATAGCGCCAAAACCAAGTAAACAAACAGGCTGGCGCATTTGGTGGAGTTTATTACGTCCTCATACATTAACAGCAGCTTTCGTTCCTGTTTTTATCGGAACGGCTTATGCAATGCAGGTCGGAGGTATTAATCAAATACATCTCCCTCTTTTCTTTATCATGCTTCTTGCTTGTCTTCTCATTCAAGCAGCAACTAACATGTTTAATGAATACTTTGATTATAAAAGAGGATTAGATCACGAAGGTTCAGTTGGAATCGGCGGCGCTATCGTCCGCGACGGAATTAAACCAAAAACGGTGCTTAATTTAGCATTTGGATTTTTCGGTATCTCAATGCTATTAGGTGTTTATATTTGTATGAACTCTAGCTGGTGGCTTGCTGCAATCGGTCTTGTTTGTATGGCTGTTGCCTACCTTTATACGGGTGGTCCACTTCCAATTGCATACACACCTTTTGGAGAATTAACAGCAGGATTATTTATGGGTATTATTATTATTGGTATTTCATTCTTTATCCAAACTGGAACAGTAACATCAGAAGTTATTTTATTATCTATTCCAAACTCCATTTTAATTGGAGCCATTTTACTATCTAATAACATTCGTGATTTAGATGGCGACAAAGAAAACGGTCGTAATACATTAGCGATTATCGTTGGACGTGAAAGAGCAGTTGGCATTCTTGCTTCTATGTTTATCGTTTCCTATCTTTGGACAATTGCACTAATCATCGTCGGCATCGTATCACCATGGATGCTTATCGTATTCTTAAGTGCACCGAAGGCATTTAAAGCGACAAAAGGTTTCATCGGCAAAAGCATCCCACTGGAAATGGTACCTGCCATGATCGCAACAGCGAAAACAAATACAATCTTCGGTTTCTTAATGGGGATCGGATTATTACTTGGATACTTCCTATAAAAAGGAGCTGCTTATGCGGCTCCTTTTTTCATATATCAGTGATTCGACACAACATATCGACATCACTCCCTCTTAAATTCCTCTCATAATTCCTCTCGTCCACGCTCATACTACATAAAGAAACCGAATTGTAGGAAGGTGGACTACTATGTTAACTCCACAACAAATGAATCAATTTAAATCCGTTTTAGAAAAGCAAAAGCAAGAACTGGAACAAACGATACAAACTCATGAAAATGAAGATCGCGCATCTGAGCGCGAATCGGTCGGCGAATTATCTGCTTACGATAATCATCCAGGTGATATGGCTACAGAATTATATGAACGTGAAAAAGATTTCGGACTCATTGAATTTTGGCATAAACAACTAGAGGATACAAAACATGCTCTGCAAAAAATTGAAGCAGGTACGTATGGGATTTGTGAAGTTTCCGGTGAGGAAATTCCGTTTGAAAGATTAGAAGCACTACCTACTGCTACAACGTGCATCGAACACACCACAAGCAAATTAAACATGCAATCACGTCCGGTCGAAGAAGAGGTAATAGCGCCATCGTTTTACAAGTCCGATACCGATCATGCCGTAGAGTACGATGCTGAAGATACTTGGCAAGATGTCGCAAATTACGGCACATCAGAAACGCCGTCCGACTTAGAAAGACAAGATTCAAAAAATTATAATGAAATGTACATCAACGGTGAAGAAAACGTTGGATATGTAGAGGATTTCGAAAACTTTATCGGGACAGATATGTATGGTAAAAATCCACAAGTTTTCGCGACAGAAGAACATGAAGAGTATGAACAAATGCTTGATGATTTTGAAGAACGTACCTTCAAAGGTGAACTATCTTCAGATGAATCTAGCTCTAAAGCATAAAAAAAGCATTCCGAAATTCGGAATGCTTTCTTTTCGCTAGCTAATTAGTTTTTTGTAACGTTAGCTGCTTGTGGTCCGCGGTTGCCTTCAACGATTTCGAAAGAAACTTCTTGACCTTCTTCTAAAGTTTTGAAGCCGTCACCTTGGATAGCTGAGAAGTGAACGAATACATCGTCTCCACCTTCAACTTCGATGAAACCGAAACCTTTTTCGCTGTTAAACCATTTAACTTTACCTGTTTGCATGTCATGTACCTCCTAAATAAAAATGAAACTATGAATCCACATGAAAAGGTGGATATAAAGGACATGAATGTATAACAAGCTTACAGCCTTTAATTCAACGTGCTTTATTTCCGTACCACATTATGTAGCTCAATAGTGACTTCACTATATCACGCTATATCGAAAACGTCAAATGAGAACACTTTCATTCCACTATTTTTTATAATTTTAATATAATAATGGATTTTCATTTCGCCTTTTTATTTAAAAATTAACAGAACTACTATTTTCTAATTCCCTTAATTTCTGTACAATATGATTACTACATATTATGAGGTGAAAAAATGCAAGCACATGAGATCGACTATAAATTATACGGCGATGATATGCAGTTCGTTGAAATTGAATTAGACCCGAAAGAAAGCGTTATCGCAGAAGCTGGCGCAATGATGATGATGGAAGATCATATCGAAATGGAAACGATTTTCGGTGATGGTTCTGGACCATCTGGAGGTCTATTCGGCAAATTAATGGGCGCTGGTAAGCGTCTCGTTACAGGTGAAAGTATGTTTATGACTGTCTTTACAAACACAGGTCATGGTAAACGCCATGTATCATTTGCTGCACCTTATCCTGGAAAGATTGTTCCAGTTGATTTAACAGAATATCAAGGAAAAGTTGTTTGCCAAAAAGATGCATTTCTTTGCGCTGCAAAAGGGGTTTCTATCGGTATTGAATTTACGAAAAAAATAGGTAGTGGTTTCTTCGGCGGTGAAGGTTTCATCATGCAAAAACTTGAAGGTGACGGACTTGCGTTTATGCACGCGGGCGGCACTGTATATAAACGTGAACTAAAACCTGGTGAAAAACTTCGTATTGATACAGGTTGTCTCGTTGCAATGACAAAAGATGTTAACTATGATATTGAATTCGTTGGAAAAGTTAAAACAGCTCTATTTGGCGGTGAAGGCTTATTCTTCGCAACGTTAGAAGGTCCAGGAACAGTTTGGATCCAATCTTTAACACTTAGTCGCTTAGCAGCACGCCTTACAAATCCAGCAGCTCAAAGCAGTGGCGAAGGTAGCGTTTTAGGTGGACTTGGTCGTCTTTTAGATGGAAAAGAATAAAATATGATGTAAAAAAGATAGTCTCCTTCATAAGGAACTATCTTTTTTATACTGATCTCATCTAGGTTATATCCTAAAACTTTCAAACTCGCTATCTTTTGTAACGTTAATATATTTTGCCCTTTATATATGCGATGCCCAGAGCTAACATTTTTTTCTGATTTAGGTAATCCCATTTCATCATAATAATGCAGCGTACGTATCGATGTACCCGTTCTCTTTGAAATTTCACCAATTGAATAACTTTCCTTCTTGCTCATCCTGCATTCCTCCCTACATTTTTAGCGATGTGATTACAAAAATCATACTCCCTTACGTAACTGAAAGTACAAGGCTAATTTTCAAAAGCCCTCAAAAGAATGAGTCGAGTCCCTCACTCATATATTGAACTATACCTTTTCTTAAGGAGGGCTTCCTTGATGCGTACTCCTTTATCCTTTGATAAAGATACTGCCATATTGTTAGCTTCTTGCTGTGAGTTAACGTATGAACAATATAAACAAAATGGAATCTTCAAAATACCTGATGGATTCCAATATGTACAAGGCTTTCAAGGAAAAGCGATTCAAATGACAGAATGGTTCGGTTTTATATTAGAATCTGAAGATACGATTATTGTAGCCTTCAGGGGAACACAGACAGATCCGGATTGGATTATTGATTCACTTGTAAATCAAAAGCCTTATCCATATGCCTTAAATAGCGGTAATGTTCATAATGGCTTCCTCTCTATTTATGAATCTTGCCGTGATCCAATTATGGATATGCTCGCATCTTTACCGGCAAATAAAAAACTTCTCGCTACAGGACATAGTTTAGGCGGTGCACTTGCTACATTGCACATATTAGACGCACGCGTAAATACTGCCTTCTCGCAATATGGTCTCTATACTTTCGCCTCCCCAAAGGTTGGGGATATCGCCTTTCGAAATTATTATAAGCTACAAGTAGCTAGTAGCTTTCGATTCGTAAACTTATTTGATGTCGTTCCTCTTCTTCCTCCGCGAAAAGTACATTTTAACGACCAAGACTGGGAATACGCACACGTTCATCACAACATGACTTTTACGAAAAACACAAAATCCATTACAAATAATCACGCCATAACAACATACAAGGCATGTCTGACTTCTCATTTTTAAGACGGAAACAATTGGAAATAGCATACTAGTGTACTATAATAATATTCATAATGACTTTCGGATAAGGGAACCATACATGCTAAAATATTTCTTTGCACTTTTTCTTGTTATCATTTTTGCAGTTACAGGTTTCTTAACATTCTCATACTTTGCTACAGAGGAATATAGCGGAACTGGTATGTTATATACGGCTCTTCCTTATATTCCTTGAGCAAAATAAATAAACCCAGCTTAGACTTCATAAGCTAGGTTTATTTTAAGTTTAGAAAAGCTTAACTGTATTACCGATACCCCAAATTTCATTACTATACTGTAAAATTGTTCGATCACTTGCAAAATGTCCAGATTGTGCGATGTTTAAAATAGACATTTCTAACCATTTGGTTCGGTTCTCATATGCCTTACCAACAGCTTCTTGACGCTCTGCATATGGGCCAAAATCTCGAAGAACGAAATATTCATCATTTTGAATAACGAGAGAATCATAAATTGCTTCAAATTCAGCTCCTGCTTGTGCGAAAAAGCCATTCGTTAACTGATCCACTACTTTTTTAATATGCATATTGTGGTGATAATAATCGCCTGCACGATACCCACCATTTTGATAGTAGTGAAGCACTTCTTCCGCTGTTAGGCCGAAAATGAAACAGGCATCGTCGCCTACTCTATCTTTTATTTCGATGTTTGCTCCGTCTAATGTCCCAAGTGTGATGGCGCCGTTCATCATAAACTTCATATTTCCTGTTCCCGATGCTTCTTTACTCGCCGTCGAGATTTGTTCACTTACATCTGCCGCTGGGAATATATCCTCTGCTAAAGAAACCCGGTAGTTTTCTAGAAAGATGACTTTCATATATTGACTTACATATGGATCATTATTCACCTTTCTAGCAAGCTCATTTATTAATTTAATAATTTTTTTCGCGTAATAATACCCTGGTGATGCCTTTGCTCCGAAAATAAAGGTACGCGGATAAAATGAAAAACTAGCATCCTCTTTCAAACGATTGTACAAGTATAAAATATGAAGCACGTTTAATAGTTGCCGTTTGTAAGCATGTAACCTTTTCACTTGCACATCAAAAATAGAATTAGGATCAACTGCAATCCCCATTTTATAATGAATGCGTTCTGCTAAAATATATTTTCGCTCTTGTTTTACATGCGCCAGCTTCTCTTGAAAACTAGTATCACGCTGAAAACTTTGTAATGCTTGCAGTCCGACCGGCTTCTTCTTCCAATCCGTCCCAATTGCTTCTGAAATAAGATTCGTAAGCTGTGGATTTGCTTTCATCAGCCAGCGCCGATGTGCGATTCCATTCGTTTTATTATTAAATTTATCTGGATAAAACTCATAGAATAATCGCATTTCACGCTGCTTTAAAATTTCCGTATGAATTTTTGCCACACCGTTTACACTATGACTTCCGACAATTGCTAAATGAGCCATTTTCACAAGATCATGTGCGATAATTGCCATGTCCTCAATTCGCTTCCAATCATAAGGATAATGCTCCCAAAGTTCATGACAAAAACGCTCATTAATCTCTTCAATAATCATATAAATTCTCGGTAATAATGATTTAAAAATGCGAATTGGCCACTTCTCAAGAGCTTCTGATAACGTCGTATGATTCGTATACGAAATCGTCTGTGTCGTAATCGCCCATGCTTCTTCCCATGCTAATTTTTCCTCATCTAATAAAATACGCATAAGTTCGGGGATAGCTAGAACCGGATGAGTATCGTTAATATGAATTGCAATTTTTTCATGTAAATAACGAAGACTACCGTTTCTCTCCCTATGCATACGGACAATATTTTGCAAACTTGCTGATACGAGGAAATACTGTTGTTTTAGTCGAAGTATTTTCCCCTCATCATGCGTATCATCTGGATATAAAAATTCTGATACAGCTTCTGTTTCACGCTTATATTTCAAAATATCTTTACAGTTCTGCGGAAAAGGAATAGGTTCTGCATTCCAAAGCCGAAGTGTGTTCACAGTACTCGTTTCATACCCTACTACTGGAACATCATATGGAACTGCCATAATTACTTCTGCATTTGTATGACGGAACTCCAAACGTCCCTCCATTTCTATCGGTTCGACATTACCAAAGTAACTTACTTCAACAGCTTGATCATGTCTTCTTACTTCCCATACATTTTCATGAAGAAGCCATTGTTCTGGTAGTTCCACTTGATATCCATCAACAATCTTCTGATCAAATAAACCGTGTTTATAGCGAATACCACACCCATGTCCTGGCATGTTTAAAGATGCTAATGAATCGAGAAAACAGGCTGCTAATCGTCCGAGCCCCCCATTACCAAGACCTGCATCTGCTTCAACTTCTTCTAGTTCTTGCAATGAAATTCCTAGTTCAGAAAGACCTTGTTCACATACATCTCGAATGCCTAAATTCAGCATATTACTTCCAAGTAAACGCCCAAGTAGAAATTCAATCGATAAGTAATACATTTGCTTTTGGTTTCCCGAGCGGTATCTTTCGTTCGTTTCAATCCATTGGCCATTCACATACTCACGTACCATGTGACCGAGCGTATTATACTGATCACGAGTTGTAGAATCTTTGAAACTTTTCCCATACATCGTTTCTAGTTTTTCTAAAAAAGCTGATTTAAAGCTTTCAACATGAGTAAACATTTTTTCACCACCTAATGTTATTCCACGAGACTTTTATACAATTTCTTATATGCTAGCGCTGATTTTTTCCAGCTATAATCTTCTGTCATTGCTTGTTTTACAAGCTGATTCCATACTGGCTTGTCATGATAATAATCAATTGCCCGACGAACTGTATATAACATGTCATGCGCATTAAAATTCGTGAAACTGAAGCCATTTCCAGTCTCTGTTTCCTCCTCATAAGACTGTACAGTATCATTTAATCCACCAGTTTCCCTTACAATTGGAATCGTACCATACGCTAATGCAATAAGTTGTCCAAGTCCGCACGGTTCAAACAATGATGGCATTAAAAATAAATCGCTACCTGCATATACTTGATGCGCTAACTTCTCATTAAATCCAATATACACTTTCACTTTTTCTGGATATTCATATGCCATCCATTCAAAGAACTGCTCATACTCAGAATCTCCTGATCCTAAAATAATACATTGTACATCTTCTTCCATTATCTCACGGAACACAGTCCGAACTAAATCAAGCCCTTTTTGCTTCGTTAATCTTGTTACCATTGAAATAACGGGTGTATCTTCTTTTTCCGGCAAACCGAAATAACGCTGCAACGCGCGTTTATTTTCCGCCTTTTCATATAATGAATCTGCACTATATTGAGCAGGAATATAATCATCTGTTTCTGGATTGTACACACTCGTATCAATCCCATTGACAATTCCACTTAACTTATCGTTATACTTTCGTAACAATCCATCTAGCTTCTCTCCGAAAAATTCATATTGAATTTCTTCTTTATAGGTTGGGCTAACCGCTGTAATACGATCTGATGCGATAATGCCACCTTTCATAAAGTTAATATTTCCATAGAACTCAAGCTGTTCACTATGAAAATATTCATCACCAAGCTCAAGCAAATCGTACATAACTTCAGGAGGAAATACACCTTGGAACTGCAAATTATGAATTGTATACACCGTTTTAATACGCTCATATAACGGATTGTCCCCATATTTTTCACGAAGTAAAAAATTTACCATCGCCGTATGCCAATCATGACTATGAAGAACATCGACTTCAAAATCAAGATGCGGAATGCACTCTAACACAGCTTTCGAAAAATACGAGAAACGTTCACCATCATCGTAATGACCGTACAGAGAATCTCGCTTGAAATAATATTCATTGTCGATTAAATAATACGTAATCCCATCCTGCTCACCTTTTAAAATCCCGCAATATTGATTTCTCCAGCCAAGCTGAACATTAATTACTTTATGAAGCGTACACGCTTCTCTTAGCTCGGCAGGAATAAGACTATAGTTCGGGAGTATGATGCGGACGTTCACTCCTAGTTTCTTCAATTCTTTCGGAAGTGCTCCTGCCACATCTGCTAAGCCCCCTGATTTAATAAACGGTACACATTCTGATACTGCAAATAAAATATTCACGTGTTGTTCCACTGCCCGAAAAGCGTACACATCATACAACGCCCTTCTTACAGCTTCCTCCCTTCGAAATTTCATATAAGTGAGCAAGTGAACCATAAAGGTTCACTTGCAAAATATTTAGGAATAACTATTGATTGTACTGTTTTGAACAACGCCCTTTTCCACAACGTACGGCTGATCAGCAGTCCCTGTTAAAACTACACCGTCCATGAGTTTAACGTCCTTATCAATAATAACGCCGTCTAGTATACAGTTATCTCCAATTTGTGTCTTTTGCATAATAATACTATTGCGAATGACAGAACCTTTCCCAATTTTAACAGATCGAGATACAACGCTATTTTCTAATTTCCCTGCAATAATACTACCATTCGCAATCATCGTATTTTTCACTTCTGCGCCTTTCATATATCGCGTTGGTGGCTCATCCTTCACCTTTGTGAAAATAGGAGATTCCTTCGTAAACAATTGCTTCCAAATGGAAGGCTGCAAAATTTCTAAGCTATGTTTATAATAATTTTCAATGGAATCAATTATAGCCACATATCCTGTATGTTCATATGTATGAATTTGTAACGACTTTCCTCGTTTTTCCTTGACTACATCAAACAAACTATAGTGTTCCATATCTTTATATGTCTCAAATAAATCTAATAATAGCTGTTTCTTTAATACATATGTTTGGAGTGAAATACCATCATGGCAAACTTCAGTAATATCTGCCCCCGTATGTATATGTCTTTCTAACACCGCTTGAAAATTTAATGCCGTCACAAGGTGGCTGTTTGTAATAACAACGTACTCTTGACTGCTACGTAAGAAGTAATCAATATGTCTTCTAAAGTGAGCAAAGGAACCAAATTCGTCCTGATCGCATTGGCAGTTAGGCGGAAATAAAAATAATCCGTCACGTTTTCTATCTAAATCCCATTGTTTTCCTGAACCAAGATGGTCCATTAAGGAGCGATTTTTATGACTTGTAAAAATCGCTACACTATGAATATGGGAATTTACCATATTAGAAAGCATGAAATCAATGAGACGATAACGGCCTCCAAATGGTAACGCAGCTAGTGAACGGTGACCTGTTACTTTTTTTAAGGAAGGAAAGCTTCCCGTTGCATTAAGAATTCCTAACATTTTTTCTCCCATTCATTTCATCCCCCTTTTCTATTTCCCTTCAGCAATCAATACAACATCATCAATATTTTTTTCCGGGCGAATAATTGTCCCATCTTCAATGACCATACCTGATCCAACAATCGCCCTTTCAATCACAACATTTTTACCGATTTTTGCATCTGGCATAACGACTGAGTCTACTATCATACTGCCTTCTCCTACTGTTACCCCTTGGAATAAGACAGAGTGCTTTATATCACCTTCAACAACACATCCTTCATTAATGAGAGATTCCTCTACCTTTGCCTTGTCTGCAATATACTGTGGTGGTTCGTTCGGGTTAACAGAATAAATACGCCAGTTACGATCGTTTAGCTGTAAAGACGATTCATCACGCAACAAATCCATATTTGCTTCCCATAAACTTTTTACCGTTCCAACATCTTTCCAATAACCTTCAAAAGGATACGCAATTAATTTTTTCCCTTCATCTAACAAGAGTGGCAGCACATCTTTTCCAAAATCATTACTCGATTCTGGGTTTCTCGCATCCATCTCTAAATACTCTTTTAAAATAGCCCAATTAAAAATATAAATTCCCATCGATGCAAGATTACTTCTTGGAAACTGTGGTTTTTCTTCAAACTCCACAATCTCCATCTCTTCATTCGTGTTCATAATGCCAAAGCGACTCGCTTCATCCCAAGGTACTTCAATAACAGAAATAGAAACGTCCGCTTCTTTCTCAATATGGTAATCTAGCATTTTGCTGTAATCCATTTTATAAATATGATCGCCTGATAAAATAAGGACATATTCTGGTTCGTACTGACTTAAATAGTTTAAGTTTTGATAAATGGCACTTGCCGTACCTGTATACCACTTCACACCTGAAGACTCTGCGTAAGGAGGTAATACTGTGACTCCGCCGTTTACACGGTCTAAATCCCAAGCGTTACCGATTCCAATATAATTATGCAGTTCTAGCGGTTGATATTGTGTTAAAATCCCAACTGTTTCAATACCAGAGTTCGCACAATTACTTAACGTAAAATCAATAATACGGTACTTGCCACCAAATGGAACAGCTGGCTTGGCTAAATTTTTTGTTAATGCACTTAAACGACTACCTTTTCCCCCTGCTAGTAACATTGCTACGCACCTCTGCTTTTGAGCCATCTTGTTTTTTGCTCCCCTTTCTCGTTTTCACTGGTCGTAAAATGGATACGCCAAATGGTGGAATTGTAATTTCTACATGAGCAGATTGATTATGATACGGTTCTATAATCGTCTTTAGACGCTTTTTATTTACCTGTCCTGACCCGCCGTATACTACATCGTCACTATTTAAAATTTCGTTATAATATTGGAACTCTGGTACACCTACTTTATAGTTTTCATATGTAGCTTTTGTAAAATTACATACGACTACTAAAATATCCTCTTCCTTATCTCCTTTACGAATAAAAGAAAAAATACTTTGTTCTTTATTGTCAGCATCAATCCACTGAAAACCTTCCGGCGAATGATCTAACTGCCAAAGTGGTTTTGATCGCTTATACAATGCTATGAGTTCTTTAAAGTAATCATGCATATAACGATGCATTTCAAAGTCATGTAAATTCCAATCTAAATCTTCAAGGTCTTTCCACTCATCAAACTGTCCAAATTCTCCGCCCATAAAGAGCAATTTTTTACCTGGGTGCGTAAAGAAATATCCGTATAATAAACGTAACTGTGCAAACTTATCCCAGTAGTCTCCTGACATTTTGTTTAATAACGATTTTTTCCCGTGAACGACCTCATCATGAGAGAGTGGTAATATAAAGTTTTCAGCGTAAGCATATAACAGAGAAAATGTCATTTTCTCATGAATATATTTCCGATACTCCGGTGCACACTCCATATATTTCAGCACATCATTCATCCAGCCCATATTCCATTTATAATTAAATCCAAGTCCCCCCTCGTACGTTGGAGCCGTCACAAGTGGCCAAGCTGTCGAATCTTCTGCAGTCATAAGAAACTCTTCATCCTCTGCGAATACCGCTTCGTTTAACTCGCGTAAGAAAGAAACAGCATGTTCATTACTCTGCTCTTTTCCTTCCTTTTTCCAGTACAACATATTCGCAACTGCATCAACTCGAAAACCATCAATATGAAAATATTTCATCCAAAAAAGTGCATTTGAAATTAAAAAGTTACGTACTTCCCGCTTTCCTAAATCAAAATTCACAGTTCCCCAAACATGATTTTCTTGCACATCTATATCTCTATATTCATAGGTCGGTGTTCCATCAAACAAATACAAACCGTGTGCATCTTTACAAAAATGACCCGGTACCCAATCTAAAATGACACCGATTCCATATTTATGACATTCATCGACAAAATACATTAAATCTTGCGGTGTACCAAACCTACTTGTCGCCGCATAATATCCCGTTCCTTGATATCCCCAAGAACGATCATATGGATGCTCGACAAGCGGCATAATTTCAATATGTGTAAATTGGTGTTCTACTACATAGGGAATGAGCTCTTCTGCCATTTCACGATAAGAATACAGTGAGCCATCTTCTTTCTTTTTCCAAGAACCAAAATGCAATTCATACACCGTCATTGCTTCTTTATAAATTGACTTTCTCTTTTTCTTACGAAGCCAATTCTTATCATTCCATTCATATCCCTCTATATCAAAAACTACAGATGCCGTATTCGGCCTTACTTCTGCATATACTGCATAAGGATCTGCCTTTAAAATAATTTCATTGTCTATAGTTTCAATTGCATACTTATATATTTCTTTTTCTTTCATATGCGGTATAAACAATGACCAAATACCCTCTTCTGTCATGTGTAGCATTTTATGTGTCTCATTGTCCCAATTATTAAAATCTCCAACAACACTCATTGCTTTCGCATGAGGAGCCCATACTGTAAACCTTACACCTTCCGTTCCATCTTCTATAACAAGATGTGCCCCAAAGATGTTATAACTCTCATAACACTCTTCTGTATGAAACTCATATAATTTCTCTTCTATACAATTCATTACACTCAATATGTTCACCCCACTAAGATGACAGAAATTTTTAATAGTTTTAAAATTCTATAAAAAACTGAAATATCCTTGTTAAATTTTAATTAATATACGTTTTTTTCTTTAAAATACCTAATTTTTTTCACATTTGTACACAAAATATCGAATTTTGACGAATATTCCTTGAAAACGCTTCATTATCATTCTGTATGTATCCATATGTATTATTGTTCAACATTGATTTTATTACCATTTCCCTATTTCACATGTTATTTTCCCTTCGAAATCCTTTTGAAAAATGTTTCACAAATAAAAATTTCTCAACATCTTTTGTAATACTTTTCTTGAAACACATCATTCACATTCATATATTCATTCTCAATAAAGAACGTATTTTCACATTTTTTCGGGGATCAAACTTTTGCAACTATAATTCCTAGTGAAATGCTATGTTTAATTCATTTTCATTATAGTTGCTCAAATGTGATATATTAGGGGCCTTCTTATGTCATGAAAAGGAAAAGTAGGAATGGGAGTTGTCACTGCTTCACTTGGTTTATCACTTACATCTAGCGGCGTATTCGCCTATTTTAACGACTCTGAAACATCCAACAACTCATTTCAAGCAGGGACATTAGATCTATCTGTTCATCCTACTGTAATCGTCGATGTAAAAGATTTAAAGCTAGGTGACTTCATCGAGCGCAACCTTAGCTCGAAAATAAAGGAGCTTCTTGAAAAAAGGTCCGGATGCAGCAAAATCACAATCATCTGTAGAAAAATCAAAAAGCGGTACATTAGCAGATATTTTAAAAAAATGAGGACTAACTCCTAAACAATAACATAAAAAAGCACTCTATCTAAAAATAGAGTGCTTTTTTCTATAAACGACCCTTCTCCAGCAAAAGGGGTATATTTTGGGGATATACAAGGGAACTGGAAAAGGAATTTATATGAGATTATATAAAAATTCAGAAGCGGGAAGCAGTTTCCCGCCTCTGAATCATTTATCGATTATTATAGTACTGGTGTCATTGTTTCTTTTAATACTTTTACAGAATGAGCAAATTTCGCTTTTTCTTCTTCATTTAGCTCAAGTTCAACGATTTCGCGTACACCTTCACGGTTAATAACAGCTGGAACACCTACGTAAGCATCTTTCTCACCATATTGGCCTTCAAGGTATGCAGATACAGTTAACACGCTGTTCTCGTTGTTTAAGATAGCTTTAGTTACACGAAGTAGTGACATACCGATTCCGTAGTAAGTTGCACCTTTACGCTCGATAATATGATAAGCAGCATCGCGTACATTTTCGAAGATTTTATCTAGATCTTCTTGTTTATATTGTTCATTGTTAGCTAAGATTGTTTCTAGTTTTTGTACACCTACAGTAGCATGGCTCCATACTGGAAGCTCAGTGTCACCGTGCTCACCAATGATATAAGCATGAACGTTACGTGGATCTACATCTAAGTAGTCACCTAACATGTAGCGGAAACGAGCAGAGTCTAAAGTTGTACCAGAACCGATTACGCGTTCTTTTGGTAGGCCAGATTCTTTCCAAGTTACATAAGTTAAAATATCAACTGGATTTGTTGCGATTAAGAAAATACCATCGAATCCGCTATCCATAATACCGCGAACGATTTGTTTAAAGATTTTTGTATTTTTCTCAACTAGATCTAAACGAGTTTCACCTGGCTTTTGTGGTAATCCAGCAGTAATAACAACTAAATCTGCATCTTTGCAATCTGCATAGCTACCGCTCCAAACTTTTGTTGGTGATGGAGAGAATGGTACTGCATGGCTTAAGTCCATTGCTTCCCCTTCTGCTTTTGCTTCATTAACATCTACAAGTACGAATTCTTCAGCTACACCTTGGTTAATCATTGAGTAAGCGTAACTACAACCTACAGCTCCTGTTCCTACTAATACTACACGATTGATACCTTTTTTCATGGTAATTTCCCCTCTCTATTGTTCACATTTATTTATTATTATTATTTAAGTAATTAATTAAAGTACTAATTTAATGTTGTTTAACTTCTTTACATTCATATTGTAGCACGAATTATTGTGAATTACTTCACAAAATATGACCTATTTGTGAACTTTTTCACACACAGTATAAAGTGATTAGACTGCGGGTGAAATCCATCTCAATGGAGGCGTTTTCTTTAGATTGTGAATATAAATAATGCCATTTTAGTATTCATTTTGATAAAAAATGCTTTCTAAGATAAAATTTCCAGTATTCACAAAACTTGAACCATATTTGGAACGGGACAGCTGATACTCTCTCCTTAATAGTAGAAATAAAAAAGGAGCATCAGCTACTCCTCATGTAACAACTCATTCTATAAAAGATACCGGACATTTCTTACCCGATGATCCCCACAAATGGAAATCTATTTTACAAACAATTATTGATAATGCAAATAGAACGAATGAATCCAATAGATCAATTCAAACTTCCATTTGATCCATTATGATACAAGGCAACATAGTCACAATATCAATGGCAACAATGTTACCACTATTTTTCGTAAACAATATCACTTGGCTAGTAGTTGTTGTTTTCTTTGCAGGGTTATCTGTGGCTCCTACTATGATTATTACTATGGGGCTGGTGGAGAAAATCGTCCCCGAATCAAAAATAACAGAAGGAATGACTTGGACAATTACAGGACTCGGTATCGGAGTCTCTCTAGGATCAGCTGTAACTGGTTTAGTAATTGATAGCTTTGGAGCGCGAGCTGGATTTGACGTTGCAATAATAGCAGGGCTACTTGCCTTAATTATTGTACTTTTAGGATGCAAAACTCTCCGTTTGGCATATAGTCATGCAGTTATTACGTCGAAGGAGATTGTTCGGCTAGGAGCTAAAAAATAATTTTTAATACAATAAAAAAGAGATAGCAGATTATGCTATCTCTTTTAGTATGACCCGTACGGGATTCGAACCCGTGTTACCGCCGTGAAAGGGCGGTGTCTTAACCACTTGACCAACGGGCCAAAATCTGGCAGAGAAGAAGGGATTCGAACCCTCGCACCGCGTTCGCGATCTACTCCCTTAGCAGGGGAGCCCCTTGAGCCACTTGGGTACTTCTCTATAATATGGCTCCGCAGGTAGGACTCGAACCTACGACCGATCGGTTAACAGCCGATAGCTCTACCACTGAGCTACTGCGGAATAATATGGTGGGCCTAAATGGACTCGAACCATCGACCTCACGCTTATCAGGCGTGCGCTCTAACCAGCTGAGCTATAGGCCCCCAAATAGGATAAGCGGGTGAAGAGAATCGAACTCTCGACCAGAGCTTGGAAGGCTCTTGTTTTACCACTAAACTACACCCGCATTAAATTAAAAATGGTGAGCCATGAAGGATTCGAACCTTCGACCCTCTGATTAAAAGTCAGATGCTCTACCAACTGAGCTAATGGCTCATTTTGAAAGTGGTGCCGGCTAGAGGACTTGAACCCCCAACCTACTGATTACAAGTCAGTTGCTCTACCAATTGAGCTAAGCCGGCTTGCGACTTCAAAATGGTGGCTCGGGACGGAATCGAACCGCCGACACGAGGATTTTCAGTCCTCTGCTCTACCGACTGAGCTACCGAGCCTTTATGTAAAAATGGCGGTCCCGACCGGGGTCGAACCGGCGATCTCCTGCGTGACAGGCAGGCATGTTAACCACTACACCACGGGACCATTTGGTTGCGGGGACAGGATTTGAACCTGCGACCTTCGGGTTATGAGCCCGACGAGCTACCAGACTGCTCCACCCCGCGACGATATAATATTTATTTTAGAAAAATGGAGGAGGTAGAGGGATTCGAACCCCCGCGCGACTCTCGCCGCCTGTCGGTTTTCAAGACCGATCCCTTCAGCCAGACTTGGGTATACCTCCAGATATTTACTTTAAGTGGTGGACCTTGTAGGACTCGAACCTACGACCGGACGGTTATGAGCCGTCTGCTCTAACCAGCTGAGCTAAAGGTCCTTTATGGTAGCGGCGGAGGGGATCGAACCCCCGACCTCACGGGTATGAACCGTACGCTCTAGCCAGCTGAGCTACACCGCCATAAATATTTAAATAAGTGGAGCCTAGCGGGATCGAACCGCTGACCTCCTGCGTGCAAGGCAGGCGCTCTCCCAGCTGAGCTAAGGCCCCATGAATTTTAAAACTATCGGGAAGACAGGATTTGAACCTGCGACCCCCTGGTCCCAAACCAGGTGCTCTACCAAGCTGAGCCACTTCCCGTTAATAAAAGCGCGCCCGAGAGGAGTCGAACCCCTAACCTTTTGATCCGTAGTCAAACGCTCTATCCAATTGAGCTACGGGCGCATATGGTGCCGAGGGCGGGGGTCGAACCCGCACGGTGGTCACCCACCGCAGGATTTTAAGTCCTGTGCGTCTGCCTGTTCCGCCACCCCGGCATGTCATATTGAAAATTGGAGCGGAAGACGGGATTCGAACCCGCGACCCCAACCTTGGCAAGGTTGTATTCTACCACTGAACTACTTCCGCAAGACATGTATGAGTTATTTTATTAAAAGTGCGGGTGAAGGGAGTCGAACCCCCACGCCAAAGGCGCCAGATCCTAAGTCTGGTGCGTCTGCCAATTCCGCCACACCCGCATATTATGTTTTTTAAAGAAAAAATGGGGCGACTGATGGGAATCGAACCCACGAATGCCGGAGCCACAATCCGGTGCGTTAACCACTTCGCCACAACCGCCATGGTTTCTGGTGCCGGCTAGAGGACTTGAACCCCCAACCTACTGATTACAAGTCAGTTGCTCTACCAATTGAGCTAAGCCGGCAATATGGTGGAGGATGACGGGATCGAACCGCCGACCCCCTGCTTGTAAGGCAGGTGCTCTCCCAGCTGAGCTAATCCTCCATTTGCCTGGCAACGTCCTACTCTCACAGGGGCAAGGCCCCAACTACCATCGGCGCTAGAGAGCTTAACTTCCGTGTTCGGTATGGGAACGGGTGTGACCTCTCTGCCATCATTACCAGACTTTATTCATTTAAGACAAGAATTATTGTAACCTATTCACTTTATAAAGTCAATAAGTTTTTTATATTCTTTCAAAACTAGATAACATTTGCTTCATATTATATGGTTAAGTCCTCGATCTATTAGTATTCGTCAGCTCCACATGTCACCATGCTTCCACCTCGAACCTATCAACCTGATCATCTTTCAGGAATCTTACTAGCTTACGCTATGGGAAATCTCATCTTGAGGGGGGCTTCATGCTTAGATGCTTTCAGCACTTATCCCTTCCGCACATAGCTACCCAGCTATGCCCTTGGCAGAACAACTGGTACACCAGCGGTGCGTCCATCCCGGTCCTCTCGTACTAAGGACAGCTCCTCTCAAATTTCCTACGCCCACGACGGATAGGGACCGAACTGTCTCACGACGTTCTGAACCCAGCTCGCGTACCGCTTTAATGGGCGAACAGCCCAACCCTTGGGACCGACTACAGCCCCAGGATGCGATGAGCCGACATCGAGGTGCCAAACCTCCCCGTCGATGTGGACTCTTGGGGGAGATAAGCCTGTTATCCCCGGGGTAGCTTTTATCCGTTGAGCGATGGCCCTTCCATGCGGAACCACCGGATCACTAAGCCCGACTTTCGTCCCTGCTCGACTTGTAGGTCTCGCAGTCAAGCTCCCTTATGCCTTTGCACTCTACGAATGATTTCCAACCATTCTGAGGGAACCTTTGGGCGCCTCCGTTACACTTTAGGAGGCGACCGCCCCAGTCAAACTGCCCACCTGACACTGTCTCCCGGGTCGATAAGACCCGTAGGTTAGAATTTCAATACAGTCAGGGCGGTATCCCACCAGCGCCTCCACCGAAGCTAGCGCTCCGGTTTCAAAGGCTCCCGCCTATCCTGTACAAACTGTACCAAAATTCAATATCAGGCTACAGTAAAGCTCCACGGGGTCTTTCCGTCCTGTCGCGGGTAACCTGCATCTTCACAGGTACTATAATTTCACCGAGTCTCTGGTTGAGACAGTGCCCAAATCGTTACACCTTTCGTGCGGGTCGGAACTTACCCGACAAGGAATTTCGCTACCTTAGGACCGTTATAGTTACGGCCGCCGTTTACTGGGGCTTCAGTTCAGAGCTTCGCTTACGCTAACCCCTCTCCTTAACCTTCCAGCACCGGGCAGGTGTCAGCCCCTATACTTCGCCTTACGGCTTCGCAGAGACCTGTGTTTTTGCTAAACAGTCGCTTGGGCCTATTCACTGCGGCTTTCCGTTAAGAAAGCACCCCTTCTCCCGAAGTTACGGGGTCATTTTGCCGAGTTCCTTAACCAGAGTTCTCTCGCACACCTTAGGATTCTCTCCTCGCCTACCTGTGTCGGTTTGCGGTACAGGCACCTTTTATCTCGCTAGAAGCTTTTCTTGGCAGCGGGGAATCAAAGACTTCGCTCCATAAGGAGCTTCCCCATCACAGCTCAGCCTTCACGATAAGCGGATTTGCCTACTTATCAGCCTAACTGCTTGGACGTGCACAACCAATCGCACGCTTCTTCTATCCTTCTGCGTCCCTCCATTGCTCAAACGATAAAG